>NZ_JAPUDY010000083.1 GCF_027492855.1 Acidovorax sp.
ACCAGCACCGAATCCGTCTGGATGGTGCACGAGACCGCCACGGCCAACGATGCCGAGGACCTGGAGATATTGAAGCAAGAGCGCGAGGTGACCGTGGCCTTGGTGCGCTACCGCACGCCCATGGCCGCCGTCACCTTGCCGCGCCAGGTCAACAGCAACACCGCCATGCAGGCGGCGGCGCCCGCCATCGAAGTCACGCGACTCTTGCGCCTGCTGGGCGTGGGGATTGATGTGCTGCGCGCCTTTGGCGGCGTGCTGCTGGCGGTGGCCGCGCTCAGCGTGTTCATCGCGCTGTGGAACGCCGTGCGCGAGCGCCGGGCAGACCTTGCCATGCTGCGCATGCTGGGCGCGCCACCGGGTCGTGTGGCCGGGCTGGTGCTGTGCGAGGCCCTGTGGCTGGCGGCCATGGCCTCTGCGCTGGGCCTGCTGCTGGGCCATGGCCTAGCACATGGGCTGGGCTGGGCGCTGCAGGCGCAGGGGCTGCTGCCCGTTACGGGCTGGATCTGGCTGCCCGCCGAGGCAGGCGTGCCGCTGCTGGCGGCCGGTGTGGCGGCGCTGGCCGCCTTGTTGCCCGCCATGCAGGCCTATCGCACCGATGTGGCCGATTTGCTGAGCCAGCCCTGACGCAGCTACCGCTACTTATCTATCTATTTATTTATTGCTGATTTCAAACCCAACCAACTGAAATGAAAGGCTTGTCATGAAAAAACGCTTTATCGCTCTTGCCCTGGCGCCCATGCTGCTTGTGGGTGCGCTGGCCCATGCCCAGGCACACAACGACAAGGACACCAAGGAAGACATCGCCCGCCACCGCGCCATGGCCGCCGCGCACGAGGCTGCTGCCAAGTGCCTGGAGTCGGGCAAGGGCCATGACCAGTGCCAGAAAGACCTGCAAGCCGCATGTAAAAGCCTGGCCATCGGAAAATACTGCGGTATGAAGCACGCACACTGAGTGCCTGAGAGTCCTCTTTTTACCCATGCCCGCCATGTCCCAAGCCCTGACCCCCACCTGTCGCCGAACGCTCCACTTCGTCGTTTGGGTGGCCGCCTTGGCCCTGGCTGGCGGTGCGCAGGCCCAGCAAAGTGTTGCCGCCAAGCCTGCTTCAGCGGCAACGCCCGTGCTTTCATCGCCCCTGCCCGAGGGCGCTGGCACGGTGGTGCCGCCCGGTTCGGGCGCGGGCTATCACAGCCCGAACAGCCCGATTGCGCCGCTGCCTCAGCGCAATGACGTGGTTCCCTGGTCGGTGCTGACCGACCTGGGCAAGAAGACCACCAAGGACGGCATCCTGCCCGTGTTCAATGACGTGCAAAAGAGCATGAACAAGACCACGCAGCGCTTCCAGGGTTTCATGATGCCGCTCAAGGTCAGCAAAGCCACGCACACGTACTTTCTGCTCACCTCGGTGCCGCTGACCTGCTCGTTCTGCATCCCCGGCGGGCCTGAGAGCATGATCGAGGTGCGGGCCAAGACGCCCGTGCGTTACTCGTTGGAGCCCGTGGTGGTGGAGGGCACATTCACGCTGCTGTCTGACGACCAGTACGGCCTGTTCTACCGCATGGTGGATGCGGTGCCGGTGAAATAGCCGAGCCTCCTTCTCCAGCCTCGATTTTTTCTTTCTTTGTGACCCGCGCCTTCCACCCGCTCCAACCCACGCGCCGCCTGCAGGCGCGGGTGGCGCAGCGCCTGGCCCTGGCCTGGCTGCTGCTGGCCCTGCTGGTGGCGCCCACACTGGGGCGGCTGCACCAGGTGGCCCACGGCGGCGCGCTCGACCATGTGCATGCCGGGCAGCAGGCCCCGGCAGCGGCAGAGCAGGGCCACGGGCCGTGGCCATCGTCGTTTCTGGCCCACCATGCCCCGGCAGACTGCCTTTTGCTTGACCAGTTGGCGCTGGGCGATGCCTTGCACAGCGCCACCCTGGTGCTGCCCGACGCCGTGCCCCCGCAGGCCCCGCCCCCGCACTCTGCGGGGCGTGCTGGGGTTTCGCACATCGCGCTGTTCCAGGCGCGCGGCCCGCCAGCGGCCTGAAGCGCGGCGCCTTTTACCCCACCTCTGCACTGCTTTCTGCAGGGTTGTTGCATGGCCCTGTGCGGGCGCATGTATTGCGCCTTTTACTCCTGATTTCATAGCTGTTAGCGCTTGACTATCAAGCGCTAGAGGCATTTTTATTCATAGCTTCGTGCCGTGTGGCGCGGGGCTGCATGCCGCTGTCGCAAGCAACCACCATGACCACTTTTTCTCACCCCCTCCGATCCTCTGCTCACCGCCGCCATCCCGCCCTGCGCCCCGTGGCCCTGGCTGCCGCCATGCTGGCGCTGTCGAGCGCGGGCATCACCCAGGTCGCCCAGGCACAGCAGACCGCGCCTGCCGCCGAGGCCGCGCCCAGCCTGCCCTCCGTCACCGTGTCCGCCAGCGGCCTGCAACTGGGCGCCAACGACATGACCACCCCCGCCACCGTGCTCGAGGGCGATGAACTTGTGCGCCGCCGCGAGGCCACGCTGGGCGAAACCTTGAACAGCGAGCCCGGCATCACCAGCAGCCACTTCGGCGCGGGCGCCAGCCGCCCCATCATCCGGGGCATGGATGGCCCGCGTGTCAAGGTGCTGAGCGACGGCGCTGAGCTGCACGACGCCTCCACCATCAGCCCCGACCACGCCGTGGTCTCCGAACCCATGCTCGCCACCCAGATCGAAGTACTGCGCGGCCCATCGGCCCTGGTCTATGGCAACGGCGCCGTGGGCGGCGTGGTCAATGTGCTCGACGGCAAGGTGCCCACCGCTGTCCCACAAAAAGGCTATGAAGGCAGCGCTGAGCTGCGCGCCAACACCGGCGCGCGCGAAGGGGCAGGGGCCTTTTCTCTCACCGGCGGCACCGGCAACCTGGCCGTGCACGTCGAAGGCGTGGCGCGCGACGCAGGCGACTACCGCGTCGGCAAAGGCTGGGCGCCCGAGGGCGAAGCCACCCGCAAGGTGCTGGGCAGCTTCAACCGCACCCACACCGGCAGCGTGGGCTTGTCGTGGGTGGGCGAGCGTGGCTACCTGGGCGCCGCCTATACGCGCCAGGCCGCCAAATACGGCCTGCCGGGCCACAACCACAGCTTTGAAGGCTGCCACACCCACGGCAACCACCTGCACTGCGGCGCCCATGAGGGCGAGGAGGGGGACGGCCATGACCACGATCACGACCATGACCACGGCGAAGTGCCGGTCGTGGACCTGCGCAGCGAGCGCTTTGACATCCGCGGCGAGCTGCGCAACCCGTTCACGGGCTTCTCGGCGCTGCGCTTGCGCGCGGGCGTCACCGACTACGTGCACGACGAGGTCGAGGGCGGCGCCATCGCCACCACCTTCAAGAACAAGGCCTATGATACGCGCATCGAGCTGCAGCACCTGCCGCTGGCAGGCTTCAAGGGGGTGGTAGGCCTGCAAACCTCGCAGCGCAAGTTCAGCGCCGTGGGCGAAGAGGCCTATGTCGAGCCCACCATCACCCGCAAGCTGGGCTTTTTTGCGCTGGAGGAATACCGCCTGGGCGACTGGCGCTTTGAAGCCGCCCTGCGCCACGACCGCCAGACGGCCGAGGCCCTGACCAGCGGCATCGAACGCAGCCACAACGGCACCTCCGCATCGCTGGGCGCGGTGTGGAAGTTCACGCCCGGCTACCAGGTCGGCACCTCGTTCACCCACGCCAGCCGCGCCCCCTCGGCCGAAGAGCTGTACGCACGCGGCCTGCACATGGCCACCAGCACGTACGAGCGCGGCAACGCCGACCTGCGCTCCGAAACATCGCAGAACATCGACGTGAGCCTGAAGAAGACCAGCGGCGACACCACCTTCGGCGTGAGCGTGTTCAGAAACCGCATCAACAACTACATCTACGGCCGCACGCTCGACGCGGTGGATGGCCTGCAACTGCTGCAATACAGCCAAGCCGACGCCACCTTCACCGGCATCGAAGGCCAGGTGCGCCAGCGCATCACGCGCAACCTGGGCATCACCCTGTTCGGCGACACCGTGCGCGCCCGGCTCGCCAGTGGTGGCCTGCTGCCCCGCATCCCCGCCACCCGCGCGGGCCTGCGCCTGGACGCCAACTGGAATGCCTGGGAAGGCCAGATCGAATGGGTGCAAGTGGCCCGCCAAAACCGCGTAGCCGCGTTCGAAACCGCCACGCCGGGTTACGGCATGCTGAACCTGGGGGTGAGCTACAACGGCCAGCTCAGCAGCGGCACGCCTTGGCAGGTGTATTTGAAGGCCAACAACCTGACGGACCGCCTGGCGTATGCGCACACCTCGTTCATCAAGAATGCGGCGCCGTTGATGGGGCGGAGTATTGCGGTGGGGGTGAAGGTGGCGTTTTGATGCGAAGGCGCATGTGAGGCGACCGGGCTGGTGGGGTGGGGCTGCCAGCCTGTGTTCTCTATGAATTCTTGGAGAAAAACGGATGCAGTAGCATCGCGCCGAAGCACCTGCGTTCACTTACCGCCCGGGAGCCTTGGGAGCCTCTACCCCCATGCCGCCATGATTGATATACCCAAAGGGAAAGTGCAGCGGTTCTTTGCCCGACGGATGCGGCTTGATGTGCCGTCGTCTGAATCCGGTTTTCCACTTGGGTTTCATTGATGTCACTTCTCAAACTCATCGGTTTAAAGCCGCACGCTGTCGTTGCGGGCAATTCAGCCCAAGCTGCATCCCAGCGGTTGGTGCGAAAAGTTGAGCAAGGTGCGTATGAAGAGGCTGAGCTGATGCTCTCTAGCGCCAACGATGAAAGTCGTGAACGGCTGATCTACGGATTTGGTGTAAGCAGTGGGTCTGTGCCTTTGGCTGCTACATGGGCAAAAGCATGTTCCCGTTCGTCCCTGGCCCATACGGTGCTGGGTGCGAGCCTCATTACGACAGGCTGGAACATTCGCGGTAGTTCATATGCGAAAGACGTTGATTCAGCTGCGTGGAAGCCATTTTTGGATAGCTTGAAGGATGCCAAGGAGCCGCTGCATATTGCAGCGCGCCTTGACTCTGCATCTGCTGATCCCTATGCATGGCTCATTCACGCAGAATTGGGTGGCGATGCTTCCAGAGAGCATTTGAGCCGTTTGTTTTCAGAGGCAATTTCCCGCGCGCCACTTCATTGGCCAGCGCATTACAAATACTTCACCGCCACAACGCAGAAATGGGGTGGGAGCCATCGCGAAATGTTCAAATTTTCACAGGAGGCCTCACGACATGCGCCCCGTGGAAGCATCATTCATAGTTTGGTGGCATCTTCTTACAACGAATATGTCCTGGCCCATGGACGGGATGGTCTCAAGAAAATACGCTCCAAAGAGCATGCCGACAAAGTAAGCGCAGCGCTCTACGCATGGCTCGACGCAAATCCAAGTACGTTGGGGCAAAAACTCGAAAATCCAAACGGCAGCTTCTTTGGTTATGGCCTCAACCAGTTTGCGGTCGCTTGTTATGCATGCGGGGCTACCAATGAAGCCAAGGAAACCATCAGCGCGCTGAATGGGGAAATCGAAACGATTCCGTGGGTCTGGATCGCAAACGGTCTCCGAGAGCGGATGAACCCAGGCTTTGTTCATGATCGAATTGTGCGAGACCTCGGAAAATCCGCGTAGATCGCAAAATGGCCAAACCGGTCGAAGTACCGCAAGGGCCAGGTTTTATTGTTTGTCTATCAATAACACTGAATGACTTTTGCATTCATCATCGCAGCCTGTTGGGCCACGCTAGGGTGCTTGTTGGCGCGCGCATTCCAACGCACCAGCTACTCACGACTGACAGTGTTCTGGGCTATGTCGACATTTGCGTTCACGTTTGGCAATGAGCTTGCGCTGTTCCCGCTTCTGGGCCAACCCGAAGGCGCGGTCGCTGGCTGTGTAGCAGCCCTCGCCGTACTGATCGCAAATCATTGTTTTGAAGACGCTGAAACGAAAACGGATGCCGCGCCCTGGGAGAAGCCTTTGTTTGCTGGCATGCTTGTCTTGATCGGAGTTGCGACTTCTTTCTCAAGCGGTAAAGCCATTACGCAGTACGCTGAACTCGCGGGTGCCAGCGCCTTCCCCGATATTGTCGGCCCTGCCATCGTAGCGGCTGCAATATTTCCGGCACTGATTGGAGCGACTTTACTTCTTCGACGAAAGCAAACATAGCCTTGAAAAGAAAATATATCCGTATATAGCCACTCGCTGCAGTAAATTTTCCCCAGCTTCGCGGGCTTTTTCGATTAGTTCAAACGTTGAATAGCGGCGCTTCCCTGCCAAACCGCCAAAAGTAATTGGTGTATTTTTGATGACAATAATTGCTTTTCGAATAAGCGGTAGCAGAATTTTTTATCACCATCGATCGTCGTTGATACTGCGCAGAGGAAAGCAGAGCGAGCACAATGGCCCGGCCTTGCGCCAGGCTCCTAGTCCCCGCAAGGCCGCACCAGCCTCACTGCATTGCATGTTCTGCCATCGCCAAAGTGGGCTTTAGCAAGAGCCCTCACAGAATTAAAGTACGCTTCCCTTCATTCTCTGCCGCTGGCGGTCGCCGGACTCGCCTGTGCCGCACCGTTCTCGTATCCACCTGGGAGACATTGACCATGTCCGATATGAACGACATCAATAGTGACAGCGCGGTTTATCAGACCCTTCTGGAATCCACGAAAGCCATTCCCTGGAAGATCGACTGGGCCACCAAGCGGTTTACCTATATCGGCCCGCAGATCGAAGCGCTGCTGGGCTGGAGCCCGGAGAGCTGGATGGGTGTGGAAGACTGGGCCATGCGCATGCACCCCGATGACCGTGACCACGTGGTCAACTTCTGCGTGGCGCAATCGCAAGCCGGGGTGGACCACGAGGCGGATTACCGTGCACTGACCACGAGCAACGGTTATGTGTGGATACGCGACGTGGTGCATGTGGTGCGCAACGACCAGGGCGAGCCAGAGGCGTTGATCGGCTTCATGTTCGACATCAGTGAGCGCAAGAAAACCGAAGAAAAACTGCTCGCGATGCAAAAGGAGCTGGAGGCGCTGTCGTTCAAGGACGGGCTGACCAACATTGCCAACCGGCGCCGGTTTGATGCCAGCCTGGAGCTGGAATGGGAAAGCGCGCGCAGCAACAGGCTGCCTCTGTCCATCCTGATGTTCGACATCGATTTCTTCAAGCAATACAACGACATTTACGGCCATGTCCGGGGTGACAAATGCCTGGTGGAGATCGCGCACACGCTGAGTCTGGCGCTTGATGGCCCGCAGGACCTTGTGGCGCGTTTCGGTGGGGAAGAGTTCATGGTGCTGCTGCCGCGGGCCGATGCCACCGTGGCGCGCAAGGTGGCTGAGCGTTGCCAGCGGCTGATCCGCAAGCTGGCGATTCCCCATGCGCAATCGCCGCACGACCAATTCGTCACCGTCAGCGTGGGTGTGGGCACCATCACTCCGGGGGCTTCGACCACACCTTCCAGCTTCATCGAAGCCGTGGACGGGCAGTTGTATGCGGCCAAAAATAACGGCAGAAACCGGATCGAGGGCGTTCAACTCGCTGTTTGACCGCCCTGCGGCTTTTGGCCCGGTGAGAGACAATCTGCGCCCGTCGTATCTCTGCACTGCTGCGCTCCGTCTCCGTGAACTCCCCCGTCTTTGTCTCGCTGATTCCCGTCGTCCTGTTCATTGCCATAGGCTTTTATGTAGGGCGTCGCAATTGGATTCGGGCCGTGGCCGTGAAGGACCTGGCCAACCTGGTGTTCATGGTGCTTACGCCCGCACTGCTGTTTCGCACCATGAGCTCGGTGCACATCGAAGACCTTAACTTCGGCCCCGTAGGCATCTACTTCGTGGCGTTTGGCATCGTGTACGCGGCCACGCTAGTCGTGCAGGGGTTTACCAGCCTGGGCGCGGCGCGTGCGCTGGCCAATACCTTCAGCAACACGCTGATGATTGGGGTGCCCCTGGTGGGCCTGGTGTTTGGCGATGCGGGGCTGGTTACGCTGTTCACGCTGATCTCGGTGCACTCGCTCATCCTGCTGACGGCCGCCACCGTGGTGTTCGAGCTGGCCGCGGCCCGCGAACATGCGGGGCGGGAGGGCGGGGCGCAGCAGCCTATGTGGCGCACTGTGCTACAGGCCATGCGCAACGGCATCGTGCACCCGGTGCCGCTGCCCATCATCGCGGGCCTGTTGTTCGCCCAAACCGGCCTGGTGTTGCCCGAGGTGGTGGACAAGCCGCTGCAACTGCTGGGCCAGGCACTCGGCCCCATTGCGCTGCTGCTGGTGGGGGTGACGCTGGCCTTTACCAAGGTGGGCCACCATTTCAAGGCGGCCATGCGCATTGCGCTCGTCAAATGTGTGGTGCACCCCATGGTGCTGGCGGCCCTGGGCTGGGCGCTGGGCCTTTCGGGCCTGCCGCTGGCCGTGATGATCGTGGCGGCCTCGCTGCCCGTGGGGGCGAATGTGTTTTTGTTTTCGCAGCGCTATGGCGTGGCCGAGGACGAGGTGACAGCCAGCGTGGCGGTGTCTACCGCACTGGGGTTGGTGACGATGCCGGTGGTGATATTGGCGGTGACGCGGTGGGTGGTGGGGTGACCACTGCAACTGTGCACCAATCAACCGCTCAGCAGACTCTTTGAGCGACTACGCATCGTTGAACAAGCTGCGAATTTCGTCCTCGCGCGACTCAGGTGCGATATGCAAAAGCAGCGTCGCGCGCAGCTCTGCAAAGGGGTGCTCTGCGAAATGCTTGCAGAAATGCATGACCTCCTGCAGTGACTGGTTGTCATGCCATGAGGTCAGCACAAAGCTCTCATCCGGTATTTCTCCATAAGCGAACTGCTCGATATTGGCCCAGTCAACGGAGTCGTCCCAGGAACTGCAGCCAGGGCCCCAGGCCATCATGTACAGACAGCCTGAGCGCACTAGCCATTCGCTCACGGCGTTTTGCCAGAGAGCGGGCACTTCCGACTCGATCATGACCAGGACACGAAAGCGCTCCAGCGAAAGAGTGGGTAAATCAGTGCCAGTTTGAAGATGCAGATAGGCGATGTCAGACATGGAGTCTCGCCCGATGTGACAAGGGGCCGCTGTCACAGTCAATATTAATAGCAGGGCTCACGGCGCCAACCGCTCCCGCACCCATTCCCCCCCATCCAACCGATACCGCAACCGGTCATGCAGCCGGCTCTTGCGCCCTTGCCAAAACTCCCACTGGTCGGGCTTCAAGCGGTAGCCGCCCCAGTGTGGCGGGCGGGGCGGTTTCAGCAAAAACTGCGCGCCGTATTTGGCGGCATTGGTCACCAACACGCTGCGCCCCGGTATGACCTGGCTTTGCGGGCTGGCCCAGGCGCCGATGCGTGAGTCGAGCGGGCGGCTGTTGAAGTATTCGTCGCTCTCCGCGTCGCTGACCTTTTCCACCACGCCCTCGATACGCACCACGCGCTCCAGCTCCACCCAGTGGAACTGCAAGGCTGCGTAGGGGTTGCCTGCAATCTGACGGCCCTTGCGGCTGTCGTAGTTGGTGAACCAGACGATGCCGCGCTCGTCGTAGCCCTTGATGAGCACGATGCGGGTGCTGGGGCGCAGGTCGCTGCCCACAGTGGCCAGGGTCATGGCGTTGGGCTCGGGCACTTGGGCGCTGATGGCTTCTTTGAGCCACTGGTCAAACTGCTGCTGGGGGGCGGCGTGTGAGGCGTCTTCGTTGAGTTCGGCGCGCTCGTAGCTCTTGCGAAGGTCGGCGATGGAGGTGGTCATGGGCACGATTGTGCACGCCGGGGGCTGAGAACCTGTTCAATGTCTTTTTGGATCCAAAAAAGACATTGAACAGGTTCTTAGGGTCGGCATTGCTTCAAAAAGCCGCTTGAGTGGCATCAATTGTTGTCGAATTGTTGTTCGCTTATAGTGAAGGCGCCATGAAACCCAAAGACGACGAGAAGCAGCGCGCCATTGCCCAGGCCACCTTTGACCTGGTGGCTCAAACGGGCCTGAGCGGCCTGACCATGGCCGAGATCGCGCGCACCGCTGGCATGGCTACGAGCACGCTGTATGTGTACTACCCGTCCAAGGACGAGCTCATCAGCCAGCTCTACCAGGATGCCAAGACGGTGACTGCTGCCCGCATCATGGAGGGCGTGGTGCCCGGCACGCCTTACCGGGCACGGGTGCGGCGCATTTGGGGCAACCTGTTGCGCCACCGGCTGGACCAATATGCCGAAGTAATTTTCCAGGAGCAGTACTACAACTCGCCCTGGTTCACCGAGGGCAACCGCGAGTTTTCGACGCGCCTGATGGCAGGCTTTTTTGCGCTGATGGAAGAAGGCCAGCAGCAGGAGATCCTCAAGGCCGTGCCCATCCCGCTGCTCACGGCCAGCCTGGTGGGATCGGTGCGCGAAACCGGTAATTTGATCCGCACCAAGGTATTGCCTGATGAAGAGGCGGTGCACAAAATGGCGTTTGGGTTGTGCTGGGACGCACTCAAAGCCTAAGGATGTTGAAAAAGTCGAACACGAGCACGAATTGCCAATTTCAGTTTTAATCGAATAAATATTCTCTTAAAACAACAATTCCTGCGGCGCCCCTGGCCGCAACTGCCTGCGCCGTCCTTTTCAGGCGCCGTCTTTCCTACAACAGGAGCTCCCCACGATGCCCACCTTGAACATCAACGGCAAAGACACTGCGGTCGATGCCGACGAATCCACGCCCATCCTCTGGGCCTTGCGCGACACGCTGGGCATGACCGGCACCAAGTTTGGCTGCGGCCAGGCCTTGTGCGGCGCCTGCACGGTGCACCTGAACGGTGCGCCGATTCGATCCTGCGTCACACCCATCTCGGCCGCTGCGGGCCAGAAGATCACCACCGTCGAAGCCATCACGTCCAGTGACAAAGTGGGCAAGGCCGTGCATGCCGCCTGGGTCAAACACGACGTAGCGCAGTGCGGCTACTGCCAAAGCGGCCAGATCATGAGCGCTACCGCGCTGCTCAAGGGCAAGAAGAAGCCGAGCGATGCCGATATCGACGCTGCCATGGCGGGCAATGTGTGTCGCTGCGGTACCTATGTGCGCATCCGCGCCGCCATTCACGACGCTGCCAAGACCCTGGCTTGATTGAAGAAGGAGAACACCATGCACTTCGACACCCATGCCTTGCAAGCCGCCCGTGAAAACATGCCAAAAGGACTTCTGGCGCTTATGGATAAAGCGCAAGCAGCTACTAATTCAATAGCATTTGATGCTCCGAATGGTGTGGCGCGCCGCACCTTCCTCAAGGTATCTGCAGCTTCGGGCTTTGCGCTGGGCGCGTTTCCGCTGGCGGCGGGGGCGCAGGGCGCCGCAGCAGCGGCTCCCGCTGGCCTGAAGCCGTTCGAGCAGCCATCGGCCTTCGTGCGCATCGACACCGATGGCACGGTCACCGTCACCATCAATCGGCTGGATTTTGGCCAGGGCGTGCAGACCGGCCTGCCCATGATCCTGTCCGAAGAGCTGGATGCCGACTGGAGCAAGGTGCGCAGCGTGCACGGCGACGCGAACCCGGCCTATGCAGACCCCATCCTGGGCTTGCAGATCACGGGCGGCTCCAATTCCATCAAAAACTCCTACACCCAATACCGCGAACTGGGCGCCCGCACCCGCGCCATGCTGGTGGCAGCCGCTGCGGCGCAGTGGGGCGTGGATGCCTCGGCGCTGCGCACCAGCAACGGCTTCGTCGTCGGCCCCGGTGGTAAGAAACTGGGCTATGGCCAGCTTGCCGAAGCGGCCATGAAGCAGCCCGTGCCCGAGAAGGTCACCCTTAAAGACCCCAAGCAATTTCGCATCATCGGCAAGCCCACCGGGCGGCTGGACGCCAAAGCCAAGTCCAGCGGCCAGCAGGGCTACGGCATTGACGTGCGCTTGCCCGGCATGCTCACGGCCGTGGTGGCCCATCCACCAGTGTTTGGTGCCAAGCTGAAATCGCTGGACGACAGCGCCGCCAAGGCCATCAAGGGCGTAAAGGCCGTGCTGCGCGTGCCCACAGACCGGGGCGGCGAGGGCGTGGCTATCGTGGCCGACGGCTACTGGCCCGCCAAGCAGGGGCGCGATGCACTCAAGGCGGAATGGGATACGGGCGCGGTTGGCAAGGCCGACAGCACCCAGATGCTCGCCCAGTACCGCGAGCTGGCCGCCAAACCCGGCAATGTGGCGATGCAGGCCGACATGGCGCCGCTGGCAGGGGCCGCGCACAAGATCAGTGCCGAGTTCACGTTCCCGTACCTGGCGCATGCACCCATGGAGCCGCTCAACTGCACGGTGAAACTCGATGGAGACAAGGCCGAGCTCTGGATGGGTACCCAGATGGCGGCCTTGGACGGCATGGCCGCTGCACGCGTGCTGGGCCTCTCGCCGCAGAACGTGAAGGTCAACACGCAGATGGCCGGCGGCGGCTTTGGCCGCCGCGGTATTCCCACCAGCGACTACGTGGTGGAGGCCTGCGGCGTGGCCAAGGCCGCGCGCGCGGCAGGCATCACCGCCCCCGTGCGCATGCTCTGGAGCCGCGAGGACGACGTCAAGGGCGGCTACTACCGCCCCATGCACGTGCACCGCGCCGAGATCGGGTTCGATGCACAGGGCAAGATCCTGGCGTGGGACCATGTCATCGTGGGCCAGTCCATCACCAAGGGCTCGCCGTTCGAGGCTTTCATGATCAAAGACGGGGTGGATGCCACGGCCATCGAAGGCATGAAGGAGCCCTACGACGTGCCCATGAAGCTGTCGGTGCACCACCCCGATGTGAACGTGCCCGTGCTCTGGTGGCGCAGTGTGGGCTCCACCCACACGGCCTACGTCATGGAAACGCTGATCGACGAAGTCGCCCGCACCACCAAGCAAGACCCCGTGGCCTACCGCATGGGCCTGATGGGCGACAAGCACCCGCGCCACAAGGCCGCACTGCAACTGGCCGTGGCGCAATCGGGCTATGGCAAGAAGAAGCTCGCCCCCGGCCGCGCCTGGGGCGTGGCGGTGCACGAATCCTTTCAGTCGGTCGTGGCCTATGTGGTCGAGGCCTCGGTGAGCAAAGACGGCACGCCCAAGCTGTACAACATTACGGCAGGCGTGCACTGCAACCTGGCGGTCAACCCCAAAAGCGTGGAAGCGCAAGTGCAGGGCGGGGCGCTGATGGGCCTG
This sequence comes from Acidovorax sp., assembly GCF_027492855.1. Taxonomy (GTDB): domain Bacteria; phylum Pseudomonadota; class Gammaproteobacteria; order Burkholderiales; family Burkholderiaceae_C; genus Acidovorax. The sequence goes on from NZ_JAPUDY010000083.1 coordinate 13,123, forward strand.
TCGATGTGCCTGCCCGGCGCGGCCATCACGCTCAAGGATGGCGTGGTGGAGCAAAGCAATTTCGGCGATTTCGTCGTGCCGCGCATCACCGACATGCCTTCCCAGGTGGCCGTGCACATTGTGCCCAGTGCCGACCCGCCCACGGGCATGGGCGAGCCTGGCTTGCCGCCACTGGCACCGGCGTTTGCCAATGCAATAGCGCGGCTGACGGGGAAGGCGCCGAGGGATCTGCCGTTTAAGCTGGGATGATGGCGTGAACGTGGACATACCGGGCCTGGGGGCGGCCCGGTGTGTTCGCAAGCCGCACGGACTGGTTTCGTTGCGACTTTTGTCAGGCCACTTTTAATCAACAAGGGAACAAGATGGCAGACGACAACACACTGACCGGCCTTGTGGATGCCTACTGCAATGTTTGGTGTGAGCCCGATCCAGCGCTTCGGCGCCAGCAATTGGCAGCGATATGGGCATCGAACGCCACTTACACAGACCCAACGGTTCATGCTGCCTGCGGCGACGAGCTCCTTGCGCACATCACAAAAGTGCTGGCTCGACGTCCAGGATCCAAAGTAAGAAGAACGAGCAACGTGGACGAGCATCACGGATGTGTTCGTTTTGCTTGGCATGTCGTTCAATCCGATGGGACGTCGCTGCCTGAGGGAATCGATTTCTTGGAGGTTAATGCCAAAGGCGAGATCCAGCGGGTCATTGGATTCTTCGGCCCATTAACGAGGTCGGCAGATCCATGAGCGACTCAGCCAATGCCGCAGGTCTCTGTTTAGCTCTGCAAGGGGTACGCAGCGCAGGGCACTGACGGGGCAGCGAGCGCCCAGGGCGCTTGCTTGTCCAGCAGATGCCCAGGCCCCAGGTCTGCACAGGCATTAGCGCCCAACATGGCGAGGTTGCGGTCCACTTCGGCGCGCAGCAGGTCGATGGCGGCGGCGACACCGGCCTCGCCGTCCACCGCCGCTGCATAGTTGAAGGGGCGGCCCACAAACACGGCTTGTGCGCCCAACGCCAGGGCCTTCACCACGTCGGTGCCGCGGCGGATGCCGCCGTCCAGCATCACCACCATGGCGCCACCGGCTTGCTCAGCAATCGCGGGCAGCACCCGCAGCGGCGCCACGGCACCGTCGAGTTGGCGGCCGCCGTGGTTGCTGACGATGATGCCATCTACGCCATGCTGGCGCGCCAAGGCCGCATCGAGCGGGCTCAGGATGCCCTTGACCACCAGGGGCCCGCGCCACAGGCGTCGAATGCGGGCGATGTGGCTCCAGTCAAAGTGGTCGCGCTCGGCAAAGTCGCGCTGCACGCGCGATGAAAGAATGGGCGCGCCCCGCTCGGCAAACGAGTTTTCGAAATGTGGCATGCCATGGCTCGCCAGTGTGCGCAGCAGTGTGCCCACCAGCCAGCGCGGGCGCACCAGGCCGTCCCACGCCAGGCGCAGGCCGGGGCGTAGCGGGGTAGAGAAGCCCGCGCGGATGTTGTTCTCTCGGTTGCCTGCCACGGGGATGTCCACCGTCACCACCAGGGTCTCCACACCCGCCTCCGCCACACGCTGCAGCAGTGCGTCGATGCGCTCGGGCGTGCCGGGCAGGTAGGCCTGAAACCAGGTGCCGGGGGCTGCGTCCATCACTTCCTCCAGACGAATCAGCGAGCTGCCGCTGAGCACCGCAGGAACCCGCGCCGCCGCTGCGGCCCGCGCCAGCACCACATCGCCTCGGTAGGCCGACAGCGCCGCAATGCCCATGGGCGCGATGCCGAAGGGGCTGGCGTAGCGCCTGCCAAACAGCGTCACCCCTTGCTGGCGCTGCGCCACGTTGCACAGCACGCGTGGCACCAGGGCCAACTCGTCAAAGGCGTGCCGGTTGTCGGCCAGCGCGCGGTTGTCTTCAGCCGCACCAGCCACGTAGCCAAAGATGGGGCGCGGGAGCACGCGGCGGGCGGCGGCTTCGAAATCATCGAGCGAAAGCAGGTTGCGGGTGCGCCCACTGCGGTTTGCGCCGTTGAAGGCCTGCCAGGCGTTGATGGAGGAGTTGGGGAGAGTGGGGGAGGGGGTGGACACGGTGTGCTTCCAGTCTGAAGAAGAGAGAGTCGAAGGCAGTGTCTGGAATCCATAGAGATCAAGAAAGCGAATTTATTAATATCCAGTCATTCGCCAAATAGAAACAAATAAGCCATGACTCTCAAACAGCTCGAAGCCTTCTACTGGGCAGCCACCTGCAGCAGCTTTGCCATGGCCGCCGAGCGTGTGCACTTGTCGGTGTCGTCTTTGTCCAAGCGCATTGCCGAGCTGGAGGCATCGCTGGGGCAGGTGCTGTTCGACCGGGGCGGGCACCGTGCGGCACTGACCGAGGCAGGCACGCGCCTGGTGCCGCTGGCTGGTGCGCTGCTGCAGCAGGCCGACCGCTTGCACCAGGAGATGGGCCACACCACCGGCCTGCGCGGCCTTTGCCGCCTGGGCGTGGGCGAGCTCACGGCCCTGACCTGGCTGCCGCGCTTGGTGGCAGCCATCGCCAGCGCGCACCCGGCGCTGGAGGTGAGCGTGCATGTGGATGTGGGTGCGGCCCTGGCCGAGCGGCTGGAAAAGGGCGAGCTGGATGTGGCCGTGATCGCAGGCCCTGCAAGCCGCGGCGCTCTGACCTCGGTGCCACTGGCGCAAGCCAGCTTCACCTGGTGCGCATGCCCTGATATCGCCGCAGGCTTGCCCTGCATGGATGCCGAGGCGCTGCAGTCCCATCCACTGGTGATGTTGCCGCAGGGTTCGGGCGTGATGCACATTGTTGACAATTGGCTGCGGCTGGCTGGAGCGCACCCCGCGCGCCGTCTGGTCTGCAATCAATGGGGCGCCATCGTAGGTCTGCTGGCACATGGCAGTGGCATTGGTCTGCTGCCCCAGGGCTGGGCGCAGGCCCTGTGCAGCCGTGGGGTGCTGCAGGAGTTGCCCAGCCCCGTGCCCCTGGGGCAGCTGGCCTACGGGCTGCATAGCCGACGCGATGACCTGCGGCCTTTGGTGGGGGCGCTGCGCGGGCTGGCCGTGGAGCAGGCGGATTTCACGGTGGCGAGCAGCGCTTTTTGACTGCGGTGGGTCGGATAGCGGGCCGAGGCCATGGCTTGGGATGTGACTCGAATCCTTGCGAATTACATCTGGTTACCGCTCTTGACGGGCATGAAGTGCTCAGCCACATTGAGATTGAAATCAACGGATTGTTGTTGAATTCACGTCATGTCTACCCCAAAGGTCAACACAATATGAACAAGCTCAAAATTTCAACCCGCTTGGCCTTGCTCATCGTCTTCATGGGCATGATTACCGTGGGTATCGGGTGGCTCGGCCTGCGCGCCGCATCGCTGTCCAACGAAGCACTCGACGTTACCTACAACGACCGCATGGTGCCCGTGGGCGATCTTTCGCTCATTCAGCGTGGCGTCGTGACGAACCTGCTAGAAGCGTCGCTGGCTCTCTTGAATCCGCAGCCCGAATACATCGACAAGCAGGTGGCCCAGATCAACACCCGTTTGGGAGAACTTGATGTCCTCTGGAAAAAATACCGCTCCACGCAACTGACGGCTGAAGAGACCAAGCTGGCTGAGCGCTTTGAGGCCACCCGCGCCAAGTTTCGTACGGAAGGGCTTGCTCCCATGATGCAGGCGCTGAAGGCCAAGGACATCGAGGGCGCCAAGAAGGTCGCTGAGAGCAAGGTGCTCCCGCTGTACACCCCGGTGATCAAGGACATCGATGCGCTGATCGCGTTCCAGTATGAGCTGACCAAGACGGACTTCCATGACTCTGTGGTGGTCTACAACACCAACCGCAATATCGCCGTGGCAGCCCTCGTCATCGCGGTGCTTGCCGCATCGCTGTTTGGCTGGGTGCTGATCCGGGGTATCTCGCAGTCGCTGGGCCAGGCACTGAATCTGTCGCAGGCCGTGGCCAAGGGGGACCTGACCTTCCGTGTCGATGCCAGTGGCAAGGACGAAGTCTCCGCAGTGTTGAGAGCTCTTGCAGAGATGCAAGGGAACCTCATGCAGATCGTGTCGCGCGTGCGCCTGGGGGCGGATGCGGTGTCCACCGCCAGTGCCGAGATCGCCCAGGGCAACCACGATCTGTCCAGCCGCACCGAAAGCCAGGCCAGCTCGCTGGAAGAAACGGCGGCCAGCATGGAAGAACTCAGCTCCACCGTGCGCCAAAACGCCGACAACGCCCAGGCGGGCAATCAGTTGGCCCAGAATGCCTCGGGTGTGGCCGTCCAGGGCGGTGAGGTGGTGTCGCAGGTGGTGGACACCATGAAGGGCATCAACGACAGCTCGCGCAAGATCGCGGACATCATCTCGGTGATCGATGGCATTGCGTTCCAGACCAACATCCTCGCGCTCAACGCCGCCGTGGAAGCGGCCCGCGCTGGCGAGCAAGGCCGGGGCTTTGCGGTGGTGGCAGGCGAGGTGCGCACCCTGGCACAGCGCAGCGCCGCAGCGGCCAAGGAGATCAAGGGGCTGATCACCGACAGCGTCAACCGGGTCGAGCAAGGGTCTGCGTTGGTGGACAAGGCGGGCGCCACCATGCAGGAGGTGGTCTCCAGCATCCGCCGGGTGACCGACATCATGGCCGAGATCAGTGCCGCCAGCCGCGAGCAGAGCGAGGGCGTGGGCCAGATCGGCGAGGCGGTGCAGAACATGGACCACGCCACGCAGCAGAACGCAGCGCTGGTCGAGCAGATGGCGGCCGCAGCGGGTAGCCTCAACAACCAGGCGGCGGACCTGGTGCAGACGGTCTCGGTTTTCAAGATCGACAGCCAGGCCACCAATGCGGGCGCGCCGTTCATCGCCAAAGCGCCTGTTGCGGCGCCACGCAAGCCCGTGGCCGCGCCGCAGGCGGCACGCAAGCCTGCCACCTTGTCACCGGCCACACTGGGCCATTCCGCACCACCCAAGGCCGCCACGGCGGCCAAGTCCAAGTCGGATGACGACGACTGGGCATCGTTTTGAGCCTGTCTGTGTGAACGGCGCCGGCCGATAAGCAAGGCCGGGCGCCCTTTCCTTTTTATCAGCGGTGTGGTTTGAACTGTGCCGCGACAAGCTCCACAAAGGCGCGCAGTGTGGCCGTCGGCAACTTGCGGCTTGGGTAATACAAGTAAAAGCCCGGAATCGGCGGGCACCAGTCTTCCAGCACCCCCACCAAAGCACCGCTGGCCAGGGCTGCGCGGGCATAGGGCTCGTACACGTAGGCAAAACCTACACCCGCGAGCGCGGCCTCCAGCATGAGCGGCATCTCGCCCACCGTAAGGCGCCCCTCCACGTTGACCGTGATTTTCTCGCCCGCTTTCTCGAACTCCCACGCATAACGAGCGCCGCTTGGAAATCGGATGCGCACACAGGGCATGGCGAGCAGGTCGCGTGGCGTGCGGGGTGTCCCTGCGCGTGCCAGCAATGCAGGAGATCCCACCACCATCAGGCGCTGCGCCGGGCCGAGGGGCAGGGCCACCATGTCCTGCTGCAGGCTCTCGCCATAACGCACACCGGCATCAAAACCACCTTCCACAATGTCGACAAAACCATCGTCCAAAACGAGTTCTACCTCGGCCTTGGGATGGCGCGCTAGAAACTCGGCCACCAGCGGGCCAAGCACCAACTCGCCAGCCGGGCGGGGCGCATTGATGCGCAGGAGGCCCTGTGGTGTGTCGCGGAATTCGTTGATGCCGTCGATGGCCGATGCGATGTCCTGCAGCGCTGGGGCGACCCGGTCCAGCAGTTGGCGGCCTGCGGGCGTCAGCGCCACGCTGCGTGTGGTGCGGCTGAACATGCGCACGCCCAAACGTTCTTCGATAGACCGCACGGCATGGCTCACGGCTGAGGCCGAGAGGCCCAGCTCCTGCGCCGCCATGCGAAAGCTCAGGCGACGGGCGACGGTGCTGAGCAGCTTGAGATCGGCCAGGTCGAGATTCATTAATGAATCATATTCACCAACCAATCCATTTTTTAACTATTTATCCATTCTTATTGCGTCAATAAGCTACCCGCTGATTTGCACAAACCAAGGAGAAACAGCATGCAAAACAGCGAATGGAGCCTTGCCGGAAAGGCGATTTTGGTGACTGGTGCGTCGTCCGGCATTGGGGCCGCCACGGCCATTGCGCTGGGGCGCCAGCACGCCAGGGTTGTGCTGGCTGCGCGCCGCGTCGTCGATTGCGAGGCGGTGGCCAAGCAAGTGCAAGCCGCTGGCGGCGAGGCCTGGGTCACGCCCGTCGATGTAGCCGACGAGGCCAGCGTGCAGCGCTGCGTTGACGCAGCCGTGCAGCATTTCGGCAGGCTGGATGGGGCCTTCAACAATGCGGGCATGCTCGGCCTGGGCGCATCACTGCACACGCTGGCGGCGGCTGACGTGCAGGCGGTGTTGCAAGCCAACGTGATGGGCATCTTCCATGCAATGAAACACCAGATCGCCGCCATGCTGGCGAGCGGCGGTGGCGCGATCGTGAACAACCTGTCCATCTCGTCCGAGGTGGCCTTTGCGGGCATCGCGGCCTACACCGCCAGCAAACATGCGGCCCTGGGCCTCACGCGCAATGCTGCGTTGGAGTATTTTCAGCAAGGCATCCGGGTCAATGCCGTAAGCCCTGGGCCCACCATCACGCCCATGGCGCTGGCGGGCTTTGGCAGCGAGGACAACATGCGCGCGGCCATGCAGGCATCGCCTGCAGGCAGGCCCGCGCGGCCTGAAGAAATCGCTGCGCCAGTGCTGTTTCTGCTCTCTGAGGCCGCCAGCTTTGTGAGCGGGCACAACCTGGTGGTGGACGGAGGCTACACGCTGGCTTGAGCGCAGGCGATTCGCCGTTCCATTCACCGTTCCATTCGCCATTCCCTTAGCATGTGGCGATGCCTATCCAGACTGCAGCAGTTGCTCCTCTCACAAAACGCCCCGCGTTTGCAAAGCCCGTCGTGCTGGTTCTTGCCTCGGGCCGGGGCGAACGGTTTGCCGCATCGGGCGGCGCCGTGCACAAGCTGCGTGCGCTGCTGGCAGGCCAGCATGTGCTGGAGCACACACTGACCGCCGTGCGCGCCAGCGGCTTGCCCTGGCATTTGGAGGATGCGGGGCACCCCGGCATGGGGGATTCGATTGCGGCGGCTGTGCGTGCCACCACCGATGCACCCGGCTGGCTGGTGCTGCCGGGCGATCTGCCGCTGGTCCAGCCCGACACGTTGCGCACACTGGCCGACGCGCTGGCATCAGGCTGCGCCGTGGTGGTGCCGGAGTTCGACGGCGAACGGGGCCACCCTGTGGGGTTTGCGGCCGAGTGCCTTCAGGATTTGCAGGCCCTTACGGGCGAACAGGGTGCGGCCAGCGTGGTGCGCAAACACGCCCAGCAGGGCAGGGTGCTGCGGGTAGCGGTGCAAGACGAGGGCACGGTGACCGACGTGGACACCGTGCAGGATCTGGAGCACGCAGAGCGCTTGCTGGCGGCCCGCCGCTGCTGATGCAGCGAGCGCGTTCGGTTGGTTGGTCCGTTACTTTGCCGTGATGACGGCGCAGGCTACGCGTGGACCTGCGTTGCCGGTGGGCTGGGTCTTGTAGTCGTCCGGATCGCGGTGAACGATCAAGCCCTTGCCGACGATGTCGGTGGTAGGCCCGGCAACGCTGATGCTGTGCGACACGAAGCTGAATGTGGCCACACCTTGTTTGTTCGCCTTGAGGCTGGGCAGATCGCCCGTGTGGTGATCGCCCGCGCCGTGCGAACCATGGGCTTTGCCCGTGGGGTTGAAATGCCCGCCGGTGCTCATGCCGTCGCCACTGGAGCAGTCGCCCTTTTCATGGATGTGGAAGCCGTGCTCGGCGTCCGGCTTGAGGCCACGCACTTCACCCGACACCTGCACCCCGTCGCGGGTCTGGACAAATGCTACGGTGCCGCTGGTGGTGTTGCCGCGCGTGGGCTCCAGTTGGGCGGTGGCCCGGTTACCCGACTGGTGCGACGCGCAGCCCACCAGCGCCACGGCGGCCAGCGACGACAGGGCAAAAGCGAAACGGACATTCATGGTTTAAATTCCTTGGTGTGCGGTGGAAGGGTGGGGTATTGAACCCGGCGGCAGGGCACAGTCTGGCCACCCACCGCAGGCCTGTCCAGAAAAAATATGCGTTATGTATTTTTTCGGGCTATGGCAATCAAGCGCGCCAAGGCTCGGTCGTGGATGCCGAGCTTGCGCAATTCGTCATAGGTGGCCTGGGCGTAGTCGTGTGTGGTGCCATAGCGCCCGCAGGCCTGCTCGAAAATGCGGCGGTACTCGTGGTCGGGCAGCACACCCGTGTGATTGGGGCTTTTGCGCGACAGGGTGAAGGCCAGCGCACTCACCGGGCCCTGGGGCGTGTGGCTGGTAAGCCAGCGCGGGTCATACACGGCGGTGACCATTTCGCGCTGCCACAAATCGACCATCACCTGGCGTGCATGTGCCTTGTCCACCCGAAACACCATGCCCCGGCAACTGCCCCCCGAGAGCATGCCGAACACCAGGCCAGGGCACTCGGGCGTGCCCCGGTTGATGCGGCTCCACATCTTGAGCGCGCGGTGCCAGCCGTGCACGGTGGCAGGGCGGCGCTCCAGGTAGTCAAAATCAGGGCGCCAGATGAGCGAGCCGTAGCCAAATACCCACAGATCCTGGTGGCCGCCCCATTCCTTGAGGGCGCGCTCCAGCATCGGGGCCGGATCGCGCAGCGGAGGTGGGAAGTTCGTCATGGCGGCACTCTACAATCGAAGGCTTTGTTCAGCATGCCGGGGCAGCCATTGCGAAGGTCTGCCACGGCCACACCACTTTTTTATCACTCTGGGGATTTTCAATGTCTAGTTCTGACGACGATAGCCAACAACGTTTTGCCCTTGGTTTCCTGTTTGCGCTGATTGCGCTGGTGATTTCTGCGGTGGTGGGCACCGTGGTGGTCAAGCGCATGGGCGCTTCGGGTGCCGCCAAGCCCGCCGCAGCGGTGGCGGCCGAAGCAGCGCCGATGGCTGTCATTGTCGATGAAGCCAGCGTGCGCGTTGAAAACGGCGTGGTGAAGTTCTACTTTGCCAGCGCCAAGGCCGAGCTGGTGCCCGGCGCCAACGAAGTCCTGGTCGATGTGGTCAAGGGCGTCGCTGAAGGCAAGAAGGCCGTGGTGTCTGGCTTCCACGACGCCACGGGCGACGCCGCCTTGAATGTCGAGCTGGCCAAGCAGCGCGCGCTGGCCGTGCGCGAAGCCCTGAAGGCCCTGGGCGTGGCGGAAGACCGCATCGAGCTCAAGAAGCCTGAAGAAACCACGGCCAGCGGCAGCAGCGCCGAAGCCCGCCGCGTGGAAGTGGTCCTGAGCGCGCAGTAATCGCCACTGCCGCACCCATAAAAAACCCGGCATTGCCGGGTTTTTTATGGTCAAAAGTGCCTCTACCGCTTATTCATCAAGCGCAAGCAGCTATAAATTAGATAGCAAATCAGCGCAAACCTGTCCCCAAAGCGCCCTCGGCGCGCTGGATGAGCTCGATTTTGTAGCCGTCCGGATCGGTGACAAAAGCGATCACCGTGGTGCCGCCCTTGACGGGGCCTGCTTCACGCGTCACGTTGCCGCCAGACGCACGGATCTTTTCACACGCTGCATACGCATCCGGCACGCCCAGGGCGATGTGGCCGTAGGCCGTGCCCAGTTCATAGCTTTCCACGCCCCAGTTGTAGGTCAGCTCGATCTCGGCCTGGCCGGGGTTGCCGCCCTCAAAGCCCACAAAGGCCAGCGAGTATTTGTACTCGGGGTTTTCGGACTGGCGCAGCAGTTGCATGCCCAGCACCTGGGTGTAGAAATCAATCGAGCGTTGAAGGTTGCCAACGCGCAGCATCGTGTGGAGGAGTTTCATCCCTTTGATTGTGCAGGCATGTCAAAAACCAGGCAGGTGGTGGTGGCGTGGGCGTACAGCGTGCCGTCCGGCCCCACCAGGCGCGCCTCGGCGGTGGCCAACTGGCGGCCGCAATGGATCACGCGGCCCTCGGCGCGCACGCGCTGCACCTTGGGCGTGAGGGCCTTTACCAGGTTGATGCCCAGCTCGGCCGTGGTGTAACCGCGCCCCGGCTCCATGCGCGTGTGCACGGCACAGCCCAGGGCCGAGTCGAGCAGGGTGGCGAACCAGCCCCCGTGCACGGTGCCCATGGGGTTGAAATGCGCCACGCCCGGAGTGCCCTGGAAGATGGCCGTGCCTTCGCCCACCTCCACCAGCAGAAAATCCAGCGTCTTGGCAATGGCGGCATAGGGCAGCTCGCCGCGCAGCATGGCCTGCATTTGCTGCAGGCCGCTCAGGTGGGCGATCTGCTCGCGCCGGGCCACGCCGGGGCCGGGGCCCGCGTCCAACCTGACGAGGACGTCGCGCTCCTGGGCCAGCCAGTGTTCGAGTTGGTTGTGTTGGGTCATGGGGTTTCCTGCTTGTTGTGGTGATTGAAACGAATGTATTGCATATGCAATTATTGCAGATACAATTAAATCCATGCAAGCCGACACTCCCATCCTTGAGCCAGCCGTACCACCCATCGCCGCCACGGTGCCACGGGGGTGCACCAATTTCAAGTTGCGCCAGCTGATGCGCCGCCTGGCCCACCACTACGACGTCGAGATGGCGAAGTGTGGGCTCAAGACCACGCAATATTCGCTGCTGTCGCATGCGCTCAACCTCGGCCCCATCCGCCCCAGCGATCTGGCGGCGGCCATGAAGATGGATGCATCCACGCTCACGCGCAACCTGCGCCCGCTGGTGGACGCGGGCTGGGTGACGCTGGAGGCGGGCGCCGATGCCCGCAGCCGCCTGGTGCACATCACCGACGCGGGCCGCGACAAGCGCGCCGACGCATTGCGCCACTGGAAGACCGCGCAAGTGGCGCTGAACAATGCCCTGGGTGTGGAACGTGTGATGGCGCTGCATAGCTTGGTGGACGATTCGCTCGCCTTGTTGGCGGCGCTGCCCGAGCAGGAGGCTGGCGATGGCGAATAACCACTCCCCGAACACCCCTCACACAGCGGCAAAGTCCGCTGCACCACTGGCCCTGTGGCTGGTGCTGCTGGCGGCGGCGGGCACCTTTGCGCTGACCATGGGTACGCGCCAGACCATGGGCCTCTTCCTGTCGGCGCTGAACACCTCCACGGCGCTTGGTATCGGCAGCATCAGCCTGGCGTTTGCCTTCGGCCAGCTTTGGTGGGGCCTGACCCAGCCCTTTGCAGGCGCCGTGGCCGACCGCATCGGCACGGGCCGCGTCATTTTGCTGGGCGTAGCGCTGGTGGCGCTGGGCACGTTCATCACGCCTTATATGACCACCACGGCGGGCCTGATCTTCGCCATCGGTGTGCTGGCGGCAGGCGGGGCAGGGATGGCCGGCCCCTCGGTGCTGATGGCCGCCACGGCGCGCCTGGTGCCCGCCCACCAGCGCGGCCTGGCCAGTGGCATCGTCAATGCGGGTGGCTCGTTTGGCCAGTTCATCATGGCGCCCATCGCCATCAGCCTCACGGCGGCCGTGGGCTGGGCCAGCGCCATGCAGTGGCTGGGCATCATGGTGCTGCTGGCGCTGCCAGCGGTGTGGGCGCTCAAGGGCAATGCCAACGCGCTCGCGGCGCAGGCCGCCGCAGCATCCGGCCAAAAGGCGCTGACCGCCCGCGAGGCCATTGCCCAGGCGCTGGCCACGCCCAGCTACCGCTATCTGGCGATCGGCTTTTTGGTGTGCGGCTTTCATGTGGCCTTTCTGGCCACCCATCTGCCCGGTGTGATCGCAGCCTGCGGGCTGCCGCCTGAAGTGGGCGGCTGGGCGCTGGCGGTGATTGGCCTGTTCAACATCGTCGGCAGCCTGGCCATGGGCTGGGCCGTGGGGCGCTGGCGCATGAAGTCGCTGTTGGCGCTGCTGTATGCCACGCGCGGCGTGGCGGTGCTGATCTTTCTGCTGGCGCCCAAGACGCCCGCCGTGGTGATGGTTTTTGCTGCCGTGATGGGCGTGACGTTTCTCTCCACCGTGCCGCCCACGGCGGGGCTGGTGGCCAAGATGTTCGGCACTGCCAACATGGCAATGTTGTTCGGCATCGTGATGCTGTCGCACCAGATCGGCGGGTTTCTGGGCGCGTATCTGGGTGGCACGGTTTTTCAGGCCACGGGCAGCTATGACTGGGTTTGGTACATCGACATCGCCTTGGCTGCAGGCGCCGCACTGGTGAACCTGCCCATCCGCGAGGCGCGCCCGGTGCGCCCCACAAGCCCTGCGGCCCATGCGGCCTGAGAAAGATCAATCCACCCATTCAGACAAAGGGATTTTTCATGACCGACCACCAGGCCGCCAAGCCTTCATCCGCCCCCATCTATCTGGACGACCTTACCGTGGGGGACCGCTTCACCAGCGGCGAGCACGCCATGGACGAAGCCCAGATCAAGGCGTTTGCCGCGCAGTTCGACCCGCAACCCTTTCACCTGGATGACGATGCGGCCCGCGCCACATTGTTTCAAGGGCTGGCCGCCAGCGGTTGGCACACGGCGGCCGTCACCATGCGCCTGCAAGTGACGAGCGGCCTGCCCATTGCGGGCGGCATCATCGGGGCAGGGGGCGAACTGAGCTGGCCCCGCCCCACGCGCGCCACCGATGTGTTGCATGTGGTGAGCGAGGTCATGCAGATACAGCCCTCCAAGTCCAAGCCCGACCGCGGCATGGTCACCGTGCGCAGCGAAACCCGCAACCAGCATGGCGATGTGGTGCAGGTGTCCACCGTGCGCATCGTGGTGCCGCGCAGGCCCGGCGCCTGAAGGTTTGCGGCCCCAACATGACCGACGCCCTGAACCCGCGCACCCGCATGCTGCTGGAGGCGCCCATTGCGCCCACGCTGCTGCGGCTGGCTGCGCCCAATGTGCTGGTGATGCTGGCGCAGGCGGGTGTCGGGCTCATCGAGACCTATTTCGTCGGCCAACTGGGCACGGATGCGCTGGCGGGCATGGCGCTGGTTTTCCCGGTCGTCATGCTGATGCAGATGACCTCGGCGGGCGCCATGGGCGGTGGCATTGCCTCGGCCATCGCGCGGGCGCTGGGTGCACGCCGGCGTGACGATGCCGATGCGCTGGTGCTGCACGCGCTGGCCATCGCAGCGGTGTTTGCGTTGGTCTTTACCGTGGCGCTGGTGGGGGGAGGGCGCTGGCTCTACACCCGCATGGGCGGCACGGGCGGGGCGCTGGAGGCGGCGCTCATCTATTCCAACTGGGTGTTTGCAGGCGCTTTCCTGGTCTGGCTGTTCAACACGCTCTCAGCCGTGATCCGTGGCACGGGCAACATGGCCGTGCCTGCCTACGTCACGGTGCTGGGCGCGTTTGTGCTGGTGCCGTTGTCGCCCTTGCTCATCTTTGGCTGGGGCGCCTTGCCGGGCCTGGGCATAGCGGGCGGTGCCATTGCGCTCATGGCGTACTATGCAGTGGGCAGCGCCGTGCTTGCGGCATATCTGTGGTCGCCGCGCAGCCTGCTGCGCCCGTCGTTCGCGCAGATCCGCTTTCGCTGGGCGCTGTTCCAAGACATTCTTCGTGTGGGCCTGGTGGGCACGGTGTCCACCGTGGCCACCAACCTGGCCATTGGCGTGACGACCGCCTTGGTCGGGGGCTTTGGCACGGCGGCTATTGCGGGTTATGGCACGGCCTCGCGGCTTGAATACCTGCTGGTGCCGCTGGTGTTCGGCCTGGGCGCACCCCTGGTGGCCATGGTGGGCACCTGCATCGGCGCCGGCCAGCGCGAACGGGCGCTGCGCGCCACCTGGATCGGCGCCGCCATGGCGTTTGCGATGACCGAGGCCATCGGCCTGTGGGCTGCCGCCTATCCAGGCGCCTGGCTGCGGCTTTTCAACAGCGACCCGGCCATGATCGACGCGGGCGCGCTGTACCTGCGCACGGTCGGCCCGGTGTACGGCTTTTTTGGCCTGGGCCTGGTGCTGTACTTTGCCTCGCAGGGGGCAGGGCGCCTGATGTGGCCGGTGATCGGCAACATTGCGCGGCTGGCAGTGGCCGTAACCGGCGGCTGGCTGGCCCTGCGCTGGGGAGGCGGGCTGACCGCCGTGTTCGCCGCGCAGGGCGGGGCGCTGGTGTTGTACGGCCTGGTCAACGCCTGGGCCATCGCAGGCGGCGCCTGGTTTGGCCGGGTGGGTTGGCCGCGCAGCATGTCAGGCTTGCTGCGGCGGGTCCCGCAGGCTTGAATTTATGCAAAAAAACGGCTCTAGCGCTTTATGAATAAGCGCTAGAAGCTATAAATATCATAGCAAATGTAATGATTGCACCGGCTGCGTTACACGGGCACGGTGTAGTTCAGCGTCATGCGGCCACCGTCCACCGTCACGATTTCGCCGGTCACATAGCTTGCTGCGTCGCTGGCCAGCCAGGCCACTACGTCGGCGATCTCGGAAGGCTCACCCAGCCGCTTCATGGGCGTGCGGCCCAGGATTTTGTTTTTGGCATCGTCGCTGGTCAGCACCGCCTTGGCGGCCAGCTCGGTGGCAATGGTGCCGGGCGCCACCGCGTTCACCCGGATGTTTTTGTCAGCCAGCGCCAGGGCCATCACGCGTGTGAGCTGGTTCACGCCACCCTTGCTCACGTTGTAGCTGGAGATATTGGGGATCGCCAGCACGCCGTTGACCGAACTCATGTTCACAATCGCGCCGCCGCTCGAGCCCACCATGGCCCGCGCCACCGCCTGGCCCACCAGGAACGAGCCCTTGAGATTGACCCGCAGCACGGCATCAAAGTCCGCCTCAGTCACCTCCAGAAAATCCGCCGCGCGAAAGATGCCCGCATTGTTCACCAGCACATCAATACGCCCATGGGCCGCCAGCACCTGGGCCACCAGCGCATCCACCTGCAGCTTGTCGCCCACGTCACAACGCACATACAGCGCGCCCAACGCCCGCGCCAAAGCCTGGCCACGCACATCATCAACGTCCACGATCACCGCCTTGGCTCCCTCGGCCACAAAGCGGCGCACGCAGGCTTCGCCAATCCCTTGCGCACCGCCAGTCACCACACAGACCCGGCCCTGGTGGCCAAAGTGGACGGAAGATGCAGAAGACGGTGTGGTTGTGGGGGTTGGAAAGTTCATGGGCATGGATCGTAACGGCTTGCCGACGCCATAGAGAAAGAGAAGGTTTGGGCGCGGGATGGTGAAATGGTGGCTGCTGAGGTGTTGGGGTGGAAGTTGGCTCTGGGCATCCATGACTAGATACGATGTATATTATGTAAAATAACAAGTACGGACGCGTACGCTTTGCAATTGATAGCAGCGGTCCGACAGGAAGTCCCCTTCAATGGGCTGTTCGCCCCGATCGCTTCCTCAATTGCCTGCACTCAAAAGGAAAGCGGCTGTAGCTTTACAAGCTAAGCCGCTTTCAACACATCTTTACGCGTATTGCGCCAATCCATTGCCAAGTGACCAATTCTCTTTCTGGACCTCAATGAGGTTGACGAATACGTCTTCTGAGCGAATGCCGGGGCTTTCGCCAAGCAACTGAGCAATCCTGCGAAACATTTCCTTCTTTTGTTCCACGGTGCGGGTGTTGTTCACAGTGATCTGAATCATCACAATATTCTCGCTTCGCTGAATCCCCAGGTATGAGGCTCCGTATCGGAAGTTTGCCGCGTCATGTTCGCTGATGGTCATGAATTGGTTGTCTTCTGGCACGTTGAATGTTTCATGCATCGCCCTATGAAGGCTGTCAAAAATTGCTTGCCGGTAGGCTTCGGGTTTTCCGGCGCGCAGTGCAATGTGGGTCAATGGCATTTCAGTCCTTTGTGAAGTGAAGTGCACATGCTATGTATATTCATTTGTTATCAAAAGAAATTTCAATGATAAGATTTTGATATGAACAGACGCCCGCTAGACTTGGATGCTGTTGCCGCATTTATCCAAATTGCCGAACTCGGCAGCTTCACTCGTGCGGCGGAAGCCACGCAGACAACACAGGCTGCAGTCAGCCTGAAGCTCAAACGGCTTGAGGACCGATTGGGTTGCCGTCTTTTTGAACGCACGCCAAGGCATGTAGAGCTTTCGCCCAAAGGTTCTGCTTTTCTCAGCCATGCCCGTGAACTGCTTGAAGCCAACCACCGAGCCCTCAACGCATTTACAGGCGCAAGGCGGCGGCTCACCATCGGCATCAGCGATCACGTAGCCGGGCCGGAGCTGCCAGCACTGATTGCCCGGATGAACGCCCAGGACCCTGAACTATTAATCGCCATTCGGATTGCGTCTTCAGGTGATTTGCTGCAAAGCTTCGACAGAAGGGAGCTCGATACCGTGATAGTCCGCCTGCACACGGGGCGGGCGGACGGAGAAATCCTGGCCGAAGAAAAATTCGGCTGGTTTGCCTCTCCAAGTTGGTTGCACCGCCCCGAAGAACCGCTGCCTTTGGCCACAATGGCTGAGCCTTGTGGGGTACGTCAGATGGCTGGCGAGTATCTGGACAAAGCAGCGGTGCCATGGACCGAAGTCTTTGTAGGAGGCGGTGTGGCAGCCGTAACTGCCGCTGTAATGGCTGGCATTGGCATTGCCGCCTTGGCCCCACGAATGCTGCCATTTGGCGCTGTGAATGTAGGCTCCAAGTTGAGGCTCCCTGAATTACCGCTCCTGCCGGTGCTATTGCACTCACGACACAAAGATGAGCGGTCGCGTGACGTGGTTGCAGCGCTTGCTGCAGCGTTCAAAAGTGCAATCCGAGGTTAGATCGTGCCGGCCCGTACGGTGAGCGATAGAACGGGGCCGGGGTGTCGGACATCTGTTCGTGCAAGAATCCTTGCGACCGTCTTTGTTCCTCCTGTCCTATGCACCCCATCCGCCTATCTCGCCGCGCTAGCGCCCATCTGTTCCTGTCGCTGGTCTTCTTTGCATCGCTTGCCCTCATGGCGCTGAAACCTGCCCATGCAGCGCCTCCCGTTGCCTACAGTAAAGATGGTGTGAGTTTTGAGCACCCGGCGGACTGGAAGGTCGCAGAAGACGTGGTCGCGCAGGACGAAACCCGTCTGCGCAGCATCGACCTTGAAGGCCCCAACCAGGCTGTGGTGAGCTTCATGTTCAGCCCCTTTCTTGCAGGCCAGGACATCGAGAAATTCGCGGCGACAGCTGCCCGCAATCGCGAGAACGCTGCGCGGGACAACACCGCGCAACAGGCCCGGATGGGCCCTGCAAAGGCCGGGCCTATTACCCGCCAGGTGGCCGGCAAGGAAAACAAAGGCGTCTCGCAGCGCTTCGTCGTCAGCCTGCTGGGCCAGAACCTGCCGCACGAGGCGCGTTTCTTCAAGGCCACCCTTGGCGAGACCACCGTGATCGTGATGACCCAGGTATCGGACGAAGACGCCAAGGCAACGGAGCCGGGCCTGGTGATGGCGCTCGACACGCTGCGCTTCAGCGGCAGCACCGGCAAGCGCTGAGCGCGCGCTCCCGTTTCTGACCCCAAGAGCAGTTACTGCTCCACCAGTCTGCCGCGCGCGCGGCCCTCGGCCCATTCAAACAGCCACATGCCCGCCAGCATGGCTAGCACAAAGGCGATGGCTTTGGGTTGACCGGCTCCCACCGACACAATCGCCGGGCCGGGGCAAAAGCCCGCCAGGCCCCAGCCCGCGCCAAACACAAAGCTGCCCGCCACCAAACGGCGGTCAATGCCACGGGCCGTGGGCAGGTGCATGGCGCCGCCCAAAAAGCTGGTGGTGCGCTTTTTGGCGACAGCAAACGCCGCCGCGCCGACCGCGATGGCGCCTGCCATGACAAAGGCCAGCGATGGGTCCCACAGGCCCGCCAAGTCGAGGAAGCCCAGCACCTTGCCGGGGTCCGTCATGCCAGAGACGATGAGGCCCACGCCGAACATCAGACCCACCCAAAATTCTGCAATACGGTTCTTCATATCAATGCTCCCATGGGGTTTAAGGGGTTCGAGGGACGCTCAGCCCAGCACATGCCGCGCAATAAACACCGTGACAAACCCCGCGCCCATAAAAGCCAGGGTGGCCACCAGCGACCGTGGCGACAGGCGCGAGAGCCCACAAACCCCGTGCCCGCTGGTGCACCCCGATCCATAGCGCGTGCCCACACCCACCAGCAGCCCGGCCACCACCACCATGCCCCAGCCCGCATCAATGCGCGGTGGTGGTACAGCACCCGCAAACAAGCCATACAGGCCGGGGGCTACCAGCATGCCCAACACCAAGGCCAGGCGCCAACCAATATCGTCCGCACGTGGGCGCAGCAAACCACCCACGATGCCGCTGATGCCCAGAACCCGGCCATTGAACAGCAGGAACAGCGCCGCGGCCAGGCCCAGCAGAAGGCCGCCCGCCAAAGCTGTCCAGGGTGTGAAATGGGTCCAATCGATCAACATGCCTGGCTCTCCCTGGCGGCCACCTGGGATGGGCCGCAAAACTGTTCAAACAACACATCCATCACCGCCAGCGCCTGCGGGCTGGCGATTTCGTAATAGATGTTCTTGCCCTCGCGGCGGGTGTTGACCAGGCCATCCTCGCGCAGCACACCCAGTTGCTGCGACAGCGTGGGCTGGGAGATGCCAACCAACGCCTCCAACTCCCCTACCCGCTTCTCGCCCTGGCTCAATTGGCACAGCAGCAGCAGGCGGTCGGGGTTGGAGAGCACTTTCATGAGGCGGCAGGCGCTGTCGGCCGAACGGCGCAGGCTTTCGAGGTCGATGGTGGCTTCGGCGCGCATCGTGGTGCACTCCTGATTTATGAGATGGCCCATAGTTTATTGACAAACAATATATAAATCAATAAATTATAAAAATTGAAACTCAAAGCCAGCAAAGATGAAACCTCAGATACAGGCCTTCTTCGACGACGCCACCTGGACCGTGAGCTACGTCATCTTTGACCAGCCTGGAGGCCACTGCGCACTGGTGGATTCGGTGCTGGACTACGACCCCAAGTCGGGCCGCACCCGCACACACTCTGCCGAGCGGCTGATCGAGTTCGTTCAGGCCCGCAGCCTGAAAGTGCAGTGGATCCTGGAAACCCACGCGCATGCCGACCACCTGTCGGCCGCGCACTACTTGCGCGGCAAATTGGGGGGGCGCATCGCCATCAGCGCGGCGATCACCCAGGTGCAAGAGGTGTTCAAGGCCCTCTTTCACCTGGAGCCGGGGTTCCGGCCAGACGGCCGCCAGTTCGACCATCTGCTGCACGACAACGAGGTGTTTCGCATCGGCCAGCTCGAAGCCATGGCCCTGGCCGTGCCGGGCCACACCCCGGCATGTATGGCCTACCAGGTGGGCGATGCGGTGTTTGTGGGCGACACCTTGTTCATGCCCGATGTGGGTACGGCGCGCTGCGACTTCCCGGGCGGCAATGCACACACGCTCTACCAATCGGTGCGCAGGCTGCTGAGCCTGCCGCCGCAGACCCGCCTTTTTATGTGCCACGACTACCCGCCCACCGGGCGCGCTATCGCATGGCAGACCACAGTGGCCGAGCAGCGCGCCCACAACATCCACGTGCACGACGGCGTGACCGAAGACGCCTTCGTGGCCTTGCGCACGCGGCGTGATGCCACGCTCGACATGCCCACGCTGATCCTGCCCTCGGTGCAGGTGAACATCCGGGCCGGGGCGATGCCGCCGGCCGAAGACAACGGCGTGGCCTACCTGAAGATACCGGTCAATGCACTGTGCGAGCCCGTTCAGGCGCCCTGCCCTGTTTCCCATTCATCCGAAATCTGAACCCGCCCGGAGGTCTTTTTTATGAGCCAAGAGCAAGTCACCGTCGAACTCGTCCAGCAGCAGGACTACCGCTTTGACATCCAGTTCGGCGCATCCGTCCCCAACCTGATCGGCGACGAGCCTGCCCCACTGGGCACCGGCACGGGGCCTTCGCCCGTGCAACTGCTGTGCGCGGCGGTGGGCAACTGCCTCACTGATTCGCTGCTGTTCGCCCTGCGCAAGTTCAAGCAGACCCCGGAGCCCTTGCGCGCCACCGTGGTGGCCGAGATCGGACGCAACCCCGAAGGCCGCCTGCGCGTGCTGCGCATGGGTGCCAGCCTGCACCTGGGCGTGCCCGCCAGCCAACTGCAGCACCTGGACCGCGTGCTCAGCCAGTTCGAAAGCTATTGCACGGTGACACAAAGCGTGGGCCAGGGAATTCCCATCGCCGTGAAGGTGCTGGACGCCGACGATGTGGTCCTGAAATAAGCCCTGCAACGCCCAGGTCTTTGCCTCTTTCCAGGAAACATTTCAAAAATATGGAGTGATACGGCGTGGCTGCCTTGGGCTGTGCAGCCAAGCAAAACTGCTCTTCAATAAGCAACACACAACGGCTTTATCAGTAGGCACCGTCAGTCACTCAAACAACTATTTCAATCAAAAATAATAGCAAACTATCCAATATTAAAAAGCGCTAACACTGTATTTTTCGTGGAAATCTCTTTCCCGCCTGATTTTTTCTCATAGCCCCACGCATGAACCCGTGCGCGCCTGCCCCTGTCTGCGTTGGCACATCAGGCCCCACGGAGATCATCGCGAGTTGCCAAAAATTTGTTTACATTTTGCTCATGCATGGCGAGACTGTTGCGAAAAAGGGGGATCGCCATGCAAGCATGTTTTTCGGGGGAACGCCTGGGTGCCGGTTGGGGCCGTGGCCTCGTTGTTAGTGCACTCGCGCTGTCAGTTTCCTTCGGAGTCCAGGCCCTCGAAAAGCCTACCGGCCCGGTGCTCCTCACCATCGAGGGGACCATCACCAAGGCCAACCAGGGCCAGCAGGCCCAGTTCGACATGAAGATGCTGGAGAGGCTGCCCCAGCACACCTTCTCCACACAAACACCCTGGTACCCCAGCGTCGTTACCTTCACCGGCCCCCTGCTGCGTGATGTGCTGGCTGCCGTGGGGGCCAAGGGGACCAAGATCACGGCAGTGGCCCTGAACGACTACAAGACCGAGATCCCTGCGGATGACGCCACCCGCCACGACGTGATCGTGGCCCGCCTGATGAACAACCGGCCCATGCCCATCCGCGAAAAGGGGCCGCTGTTCATCGTGTACCCGTTCGACGCCAAGGCCGAGCTGCGCAGTGAGCTGTACTACAACCGCGCGGCCTGGCAGCTCAACGCCTTGCGGATACGGTAGCCATCACCGGCCTACCCGTTCAAGCGCACACACCTACTTACTCACACACACTTCTTCCTCCACCTAGGCATGCTGCGCAGCAAACATATCCTGCGGCTCATCATTGCAGGCTTGGTGCTGGCCTATGCGGCCATCGCCGTGGTGCAGTACCAGCAGTACCGCAGCGTCGAGGCCGTGATGCGGCGGGGCGATGTCAATGCGCTGTGGTCGTTTTTGCAGCTCAACGTCGAGTATGAAAAGCTCGACCATGCGCTGCACGAGTTCGAACTGGCACCTGGAAATATCTCCATGTCGCGGCTGGAGCTGCGCTATGACCTCTTTCTGAGCCGCTTCAGCGCGCTGGAGAGCGGGTCTGCGCGCACGCTGATGCATGAGGAGCCCATCTACGCCAAGGCACTGGCCGCCTTGCAGAAGTTTGTGGCGGTAGGCGACGGCTACTTTGGTGCCAGTGTGGACCCGGTCTCCAGCCAGAAGAACATGCAACTTCTGCGGGCCGAGCTCGACACCCTGCGCGACACGGTGCAGGAGCTATCGCTCAACGCGTCCCGCGTGTCGTCCCTGCTGGGGGACTCGCGCAACGCCGAGGTTCAGCAACAAGCTCTGCTGACCACCGGGCTGACCGCCTTCCAGGCATTGCTCACGTTTTTGCTCGCCATCGCCATGGCGCGGCAGTTTCTCAAACGCGAAAAGGCCAAATCCCTGGCCATGGCCGCCCAGGCCGAGTTGGTAGAGGCCCTGAAGCGCAGCGAAGAAGCGCTGGAGGCCCGCGTGGCCGAACGCACGGCCGAGTTGCAGCAGCTCAACGTTGCACTGAACCAGCACAAGGAAGACCTGGAGATCGCCCGCTCCAAGGCCGAGGACGCCTCGCAGATGAAGTCGGACTTTCTGGCCAACATGAGCCACGAGATCCGCACCCCTATGAACGCCGTCATCGGCATGAGCCACCTGGCGCTGGGCACCGATCTTTCGCCCCGCCAGCGGGACTATGTCGAAAAAATCCAGCGCTCGGGCCAGCACCTGCTGGGCTTGATCAACGACATCCTCGATTTCAGCAAGATCGAAGCCGGCAAACTCGAAGTGGAAGAGGCCGATTTCGAGCTGCGCAGCGTGCTCGACAACGTGGCCAACCTGATCAGCGGCAAATCAGCCAGCAAGGGCCTGGAACTGCTGTTCGACGTGGACCCTGCCCTGCCCGACGAATTGCGCGGCGACCCCTTGCGCCTGGGGCAGATATTGGTGAACTACGCCAACAATGCCGTCAAGTTCACCGAGGTCGGCGAGATCATCGTGCGGGTCAGCGAAATATCGCGGGACGCCGACGGCGTTCTGGTGCGCTTCGAGGTGCAGGACACCGGCATCGGCCTTACCGAAGAGCAGCAGTCGCGACTGTTCCGCTCTTTCGAGCAGGCCGACACGTCCACCACGCGCAAATACGGCGGCACGGGCCTGGGTCTGGCCATCTCCAAGAAGCTCGCGGGCCTGATGGGCGGCGAAGTGGGCGTGCAAAGTGCACCGGGCCAGGGCAGCACCTTCTGGTTCACCGCCCGGCTGGGCCTGGGCACGGCAGCCCATTGCCCCCTGATGCCCGAACCCGACCTGCGCGGGCGCCATGTGCTGGTGGTGGACGACAGCGAGCAGGCGCGGCAGATCCTCAGCGCCCTGCTGGGCAGCATGAGCTTTGCGGTCACCACGGCCAGCTCGGGCCAAGAGGCCGTTGCCAAGGCGCAGGCGGCCGAAGAGGCCGGGCGGCCCTGCGAGATCGCGTTTCTGGACTGGAAGATGCCTGGCATGGACGGCTTCGCCACCCACCGCGAGTTGGCCCTGCTGCGCCACCCTCCCCGCTCGGTCATCGTGACGGCGGCGGGCCGCGACGATGTGCAGCAGGAGCTGGAGAACGCAGGTATTGGGCTCATGCTGACCAAACCCGTCAGCCCGTCGCAACTGTTTGACACCGCCATCCGCGTACTCGGCGGCCGCAGCCTGGCGGCCAACCCGCAGCCGCGTGCCCAGACACCACACCGCCTGCTCGACATGTCCGCGATCCGGGGCGCCCGGGTGCTGCTGGTGGATGACAACGACCTCAACCAGCAGGTGGGCGCAGAGCTGCTGCAAGGGGCCGAGTTGGTGGTGGATGTGGCCGACAACGGCCAGATCGCGCTCGACATGCTGGCGAAGGCGCCCTACGACATCGTGCTGATGGACATGCAGATGCCGGTGATGGACGGCCTGACTGCCACGCGCCTGCTGCGCGAAAACCCGGCCTGGGCCCAATTGCCCGTGCTGGCCATGACCGCCAACGCCATGAGCCGCGACCGTGACCGCTGCCTGGAAGCCGGCATGAACGGCCACCTTGCCAAGCCCATCGATCCCGACGAGCTGTTTGCTGGCCTGTTGCAGTGGATCGCACCGCGCGCCGAGGCCTTAGAGGCCCCCGGCTCGCCCGAACCACAGGCCACCCCAACCCCCGATCCCGCCCCGGCACACGATGCGCTGCGCCTTATCGACGGGCTCGACGTGACGGCGGGCCTGCGGCGCGTGCTCGACAAGCGCCCCGCCTACGAAAGCCTGCTGCGCAAGTTCGTGGCCGGGCAGGCATCTGCCGCAAAAGCCACCCGGACAGCCCTGGCCGCGCACCAGAGCGGTGATGCATTGCGCGCCATGCACACCCTCAAGGGCACCGCAGGCACCATCGGCGCCACCCGGCTGGCCGCGTTGGCGGCGGTGGTGGAACAGGCCATCGACGAGAACGCCTCCGCTGCCGCGATCGAAGAACTGCTGCGCCCCGTGGATGCGGAGTGTCAGGCACTGATCGCAGCGCTGCAAAGCGCCCTGCCCCCGGACGACGAACCCGGTGCCGCCCATGCGGCCAACACACCGCCCATCGATGCCGAGGCCGCGCAGAAACTGGTGGGCCAACTGGATGCCCTGCTGGCAGACGACGATTCCGACGCCATTGAGCTGTTCAAGGACTCCGCCCCCGTCCTGAAGGCCCTGTTGGGGCCCGCCTATGCCGACATGAAGCGGGCGCTGGACAGCTACGACTTTGTGGATGCATTGGCCGCCTTGCGCAACGCCCACATCCCCGGCATGCACAACAAGGAGGACCCGGTTCATGAATAGCCCGATGGAATTGAACGGCAAATGCACGGTGCTGGTGGTGGACGACACGCCAGACAACCTGTCGCTGATGAGCGACCTGCTGCGCACGGAATACAAGGTCAAGCTCGCGCCCGGCGGCGAGCGTGCGTTGCAGATCGTGGCTGGCGAGAGCAAGCCCGACCTGATCCTGCTGGACATCATGATGCCGGACATGGACGGCTACGAGGTGCTGCGGCGCCTGCAGTTCAACCCCGAGACCGAGAACATCCCGGTCATCTTTCTCACCGCCATGAGCGCGTCGGAAGACGAAAGCATTGGCCTGGAGCTGGGCGTGGTGGACTACATCACCAAGCCCATCAACCCCGCCATCGTGATGGCCCGCGTGCGCAACCACCTGCAGCTCAAGCGCGCGCGCGATTTTTTGGCCCACCACAACCAATACCTGGAGCAGGAGGTGGCCTCCCGCACGCAGGCCATGGCCGAGCTGCAGGACGCCACCATCCGCGCCATGGCATCGCTGGCCGAAACGCGTGACAACGAAACCGGCAACCACATCCGGCGCACCCAGCACTATGTGAAGACGCTGGCCCTGTACCTGCAAAAACACCCGCGTTTCAAGGACGAGCTGACCGACACCGCCATCGAGACGATTTTCAAGTCGGCCCCGCTGCACGACATCGGCAAGGTCGGCATTCCGGACCGCATCCTGCTCAAGCCCGGCAAGCTCACGGCGGAAGAGTTCGAGATCATGAAGACCCACACCACGCTGGGCCGCGACGCCATCCTGGCCGCCGAGAGCGAGACCACACATGACAACCCCTTCTTCCGCTACGCCAAAGAGATCACCTACAGCCACCAGGAGAAATGGAATGGCTCGGGCTACCCCCAAGGGCTGGCGGGCGATGACATTCCCCTGTCGGCGCGGCTCATGGCCGTGGCCGACGTGTACGACGCGCTGATCTCCGAGCGCGTGTACAAGCCCGCCTTCTCGCACGAGCGGGCCACCGAGATCATTCGCGAAGGTCGGGGCAGCCATTTCGACCCCGACATGGTGGACGCCTTCATCGCCCTGTCCGGCGAGTTCCAGGAGATTGCCCAGCGTTATGCCGACGGCGCACCCGCGCTGCAGGCGCAGATCGACCGCATTGCGAATGACTTTCCCTCCGAGCACATCGAGATCTGAAAAAAACAACGTGACAGGCCCCATGCACCCCGCACAAACGACCGTATTGCTGGCCGAGAGTGCCGCCGTCATGCGCCAAACCCTGGCCAGCCAGCTCGAAGGGGCCGGATTCGCCCAGGTGCTGCAAGCCAGGGATGGCCCGCGTGCCTTGCAACTTCTGCGCTCCGAACCCGTGCACGTGGTGGTGGCCGACCTGAACACGGCCGTGCAAAGCGGCCTGGAGGTGCTGGAGTCAATGCGCGCCGAGCCGCGCCTGGCGAACGTGCCCTTTCTCCTCATGTCGGGCGGGCTCGACCGCGCATCGGCTGCAAAGGCCATCCAGTTGGGCATTGATGACCTGCTGATCAAACCCTTCACCACACGTCGGTTGGTGGAGCGCCTGCAGCGCGTGCTCACACGCGGAGCCACCGTGCCCGCATCCACCTCCGCGTCGGCGCCTGACGATGGCGGCCCTGCCGACCGCGGCACCTTGCTGGTGGTGGACGACACGCCGGACAACCTGCAACTGATCGCGGGGCTGTTCCGCGACCGCTTCAAGGTGAAAGTGGCCCAGAGCGGTGAAAAAGCCCTCAGCATCTGCCAGTCCGATGCGCCACCCGATGTCATCCTGCTCGACGTGATGATGCCCGGCATGGACGGCTTTGAGGTGGCGCGCAGGCTGCGCGAGCACCACACTTCCGAGTACACACCCATCATTTTCGTGACCGCCATCACCGACGAAATGGCCCGCCACAAGGGCCTGAGCCTGGGCGCCATCGACTACATGTTCAAGCCCATCGACCCCGAACTGCTCAAGCTGCGCGTGAGCAACCTCATGGTCTATGTGGAACACCGCAAGCAGCTGCAAAAAGACTTCGACCTGCAGCGCGAAAACGCGCAATTGCGCACCGAAGTGCAGCGGCTGAGCTCAGACCTGCTGCGCTTGCAGACCACGGTGGACGCCTAGGAAACCTCCGCGCGAATCATTGCGCCGCGTTCATCTGCCGCTCGATTTGTGCAGTGGCTCCCTGGCGGTGCTCGGCTTATGGGCCAAGCCTTCCGATCGCCATTCCTCCAGCGTTTTCGGTGCTTCCGGGTTTCGGCAACGGCGCCTTTTTTTGTCGACACAAAACAGCCTACTTGCTTGATTTGGACAATTGCCCTAATAATTAGGCCAATCGTCCTAATCGATGTTGAAAGGAGGTTTTCGTGGCTGCTGATTTGTTCTCTCCCGTAGCGCTGGGTGGCGTCACCCTGGCCAACCGCATGGTGATGGCCCCCATGACGCGCAACCGGGCCGCGCCCGATGGCGTTCCATCGCCCCTCATGGCCATCCACTATGGCCAGCGTGGCGATGCCGGGCTGGTGATTGCCGAATCCGCCCCCGTCTCCGCGCAAGGTGTCGGCTACCCAGGCACGCCAGGCATCTACACCGACGCGCAGGCTGAGGGTTGGCGCCAGGTCACTGCGGCAGTCCATGCCAAGGGTGGTCGCATCTTTGCCCAGTTGCAGCACTGCGGGCGCATCTCGCACCCCAGCCTGCAAGCTGACGGCGGACCTGCGGTGGCTCCGTCTGCGATTCGCCCAGAGGGTATGGCCGTTACCTACACAGGTATGCAGCCGTTCACCACGCCGCGCGAACTCTCTGCCCATGAAGTCCCCGGCGTGGTGGCCCAGTTCCAGGCCGCATCGCGCATTGCCCAGGCTGCGGGGTTCGATGGCGTGGAGATCCACGGGGCCAATGGCTACCTCATCGACCAATTCCTGCGCGATGGAACCAACCAGCGCACGGATGCCTATGGTGGAACACCGGCGCGGCGCATGGCGTTCCTGTCGGAGGTCCTGGACGCCGTCGGCGAAGTGTGGGCAACGGAGCGCATTGGCGTGCGCCTGAGCCCGGAGAACCGTTTCAACGACATGAGCGACAGCGACCCGGCCTCTCACTTCGGGTTCTACGCGAAGGTGCTTTCCGCCCGCCGCCTGGCCTATCTCCATGTGCTGGAGGGTGACATGACAGCCGCCCCGCACTCGCTGGACTACGGGTTGCTTCGGCGCCAATTTGGCGGAACCTACATCGCCAACAATGGCTACGACAAAGCACGCGCCATGGCAGCCATCCGTAGCGGCGCGGCCGACCTCATCGCTTTTGGCAAGCCCTTCATTGCAAACCCGGACCTGGTGACGCGTTTTCGGCACGACCTGCCGCTCAGCGACCCCGACCCCACCACGTTTTACGGAGGAGATGAGCGTGGGTACACCGATTACCCTGCGGCCGCTACGCCCACCGCGATGGACTGAAAGCCCCGCCATGATGAAAACCATTGCACCCAAGCCTAGCACCCGCCAGGAGATCGTTGAAAAAGCAGACCTCTTGTTCTATCAGCGTGGTTTCGAGAACACCTCGTTTGCCAACATCGCTGACGAGGTGAAGATTTCGCGGGGCAATTTCTACTACCACTTCAAGACCAAGGACGACATTCTTGCGGCGGTAATAGCGCACCGTGCCGCCCAAACCCAGGCCATGCTCGATGCCTGGGCTCAAAAGGGGCACACGCCTGCCGAACGCTTGAAGTGTTTTGCGCAGATGCTGATCGACAACCGCCAGGACATCCAGCGCTTTGGCTGCCCGGTGGGCACGCTGTGCGCCGAGCTGGCCAAGCGGGAGCATCCCTCACAGGGCGACGCCGGAATGATCTTCGGCCAGTTTCGCCGATGGCTGGCGGAACAGTTTGCCGCGCTGGGCCGCGCCGACGATGCCGACACACTAGCGATGCACCTGCTGGCCCGAAGCCAGGGCATCGCCTCCCTGGCGAATGCTTTTCATGACGAAGTGTTCATCCGCCACGAGGTCGATCAGATCGAGGCCTGGGTGCAGTCTGTGGCTCCTCAGGGCTCTTGAGCAACGCAGTTTTCCAACCCCCTACAACCCCATGCCATAGGAGGAGTTCACCATGCACATTGTTTTTCTCAAATTCGGCCCCAACCGCTCGCAAGCAGCCCAGTGGATGGCCGCGCACAACCAGTGGATCCAGAGCGGCATCGACGACGGCGTGTTCCTGATGGCCGGTTCGCTGGAGTCCGCGCAAGGCGGCGCGATTTTGGCCGCCAAAACCACCAAAGAAGAACTCGCATCGAGGGTTCAGCAAGACCCCTTTGTCGCCCACGGTGTGGTGGTGCCGGAGATCATCAGCGTGACGCCATCTCGCACCGTGGAAGGTTTTGCCAGGCTCATCGACTGATTAACTATGCATGGTGATGATGCCCGTGCTCCGCCTCGGTCGTGGTGGTGCGGTGGCCGTTCAGGCCCAGCTTCGCCAGCAGTTGCACGTCGGCATCCACGTCGGGGTTGCCCGTCACCAGCAGCTTGTCGCCGTAAAAGATCGAATTGGCCCCGGCCATGAAACACAGCGCCTGCACCGCCTCGCCCATTTGCTGGCGCCCTGCCGACAGGCGCACGCGCGCTTTGGGCATGGTGATGCGGGCCACGGCGATCACGCGCACAAAGTCGAAGGGGTCGATGGGGTCGCTGTCGGCCAGCGGCGTGCCGGGCACGCGCACCAGGCTGTTGATGGGCACCGACTCGGGGTACGGCTGCAGATTGGCCAGTTGCGCGATCAGGCCTGCGCGGTGTACGGGCGCCTCGCCCATGCCCACGATGCCGCCGCAGCACACGCTGATGCCCGCGCTGCGCACGTTCTGCAGGGTGTCCAGCCGGTCCTGATAGGCGCGGGTGCTCACCACGTCGGTGTAGTACTCGGGGGCGGTGTCGAGGTTGTGGTTGTAGTAGTCCAGCCCTGCGTCCTTCAGCGCCTGCGCCTGGTGCGATTCGAGCATGCCCAGCGTGGCGCAGGTCTGCAGGCCCAGGCCCTTCACGGCGCCGATCAAGGCGCTGACTTTTTCAATATCGCGGTCCTTGGGCGCGCGCCAGGCGGCCCCCATACAAAAGCGCGTGGCGCCCGCGTCCTTGGCGGCCTGGGCGGCGCGCACCACCTCGTCCACTGCCATCAGCTTTTCGGCCTTCACGCCGGTGTCGAACTCGGCCGCCTGCGGGCAGTAGCCGCAGTTTTCAGGGCAGCCGCCAGTCTTGACCGACAGCAGCGTGGCCAGCTCGATGTCGCCCGCAGGCCAGTGCTGGCGGTGCACCGTCTGCGCCTCGAACAGCAGGTCCATCAAAGGCTTGTCGAGCAGCGCCTGGATGGCTTCCACCGACCAGGGGCCTTGGGCCACGGGGGCTGCAGGGCGGCGGTGCAATTGGACGGGCTGTGCCGATGGGGTGGCGGTGGAGGCCAGGGTGGTGGACATGGGAGGGGTTCCTTCATTCATCAAGGCTTCTGCCCTGCTGCGGGTTGTTCATCAGCGCGCACCGGCCAGAACCTGGGCGGTTCGCAGCGGCTGGGGCGGATTCTCTAGGAGAAAGCGGCACAAACATGCACCGTAGGGTCACAAAAAGTGCCAATAAAAGTGCGACGGCAACGGCGCTCAAGTTCAGAGTTTTTTGCGCGCAGAAGGCCGCATCTTCGCTGCATTTGGCGCGATTTCTGAAAAGCGCCACAGTGGCGATTTTCAAGCGCTCGCAACAGGCGCTTATCTGTGGCGATCTGGTGCGAAATCAGTTGCGCAGGCGCTCGAAGATAGGCGACGTTAGCGCGCCGATCAGCGCGACATACTCAACTGAGTGCAGCAATCACATCCGCGGGCGCCTGCACCAGCTCAATCAGCACGCCCTCCCCTGCAATCGGAAACTCGTCATTGCTCTTGGGGTGCAAAAAGGTGATGTCGTAGCCCGCTGCGCCCTTGCGAATGCCGCCGGGCGCAAAACGCACGCCCTTTGCCGTCAGCCATTCCACCGCGCGGGGCAAATCGTCGATCCACAGGCCGATGTGGTTGAGCGGCGTGGTGTGCACGGCGGGTTTTTTGTCGATGTCGAGCGGCTGCATGATGTCCACCTCGACCTTGAAAGCATCCCGGCCCATGGCCAGGATGTCTTCGTCGACGTTCTCGCGCTCGCTCTGGAAGGTGCCGGTTTGTGTGAGGCCCAGCATGTCCACCCACAGGGTTTTCATGCGCTGCTTGTCGGTGCCGCCAATGGCGACTTGCTGAATGCCAAGCACCTTGAAGGGGCGCAGCGTGTTGGGGTTCGTGCTTGTCATGAATATCTCAATCGCTCTGTTTTTGATAGCTGCTAGCGCTTTATTAGCAAGCGCTAGAGGCCAATTTCATTCAAATTCCAGAATGATCTGGTCCACCGCCAGCGATTCACCCTTGCCCGCCGTGATCTTGCCGACCACGCCATCTTGTGCGGCAAAAAGGATGTTCTCCATCTTCATGGCCTCGATCACGGCCAGCTTTTCACCGGCCTGCACCTTCTGGCCGGGCTGCACCGCCACGTCGACCAGCAGGCCGGGCATGGGCGAGAGCAGGAACTTGGACAGATCGGGCGGTGCCTTGAACGGCATGAGCTTGTACAGCTTGGCCCCCAGTGGCGACAGCACCAGCGCGTCGATTTGTGTGCCGTTGTGCGCAATGCGCAGCGCCAGCGGATTCTTGCCCACGCCGCGCTCCACCTGGGCGGTAAAGCCCTGGCCGTTGCAGGCGCCCTGCACACGGATCTGGCCCAGCGTTGCCGTGCTGCTAATTTGATAGCTATTGCCGCCCACCAATACAGCGCTAGAGCCCGATTTGTCTTCAAAATCGGACACCGTCACATCGTGGTATTGGTTCTGGCCCTCGGCGCCCAGCGTGATCACCACAAACTGCTCGCCCACCTTGACCTCATGCCCGGCCAACTGGCCGCTGATGCCCGAGGCACGTGCGCGGTAGCGGCGGTTCATGTAGGCGGCCAGCGCCACCAAAAACAGCGGGTCATCGTGTGGCACGTCTTCGGCGTGGAAGCCCTTGCCGTAGTTCTCGGCAATAAAACCGGTGTTGAAGTCGCCCGTCACAAACTTGGGGTGCGCCAGCAGCGCGGCCTGGAACGGGATGTTGCTGCTGATGCCGCGAATCACGAAGCCGTTGAGCGCCGCGCGCATCTTGGCGATCGCGTCGTTGCGGTCAGTGCCGTGCACGATGAGCTTGGCGATCATCGAGTCGTAATACATGGGGATCTCGCCGCCTTCGTACACACCCGTGTCCACGCGCACACCGAGCTTCTTGGTCGTGTCCGCCTGGAACATCGACTCCTCGGGCGGCTGAAAGCGCACCAGGCGGCCGGTGGACGGCAAAAAGTTGCGGAACGGATCTTCGGCGTTGATGCGGCATTCGATGGCCCAGCCGTCGCGCTTCACATCGGCTTGCGTGAGCGGCAGCTTCTCGCCCGCCGCCACGCGGATCATCAGCTCCACCAGGTCCAGGCCGGTGATGCATTCCGTCACCGGGTGCTCCACCTGCAGGCGGGTGTTCATCTCCAAAAAGTAGAAATCCTGGTCCTTGCCGACCACAAACTCCACCGTGCCCGCGCTTTGGTACTTGACGGCCTTGGCCAGTTGCACGGCCTGCTCGCCCATGGCCTTGCGGGTGGCGTCGCTGATGAAGGGCGACGGCGCCTCTTCGATCACCTTCTGGTGTCGGCGCTGGATGGAACACTCGCGCTCGTTCAGATAAATCACATTGCCATGGCTGTCGCCCAGCACCTGGATCTCGATGTGGCGCGGCTCCTGCACAAACTTCTCGATGAAGATGCGGTCATCGCCAAAGCTGTTGCGGGCCTCGTTCTGGCAACTGGTGAAGCCTTCAAACGCTTCCTTGTCGTTGAACGCCACACGCAGGCCCTTGCCACCGCCGCCGGCCGAGGCCTTGATCATCACGGGGTAACCAATGCCCTTGGCAATCTCCACCGCCTGCTCGGGGCCGCTGATGGCGTCGTTGTAGCCGGGAATGGTGTTGACCTTGGCTTCATTCGCCAGCTTTTTGGACGCAATCTTGTCGCCCATGGCGGCAATCGAATGCGCCTTGGGGCCGATGAAGGCAATGCCTTCGTCTTCGCAGCGCTTGGCAAAGGCTTCGTTTTCAGAGAGGAAGCCGTAGCCGGGGTGCACGGCCTGTGCGCCGGTCTGTTTGCAGGCGGCAATGATCTTGTCGGCCAGCAGGTAAGACTCGCGCGAGGGCGCCGCACCAATGTGCACGGCCTCGTCGGCCAGCTTGACGTGGCGGGCTTCTTTGTCGGCGTCGGAGTAGACGGCGACGGTGGCGATGCCCATCTTGCGGGCGGTGGCGATGACTCGGCACGCGATTTCGCCACGGTTGGCGATCAGGATTTTGGTGAACATGTGTGATCTCCTGGGTTCTTGTTCTTTTTAGAGCGGAATGTTCCCGTGTTTGCGCCACGGGTTTTCGAGCTTCTTATCCCGCAACATCACCAGCGAGCGGCAAATGCGCTTGCGCGTCTCGTGCGGCAGGATCACGTCGTCGATAAAGCCACGTGCACCGGCCACAAACGGGTTGGCAAAACGCTGCTTGTATTCGGCCTCGCGCGCGGCCAGCTTCACGGGGTCGTTCTTGTCTTCGCGGAAGATGATTTCCACCGCGCCCTTGGCGCCCATCACCGCGATCTCGGCGTTGGGCCAGGCCAGGTTCACGTCGCCGCGCAAGTGTTTGCTGCTCATCACGTCGTACGCGCCGCCGTAGGCCTTGCGTGTGATGACGGTGATCTTGGGCACGGTGCACTCGGCGTATGCGTACAGCAGCTTGGCGCCGTGTTTGATGATGCCGCCGTACTCCTGGCTGGTGCCGGGCATGAAGCCGGGCACGTCCACAAACGTGACCACGGGGATGTTGAAGGCGTCGCAGAAGCGCACAAAACGCGCGGCCTTGATGGAGCTCTTGATGTCTAGGCAGCCAGCCAGCACCAGCGGCTGGTTGGCCACGATGCCCACGGTTTGGCCTTCCATGCGGGCAAAGCCGATGAGGATGTTCTTGGCGTACTCGGGCTGCAGCTCGAAAAAGTCGCCGTCGTCCACCGTCTTGACGATGAGTTCCTTCATGTCGTACGGCTTGTTCGGGTTGTCGGGCACCAGGGTGTCGAGCGAGCGGTCGGCGCGGTCGGCCGGGTCGTTGCTCGGGCGCACGGGGGCCTTTTCGCGGTTGTTCAGCGGCAGGTAGTTGTACAGGCGGCGCAGCATCATCAGCGCCTCCACGTCGTTCTCAAACGCCATGTCGGCCACGCCACTCTTGGTGGTGTGCGTCACGGCGCCGCCCAGTTCTTCAGCCGTCACCTCTTCGTGCGTCACGGTCTTCACGACTTCGGGGCCGGTCACGAACATGTAGCTTGAATCCTTCACCATGAAGATGAAGTCCGTCATGGCGGGCGAATATACGGCGCCACCAGCGCTCGGGCCCATGATCATGCTGATCTGCGGAATCACGCCGCTGGCCAGCACGTTCTTCTGGAACACGTCGGCATAACCGCCCAGCGATGCCACGCCCTCCTGGATGCGCGCACCGCCCGAATCATTCAGGCCGATCACGGGGGCACCCAT
Source organism: Acidovorax sp. (assembly GCF_027492855.1). Taxonomy (GTDB): domain Bacteria; phylum Pseudomonadota; class Gammaproteobacteria; order Burkholderiales; family Burkholderiaceae_C; genus Acidovorax. The sequence continues at coordinate 46,955 of NZ_JAPUDY010000083.1, forward strand.
CTTCATGGCCTGGTCCATCACCTTGCAGATCTTCTCGGCATGCGTCTCGCTGAGCGCGCCGCCGAACACGGTGAAGTCCTGGCTGAACACGAACACCAGGCGGCCGTTGATCATGCCGTAGCCGGTGACCACGCCGTCGCCAGGGATCTTATTGGCTTCCATGCCGAAGTCGGTGCAGCGGTGCTCGACGAACATGTCCCATTCTTCGAACGTGCCGTCGTCCAGCAGCAGCTCGATGCGTTCACGCGCTGTGAGCTTGCCCTTGGCGTGCTGCGCATCAATGCGCTTTTGCCCGCCGCCCAGGCGTGCCAGCGCACGCTTTTTCTCCAGTTGATCCAGGATGTCTTGCATGGTCGTCCTTTGGTGAATGGGTTTGTGTTTACTATTTATTTGATAGCTGCTTGCGCTTGATGGGATTGCGCTAGCAGCAAATTTCTTGCTGCAGTCGATGCCGCGATACGCCCTGCGGCCACGTCGGACTGCAACTGCGGCAGCAGCTCCTTGACCTGCGCATGCTGACGAAACGCGAGCTTGAGGCCCGCGTCGATGCGCTCCCACATCCAGGCCAGCGCCTGCTTTTCACGCCGCGTGGCCAGGCGGCCGTTGGCGGTTTGCAATTGGCGAAACTGCGTGACGGCGGCCCAGAAGCTGTCCACGCCCTGCCCCAGCAGCGCGCTCATCTGCACAACCCGTGGGTGCCACAGGGTTTCGTTGTGGTGCGCGTTTTCGGGGTTGCCGTGCTGGCTGAGCAGGCGCAGCGATGAGGTGATCTGCGCCTCGGCGCGCGTGGCAGCGTTCTTGTCGATGTCGGCCTTGTTGATGACCACCAGGTCCGCAATCTCCATCACGCCCTTCTTGATCGCCTGCAGGTCGTCGCCCGCGTTGGGCAATTGCATCAGCACGAACATGTCCGTCATGCCCGCCACAGCAATCTCGCTCTGGCCCACGCCCACGGTTTCGACGATGACCACGTCATAGCCTGCGGCCTCGCAGACCAGCATGGCTTCGCGCGTCTTCTCTGCGACTCCGCCCAAGGTTCCACTGGATGGGCTGGGTCGGATGTAGGCCTTTTCGTGCACCGACAGGTGCTCCATGCGCGTCTTGTCGCCCAGGATAGAGCCACCCGAGACGGTGCTCGACGGGTCGATGGTGAGCACGGCCACGCGGTGGCCCTGGGCGATGAGGTACAGGCCCAGGGCTTCGATGAAGGTGGATTTGCCTACGCCGGGCACGCCGCTGATGCCTAGGCGGAAGGCTTTGCCGGTGTGGGGGAGGAGCTGCGTGAGCAACTCGTCGGCCTGGGCACGGTGGTCCGGCCTCGTGGATTCGAGCAACGTGATGGCTTTGGACATAGCGCGGCGTTGGAGGGGGCCGGGTTGGCCCACCACACCTTGATAGAGGTTCATGGCGCGACCTCCGCCCCGTTGGACTCGAACGCAGGGCTCCACCGGTACTCCAGATCGAACTCCTGCTCCTCCACCAGTTGAAATCCGTGGCGCAGATAGAAGCGATTGGCGTCACTGCCGCGCAAGGCGCTCAAAGTAATATCCTGCGCGCATGACCTGCCCTGCGCCTTGACCCACTCCAGGGCCCAAGCCCCAGCACCCTGACCTTGGTGGGAGGGGCGAATGTACAGATGGTGCAACCGCAAGCAGCGCGCGTCGGCCTTTGGAATGAGAGTGAGATATCCAATTCGCTCCCCGCCCACCAAGATGTGCCGCATGCAAGCAGGCTCAAATGCACTGCGCAGGCGCTCTCGCACACGCAAGGGGTCAAAACGGCCCAGACGCTCCAGACTCTCGCGCAAGGCTTCGGCACGAAGATCCGCCATGGAACCAAAGTCCCCTGCGTCGACGCTGCCAAAGCTGAACATGGGAGATGCGACCAAACTCACGCGGCAACGGCTTTGCGAATCTGCTCCAGCACATCCTTCGCGCTGGCCGGAATCGGCGTGCCAGGCCCATAAATGCCCTTCACGCCCGCTTCGTACAGGTGCTCATAGTCCTGCGCCGGAATCACCCCGCCCACAAACACAATGATGTCGTCGGCGCCTTGGTCCTTGAGCGACTGGATGATGGCGGGCACCAGCGTTTTGTGGCCCGCAGCCAGCGTGCTCACGCCCACCGCATGCACGTCGTTCTCGATGGCCTGGCGCGCGCATTCCTCGGGCGTCTGAAACAGCGGGCCCATGTCCACGTCAAACCCCAAGTCGGCAAAGGCCGTGGCCACCACCTTGGCGCCCCGGTCGTGGCCGTCCTGGCCCAGCTTGGCGATCATCACGCGGGGGCGGCGGCCCTCGGTTTCGGCGAATTCGTTGATTTCGGTCTTGAGCTTGTCCCAGCCTTCGGCCGAGTCATAAGCGGCTGCGTACACACCGGTCACCTTTTGCGTATCGGCGCGGTGGCGCCCAAAAACCTTCTCCAAGGCATCGCTCACCTCGCCCACCGTAGCGCGCAGGCGCACGGCCTTGATGGCCAAATCCAGCAGGTTGCCGCTGCCGTCTTCTGCTGCAGAAGTGAGAGCATCCAGCGCTTTCTGCACAAGCGCTGAGTCGCGTTTTGACCTGATATTTTTCAGGCGCTCAATCTGGCCGTCACGCACCTTCACATTGTCGATTTGCAGGATGTCGACCGGGTCTTCCTTGGCCAGCTTGTATTTGTTGACGCCAACAATCACGTCCTTGCCGCTGTCGATGCGTGCCTGCTTCTCGGCCGCGGCGGCCTCAATCTTGAGCTTGGCCCAGCCGCTGTCCACGGCCTGGGTCATGCCGCCCATGGCTTCGACTTCTTCGATGATCTTCCAGGCGGCGTCCATCATGTCCTGGGTCAGCTTTTCCATCATGTAGCTGCCAGCCCAAGGGTCGACCACGTTGGTGATGTGCGTCTCTTCCTGGATGATGAGTTGCGTGTTGCGCGCGATGCGCGAGGAAAACTCGGTGGGCAGCGCGATGGCTTCATCGAGCGCGTTGGTGTGCAGGCTCTGCGTGCCGCCAAACACGGCCGCCATGGCCTCGATGGTGGTGCGCACGATGTTGTTGTAGGGGTCTTGCTCGGTGAGCGACCAGCCCGAGGTCTGGCAGTGCGTGCGCAGCATCAGGCTCTTGGGGTTCTTGGCGCCGGTCTCCTTCATGATGCGGCACCACAAGAGGCGCGCGGCACGCATCTTGGCGACTTCGAGGTAGAAGTTCATGCCGATGGCCCAGAAGAAGCTCAGGCGCCCGGCGAATTCGTCCACGTCCAGGCCCGAGGCGATGGCGGTTTTCACGTATTCCTTACCGTCCGCCAGCGTGAAGGCCAGCTCCAGCGCCTGGTTGGCCCCGGCCTCTTGCATGTGGTAACCCGAGATCGAGATCGAGTTGAACTTGGGCATGTTCTTGGCCGTGTAGCCAATGATGTCGCCAATGATGCGCATGCTCGGCTTGGGCGGGTAGATGTAGGTGTTGCGCACCATGAACTCTTTCAGAATGTCGTTCTGAATGGTTCCGCTGAGCTTGTCTTGCGAGACGCCCTGCTCTTCTGCCGCCACCACGTAGCCTGCCAGCACGGGCAGCACGGCGCCGTTCATGGTCATCGAAACCGATACCTTGTCGAGCGGTATCTGGTCAAACAGGATCTTCATGTCCTCGACCGAATCAATCGCCACGCCCGCCTTGCCCACATCGCCCGTCACGCGCGGGTGGTCGCTGTCATACCCACGGTGCGTGGCCAGGTCGAACGCCACCGACACGCCCTGCCCGCCCGCCGCCAGTGCCTTGCGGTAGAAGGCGTTGGACTCTTCGGCGGTCGAAAAGCCTGCGTATTGGCGAATGGTCCACGGCCGCACCGCATACATGGTGGCCTGGGGGCCGCGCAGATAAGGCTCGAAACCCGGCAGCGTGTTGGCATACGGCAGATTGGCCGTGTCTTCGGCGGTATAGAGCGGCTTGACGGTGATGCCGTCGGGCGTCACCCAGTTCAGTGCATTCACATCACCACCGGGGGCCGACTTGGCGGCAGCCTTGGCCCAGGCTTCCAATGAAGACGCAGCGAACTCGGGGGCGTTGTTGGGGGGCGTGTCACTCATGGCGAAGGCTTCTCCGAAGATGGCAGTGGGCGAGAAAACGGTGCAGGGGTTGATCCCGATGTGGCGTCGAGTTTACATCATTCATAATTATTGATTCAAAATATTCTACGCAGCTTACAATCGACCCATGTCCGCCCTCACCCTCACGCCCCGCGCCCTGTACGAAGAAGTCGCCGAGCAATTGCGCCAGCGCATCTTCAGCCGCGAGCTGGAGCCCGGCAGTTGGATCGACGAGCTCAAAATCGCCGAAGAATTCGGCATCAGCCGCACCCCGCTGCGCGAGGCGCTGAAGGTGCTGGCCGCCGAGGGCCTGGTCACGATGAAAGTGCGCCGGGGCGCCTACGTGACCGAGATGAGCGAAAAAGACCTGCGCGACGTGTACCACCTGCTCAGCCTGTTGGAGAGCGATGCCGCAGGCGTGGTGGCCACCACCGCCACACCGGCCCAGTTGCAAGCGCTACAGGATCTGCATGCCGAGCTGGAAGCCGCCGCTGGCGAGCGCGAGCGCTTTTTTGCGGTGAACGAGCGCTTTCACATGCTGCTGCTGGAGCTGGCCGACAACCGCTGGCGCGGCCAGATGGTGGCCGACCTGCGCAAGGTGATGAAACTCAACCGCCACAACTCGTTGCTCAAGCAAGGGCGCATCGAGGATTCGCTGAACGAACACCGCGCCATCCTCGCCGCCATGGTCGCGCGCGACGGCAAGGCCACGGCCAAGGCCATGCAGGCGCACTTTGCGCAGGGACTGGAAGCGGCCAGCCCCCACTGAGAACGGCTGCTGGTGGCAGGTTGTTGGCGCCTCGCGGCGTGCATTTCGACGCCACCCGCTTGTATTCTTGTGGCTTCGCCCCACCTCGCCATGCTGGCGGATGGCCAAGCTATCGGCCGAGCACCGTGTTGACATATATCGCAAAGACCGTTGCACGGTCTCCGCGAGATCAATCAATACGAATACGCGCCTCCGCTCAAAGGCCCCTCGCCGAACTCCGGCGCGCAAATACCAGGCCCATCAACCCAAGGCATGCAGAGAGCAGCAACAGGCCCCATTCCGAAAGGCTGGGAATGCCCGTGGCGCCACCCGGCACGCCCCCCGGGCCGCCGGGATCCAAAATCACGCCGTTGCCGCTCAAATCGCTATCGCCCTGCAGGCCATCCGTGAGCGTCAGCGTGATCTGGTTGCCCGAAATGACCGCATTCGGGTATTGGTACCAGTGCGGCGCGGCATTGCCGGGTTCCGGTCCATATTTCCAATAAGCAGTGCCGGGGGGCAGATTGGCCGGATAGGTCAGGACCAGTGAGGTGCTCGAATTCAGATCGCCCCCCGTGAGCTTCACGTCGAACAGGCCATAGGGGAAATGAATGCCCGGTGGCAGGTTGGGCGGCGACTTGGCGTGGCCCGTGGTTGGGATGAAGCCGCCAGAGTCCGCATGGTCAACCACCCAGTTGTGCCCAGGGACCAAGCGTGCGCGTCCAGTGCCATTGTTGGTGGGCAGGCTCGTGTTGGGGGCTGAGCAGCTCGCTGTGGTGCCTCCGGCCGTTCCCGCGCAGCTCCAGGCCCATGGCGAACCATCGGTCACGGCACTGGCATTGCCCGCCGTGCACAGCCCCGCGCTGGGCGTGAAGGTGCTCGCAACGCCATTGGCCGTGCCACAGACACCGTTGACAAGCGCTGTCGGCGTTGCTCCCGTCGATGCAGTGGAATAGTTGCCCAGACCCACACCGTTTTGGGCCGCGACCTTGGCGTAGTAGGTGGTGCCGTTGCTCAGACCGGACGCAACGCAACTCGGCGTCGTCGATGCCAACGTGGTGGCTGGCAGGCACCCCCCGCCCGCGTCGCTGTAAGGGCCACCCAGGTTGGTGGCAAGCTGCACGCGGTAGCCGGTGACCGCGCTGCCGCCATTACCCGCAGGCGCAGTCCAGGTGACGGTAGCTTGCGCATTGCCAGCCGTGGCTGCGACGCCGGTGGGCGTACCCGCTACAAAGGCCGGCACGGTGAAGACGGCATTGGCCGTGGCCGCATTGCTTGCACGATCGAGCACCTGGGCGCTCGCGATGGTGAGAGTGTCGCCGACGGCAAGCGTCGGGGTTCCCGCAAGAGTAAGGGTGAAGCTGCTCGCATAGCCTCCCACGGCAGAATTGGCGGCCAGGGTGCTGGAAGATAACGTGTGGCCGTTGTTGAGCGAGAGGTTGCCCAGCGTCACCTGGCTGACCAGCACGGGTTCGCTGAAACTCAGCACCAACGTATCACCAACGTTGAGCGTACCGTCCGCACCGGTGTCGGTCACCACAGTGGGCGTGCTGCTTGCAACGGTTGGCGGCGTGATGTCGTAAGTCAGCATGCCAATACCGTTGTCATAGCGGGCCACCTGATCCGCTCCCTGGACGTTGGAGGCCGAGAGCACCACGGCGTAGCTCGTGCCATCCACCAACCCAAGGCCTGCGCTGCAGCCATTTGTGTCGACGGCCTGGCCCACGCTGCTGGCGCCGCTGTTCAAGGCTGCGCCTTGGAGTGCGCAGGTCTGGGGCGAGTTGGGGTCTGCAGTGCCGCCGGTGCGAGTGAACACCACGCTGCCAGCACTGGCCGCGATGGACAGGCTGTAGTTCAGCGTCGCGCTAGTGTGGTGTCTCAGAAGTAAATTGAATTATTTTGGTGTATAGCTGTCCAAG
>NZ_JAPUDY010000084.1 GCF_027492855.1 Acidovorax sp.
CGTACTTGGCGTACATCTCGTGCACGTGCTGGCACAGGTCCTTGAGGCCCATGCGCTCGTAGCGCTTGTGCTGCTGGCAGAACTCGGGAAGGATTCGCCACATGGGTTGGTTCTTCTCGTAGTCGTCCTTGAACTGCTGCAGCGCGGTGAGCAGCGTGTTCCAACGGCCCTTGGTGATGCCGATGGTGAACATGATGAAGAAGCTGTACAGGCCGGTCTTCTCCACCACCACGCCGTGCTCGGCGAGGTACTTGGTCACGATGCTGGCGGGGATACCGGTTTTGTCGAACTTGCCGTCCAGATTGAGGCCGGGCGTGACGATGGTGGACTTGATCGGGTCCAGCATGTTGAAGCCGTCGGCCAATTGGCCAAAACCGTGCCACTTGCTGCCGTTCTTCTTGCCCTTGCCGTCGCTGCGGATGATCCAGTCCTCGGCGCGGCCCAGGCCTTCGTCCACAAGCTTGTCAGGCCCCCAGACCTTGAACCACCAGTCGTTCTTGCCGAAATCGTCCTCCACCTGGCGCATGGCGCGGCGGAAGTCCAGCGCTTCAAGCAGGCTTTCCTCCACCAGCGCGGTGCCACCGGGCGGCTCCATCATCGCGGCAGCCACATCGCAGCTGGCGATGATGCTGTACTGCGGGCTGGTGCTGGTGTGCATCAGGTAAGCCTCGTTGAAGAGGTGGCGGTCCAGCTTGGTGGTCTGCGAGTCCTGCACCAGCACATGGCTGGCCTGGCTGATGCCAGCCAAGAGCTTGTGGATGGACTGCGTGGCATAGGTCACCGAATACTTGGGGCGCGTGCGCTTCTTGCCCATGGCGTGGTAGCTGCCATAGAACGGATGGAAGGCCGCGTGGGGCAGCCAGGCCTCGTCAAAGTGCAGGTTGTCCACGTAGCCATCAAGCATGCCTTTGATGGTTTCGGTGTTGTACAGCACGCCGTCGTAGGTACTCTGCGTGAGCGTGAGCACGCGCGGCTTGACCTTTTTAGCATCCACGCCCTTGAGCAGCGGGTTGGCCTTGATCTTGGCCTGGATGGCGGCAGGCTCGAACTCGCTTTGCGGGATGGGGCCGATGATGCCGAAGTGGTTGCGCGTGGGCTTCATGAACACGGGGATGGCCCCGGTCATGATGATGCTGTGCAGAATGGACTTGTGGCAGTTGCGGTCCACCACCACCACGTCGCCGGGGGCCACCGTGTGGTGCCACACCATCTTGTTGGACGTGGACGTGCCGTTGGTCACAAAAAAGCAGTGGTCGGCGTTGAAGATGCGCGCGGCGTTGCGCTCGCTCTCGCCGATGGCGCCGTTGTGGTCCAGCAGTTGGCCGAGCTCTTCCACCGCGTTGCACACGTCGGCGCGCAGCATATTCTCGCCGTAGAACTGGTGGTACATCTGGCCTACGGGGCTCTTCAAAAAGGCAACGCCACCCGAGTGGCCGGGGCAGTGCCAGCTGTACGAGCCGTCTTCAGCGTAGTCGAGCAGCGCCTTGAAGAACGGCGGCTGCACGCTCTCCAGGTAGCTCTTGGCCTCGCGGATGATGTGGCGCGCCACGAATTCGGGGGTGTCCTCGAACATGTGGATGAAGCCGTGCAGCTCGCGCAGGATGTCGTTAGGCAGGTGGCGGCTGGTCTTGGTCTCACCGTGCACATAAATGGGCACCTCGGTGTTCTTGCGGCGCACCTCGCCAATGAAGTTGCGCAGGCTCAGAACAATGGGGTCAAGCCCATCCCCGCCCGTGAACTCTTCATCGTCGATGGACAAAATGAACGCGCTGGCGCGGCTTTGCTGCTGCGCAAACTGCGACAGGTCACCATAGCTGGTGACCCCAACCACCTCGAAGCCCTCGGCCTCAATGGCCTGTGCCAGGGCGCGGATACCCAGGCCCGAGGTGTTCTCGGAACGATAGTCTTCATCGATGATGATGATGGGAAAGCGAAACTTCATGCGCAGCCTCCGTGCAGCCGTGCCCTGCCCGGCAAAAAAACGAAATAGGCGCGAAGTGTAAGGAATATCGATGAACCGCCTTTGAACTGCCACCCTTTTGACCCAGAATGTGGTGCACTAAACACAATCAATCCAAGGAGGTTCAGCATGGAGGCATCCACCATCTGGTGGCTGGCAGCAGGGGCCGTGGTCGTCACAGAGCTGCTCACTGGCACGTTCTACCTGCTCATGGTGGCCTTGGGGCTGGTGGCAGCCGCCGTCGCAGCCCATCTGGGCCTTTCAATCACCCCCCAGATAGTCATAGCTGCCTTGGTGGGCGGTGGGGCCGTGGTGGCCTGCTACATCCTGAAGAAGAAGCACCCCGGTGATCCCTCTGCACGTGCTGACCGCAGCGTGAACATGGACGTAGGCGAAACCGTCCTGATCGAGAACTGGAACTCCGACGGCACCACCACGGTGAAATACCGCGGCGCCCAATGGACGGCCATCCACCGCCCCGGAGTCACACCATCGACCGGTATGCACCGCGTGTCGGAACTGGTGGGCAGTCGCCTTCTGGTCGATCCGGTTTAACACCTTGTTGACATTTAAATAGACAGACAGACAACCAAAGAGAGGCCTACTTGCCATGGAAATCGCCATCATTCTTCTGATCATCGCCGTGATCTTCATCGCGCGCTCGGTCAAGGTCGTCCCCCAGCAAAACGCCTGGGTCAAAGAGCGCCTGGGCAAATACGCTGGCACCCTCACCCCCGGCCTGAACTTTCTGATCCCCTTTGTCGACAAGGTGGCCTACAAACACAGCCTCAAAGAAATCCCGCTCGACGTGCCCAGCCAGGTCTGCATCACGCGCGACAACACCCAGCTGCAGGTGGATGGCATTCTGTACTTCCAGGTCACCGATCCCATGCGCGCGAGCTACGGATCCAGCAACTACATCATGGCCGTCACGCAGCTCGCGCAGACCTCGTTGCGTTCGGTCATCGGCAAGCTGGAGCTGGACAAGACCTTTGAAGAGCGCGACATCATCAACGCCCAGGTTGTACAGGCCATTGACGAGGCCGCGCTGAACTGGGGCGTGAAGGTGCTGCGCTACGAGATCAAGGACCTCACGCCACCGAAAGAAATCCTGCACGCGATGCAGGCCCAGATCACTGCCGAGCGCGAAAAGCGTGCGCTGATCGCTGCATCGGAAGGCCGCCGCCAGGAGCAGATCAACATCGCCACGGGTGAGCGCGAGGCTTTCATTGCCCGCTCCGAAGGTGAAAAGCAGGCCGTCATCAACAAGGCCCAGGGCGAGGCCGAGTCCATCAAGGCCGTGGCAGAAGCCAATGCCCAGGCCATCGAACGCGTGGCCGCCGCCATCCGCCAGCCCGGCGGCGAGCAGGCTGTGCAGCTCAAGGTGGCCGAAAAGGCCGTCGAAGCCTACAGCCAGGTCGCCACCGACGCGACCACCACCCTCATCGTGCCCAGCAACATGACCGAAGTGTCGGCGCTGATCGGCTCGGCAATGAAGATGGTGCAGACATCACAGAAGGCAGGCTGACGGCGGTGAAGGAGTGGGCTCGCACTGTGCTGGCTCGCTCGCTTACGCCATTGTTGTGCCCTTGCGCCATGGTGTTGACGCCCAGGCTACAGCATGGCGCCCACGTGGGTGCATGAGGCCAGCTCTCGCACCAGCCGCCCCAACTCTACGGGCATGCCGAGTTCTGGGCGGATCGACGACAGCATGCGCTCCACGGTGTCCGCATCCACCGCTTTGCTGAAGTACCAGCCCTGAAAATAAACGCACCCCATTTCCATGGCGCATTGCAGGTCGGCCTCGTACTCCACGCCTTCGCACACCATGCGCATCGACGATATCTCGGCAAACCCGGCGATCAGCCTCAACACGCCGCGCGCCTGGTCGTCGATCGATACCTCGTGGACAAAGCGCCTGTCCACCTTCAGATAGTCCAGATGCAGGGACAGGAGGGAGCCCAGGTTGGAGCGCCCCACCCCGAAGTCATCCATTGCAACGCGCACGCCTGAAGCGATCAATTGCTCGCAGGTGACTCGCAGCTCCTCGATGGACTCGGACTCGCCATCCTCCAGAACCTCCACCACCAGCAAGTTGGGCGCGACCCCATGGTTCCCCAGCACTTGCAAGATGTCCGCTGCCGTGGCCTGCAACTTCAAGGTGCACCGCGAAAAATTGACCGATACAGGCACCAGATCCAGCCCTTTATCGCGCCAGCGCACCAGGTCACTGCACACGGCGCCAAGGATAGAAAAGTCGAGCGATCGCAGCAGCCCCGCATGGCCTGCCAGTTCCAAAAAGCTGCTCGGCCCCACAATGCCCAGTTTCTCGTGTCGATAGCGCGCCAGGGCCTCGAAGCCCGCGATCGAGCCCTTGTGCACGTCAATCTGCGGCTGATAAACCGGGAACACCCGGTTCTGCGCCAGGTCTTGCGGAAAGCTGCGCTGAAAATCACCCCAGAGCTTGGCCTGCTCATCCAGGTGGTTCTGGTAGATATAGACCATACGGGTTTCAATCGGTACAGCGGCGGCGGCGGCCACCTCGGCCTGGTCCAGCAGCGCGCTCACACCCACCAGATCACCCACCGAAGCACTCACGCCCACGACAGACGCCATGTGGATCGAGGCTTGCTCCATCTCCACAGGGGCCGACAAAATAGCCTCCAGCGCCCCCAGGCGCGCAGCCACTTCGTTCGTATCGTTCAGCAGCGCAAATCCAATGTGGTTGCCCTCCAGGTGTGCCAGCAGACAATCTGGCCCTATCCATGCGCGCAGCCGTTGCGCCAGCAACAGGAGCAACCGGTCCGCGACCTCAACACCATAAGCGCTGCGCACCAAAGCAAAGTTGCGCAAAGCAATGTAGCCCACGGCCAGCGGCACGTTGCCAGCGCCGCCTCGGGCCTCGGCCAGCTTGTCCACGGCGCGGCGAACCCGCTCAATGAACGCCCTGCGCGACGGCAGTTGGGAGACGGGGTTTTGGTGCCGCAGCTCCAATAAATGGGCTGCCTGCGCCGACAGCACCAGCAACATATCGCGCTCGTCCTCGCTGAGGGCACGCGGCTTGAGCCCCATCACCCACAAGGTGCCCAGCGCATAGCCGCTGGGGCCTCTCAGCACGGCGGCCGCATACATGCGCACTTGCGGCGCATTGACCACCAGCGCGTTTTGCGCGAACCGTGGGTCCACGCGGGTGTCGCTCACATGGAACAGGTCCGCATCCGAGTCAACGGCATAGGCGCAGAAGGCGCCCTCACGCGCCAGGCAATCCGCCTCAACGCCCACGCGCGCCTTGATCCACACGTACTCATCATCCACCAGGCTGACGCCCGCAATCGGGCACTTCAAAGCACGCGCCACCATGGCCACCAGCCGCGTGAGAATCGGATCGGGGTCGTCGCGCGTGGGCCCATAGCCCGCCAGGTCAGCCAGGCGCAGAGCCTCGGCAGAGGGCATGCGCAACGCGGTATCGTTCAGCAAGAGCCGTGGAGATGGAAAACCCATGAAAACACCTCTTGATGAAAGGAAACGCAGCACTCTTGCACCATGAGCCCGCGACTCCACACGCCGTATCGACGATTCGTGCTCTCATTGAAATACGGATGTATCAAAATGTCAATTCGCAATAAAATTGATAGCACAAAATCGCCACATATCAGGCGGCAGTGGGCAATTTTGTCCAACTATTGAAGGCAGCATTCAACCGGCATCACGGCTCCCATCTCGATCTCGATCTCGGACCGAACCTTCACACGCATCCACACGTTCACCAGCGACACCATCCACTGCGTCATTGGCAATGCTTCCTCGAAAGCTTTGCCCATGCCTGATACGGCCAGCCTCACAAAGGCCAAAACAGCGGAAGCACCGAAATTGACGCACGGCGCAATGGCTCAACGCCCCCTCTTTTTTTGGACCATCCCCGGCGTGATGCGCAACCCGCACCGCCACCTCAGATAGCATTGCCAACGAACGCCCTCCCCGCGCCCCCAACGACATCCTCCACTGTTCGAATCCATGGTTGCCACCGTTATCGTCGGCATGCTCTGCGCGCATCTGCTTTGCTTTGGCGTGATGTTTCTGCTGATCAGCGCTCGGCTGCATGGCAAAAAACTGGGCATGGATGTGTTCGCCATCGGCAACCTCCTGCTGGGTGTGGCCTATGTGTTGCAACTGCTGGGGGGCCCTCCGGGATGGAGCGCGATGAGCGTGCTCAACCACACGATGACCCTCTGCGCGCCCGCTGTTTACGGGATAGGCGCCATGCGGTTCTTCGGGCGTCCTACGCCACTGTGGCGTCCGCTGCTCACACTGGCCATTGCATACACCGCCGTGCAGGTGCTGGTGCAATGGACGCTGGGGCCCGTGGCCCGCTATGCCATGCTGTCCGCAGCCTCTTCACTGCTCTTTTTGGCCATGGTGGTCACCGTGGTCTATGGCACGCGCACCTTTGCCAAGGACCTGCAGGTCGAGATGGTGCTGTTCGCCGTCTTGATCGGCGGCATCTGTGTGCTGAACGCCGCAAAGTTCGTGAGCATCCTCTCCGGGGGACTGGATGCACTCAACATGGGCACCCGCTTTCAGGTGGCGTTCTATATCTACATGTCTTTTCTGGCGACGGTGCTGGCGCCCTCCATCATCTGGCTGGTGCTGCGCCGCCTCACGGATGACCTGCGCGCCATGGCGGCGCACGACCCACTCACGCGGCTGCTCAATCGACGCGGCCTGATCGACGGACTGGATGCGCATTTTCGATCACGAACCGCTGGGCCCGCACACCTGTTGATCGTGGACATCGACCATTTCAAACGCGTCAATGACACCCATGGCCACAAGGCAGGCGACACCGTGCTGTGCCATGTGGCCGACGTGATCCAGAACACGGCCCGCCAGGGCGACCTGGTATGCCGCGTGGGAGGAGAGGAATTCATCACCATCTGCCTGGACACGGACGGTGCGGGCGCCATGCGCCTGGCGGAACGCACGCGCGCAGCGATCGGGCGCAGCGAGGTTACTATCACCGGCTTGCACCAGCCAATCCAATGCACCGTGACCATTGGGGTGTCTCATGCCTTCACCAATGCACAAGAATTCGACCGCGCCATGCAGCAGGCCGATGCTGCCCTTTATCGCGGCAAGACCACAGGGCGCAACCGGGTCGAGCCAAGTGAAGGTGCCGACCAACAGCCAGTTGCCATCAGCGATCTCTCTGGCTGACTTCTGACCATGGCGATGAAACAAGCGCCACCGGGGCGCCTTGAGAACGGATATTTTTGCCATGCCCACGCACATCAGCGCCAACGCCCTCCATCCTATGGCTATAATCGAGGGCTTCGGAGAGGTGGATGAGCGGTTTAAGTCGCACGCCTGGAAAGCGTGTGTGGGCTAATCCCCACCGCGGGTTCGAATCCCGCCCTCTCCGCCAGTCGTTCCAAGGGTTAGCAGGTACTCATCTGCTAACCCTTTTTCGTTGCGGCTCCTCTGAAAACGAGGCCCGCAGCAGAGGTAGCACCCCGGCAAACCGTGTACTCTTGCCGTGTGAACCAAGCTACCGTGACCCGATTCCCCGGCGTACTGCGCCGCCCCGATTCCGTCATCTACCAATTCGACCTTCGTGCCCCCAAAGACCTCCTCACCCACTTCCCCGGTGGTTGGGCTACCCGTGTCTCGCTCAAGACTTCTGACCTCAGGGAGGCCAATGCCAAAGCAAAGGCACTGCATGCCGAGTGGGATGCCCGTTTTGAGGCCCTGCGCACAGGCAAGCCGCGCCCGATAGATATGCCTGATTTACGGCGCCGTCTGTTTGGGCAATGGGAGCGCGCCGTCGCACGCCTTGATGACACATACAGCCGCGTCCCCGGCCAAGAACGCGAAACGCGGGCGCATGGCTTGCAATGCCAGATTGACGAACTGCGGCAATGCCTAGCCAAGGGCGTTTTACCCGAGTGGTTGGAAGACGGCGCGAAGAAGTACGGGGACGCCACAGCACCGGAAATCGTGACCGAGTATGGGGGCCATCAACTAATGCTCTGGGAGGTCATGCACGAGGCCCTGACCAACGAGCGCCGCACCTTCCCGCTGCGCGTGCAATACACACAGGAGCGCCGCGATTTGATGGGCCTGAGTGCAGCACCCGCACCGCACGCGCTTCCCCATCCGCAGGCACCACAACAACCCGCCACGCCCGCCAATGGCAAAAAGATCAGCGATGCCTACGACGCATGGGTCACCATCAGGCAGGCACCGGGACGGACGCAGCAGACCTACAAGCGCCATGCCAATCAGTTCGTCGCCTTGATGGGCGATCTGCCTCTAGATTCCGTGAGCCGCACCATAGGCATCGAGTTCCGCGACAAGCTGCAAGCTTGGGCAGTCGAGAAAAAGAAGACGGCAACCACTGCGGACAACATCCTCGTAAGCCTCCGCGCCCTGTTAAACGTGGCGCGAGACAAAGGATGGCTGACCAGCAACCCATTGGAGCGCCTAAGCATCAAGAAAGGCGGAAAGGAGTCCGAAGGGCGGGAGCCTTGGACACGGGAAGAACTGAGCCTGATCTTCAGCGACCCGCTATTGTGGTGTCTCAGAAGTAAGCATCAAATAATGGAGCTGGCAGCGCGAGCGACAGA
>NZ_JAPUDY010000085.1 GCF_027492855.1 Acidovorax sp.
CGTCCGACACAAAGGCGCCGTGCACGCGGATCGGCAGGCCCGTGCCGCTGGCCATATAGAGCATGTCGCCCATGCCCAGCAGGGCTTCGGCGCCCATCTGGTCGAGGATGGTGCGGCTGTCGATCTTGGAGCCCACCGAGAACGCGATGCGGGTGGGAATGTTGGCCTTGATCAGGCCGGTGATCACGTCCACGCTGGGGCGCTGGGTGGCCAAAATCAGGTGGATGCCCGCTGCGCGCGCCTTCTGCGCCAGGCGGGCGATCAGCTCTTCGATCTTCTTGCCCACCACCATCATCAAATCAGCCAGCTCGTCGATGATGACCACGATGTGCGGCAGGCGCTGCAGCGGCTCGGGCTCCTCGGGCGTGAGGCTGAAGGGGTTGTAGATGAACTCCTCGCGCGCCTTGGCCTCGTCGATCTTGACGTTGTAGCCCGCCAGGTTGCGCACCCCGAGCTTGGACATGAGCTTGTAGCGTCGCTCCATCTCGGCCACGCACCAGTTCAGGCCGTGGGCGGCCTGCTTCATGTCGGTGACCACGGGCGCCAGCAGGTGCGGGATGCCTTCGTACACCGACATTTCCAGCATCTTGGGGTCGATCATCAACAGGCGCACGTCGCGCGCCTCGGCCTTGTACAAGAGCGAGAGGATCATGGCGTTGATCCCCACCGACTTGCCCGAACCCGTGGTGCCCGCCACCAGCACGTGGGGCATCTTGGCGAGGTCGGCCACCACCGGGTTGCCCACGATGTCCTTGCCCAGGCCCATGGTGAGCATGCTCTTGGCCTCGTGGTAGACCTGCGAGCCGAGGATTTCGGACAGGCGGATGGACTGGCGCTTAGCGTTGGGCAGCTCTAGCGCCATGTAGTTCTTGCCGGGGATGGTCTCGACCACGCGGATGGACACCAGGCTCAGCGAGCGCGCCAGGTCCTTGGCCAGGCCCACGATCTGCGAGCCCTTCACGCCCGTGGCGGGCTCGATCTCGTAGCGGGTGATCACGGGGCCGGGCATGGCCGCCACCACGCGCACTTCCACGCCAAAGTCCTTGAGCTTTTTCTCGATCAGGCGGCTGGTCATCTCCAGTGTCTCGGGCGCCACGGTTTCCTGGCGCTGCAACGGGCCGTCGAGCAGGTCCACCAGCGGCAGCTTGCTGTCGGGCATTTCGGTGAACAAGGGTTTTTGGCGCTCTTTCACCACGCGGGTGCTTTGCGGCACATCCACCAGCATGGGCTCGATGATCTGCACGGGCTCTGGGTGATGCTCTTCGCTCTCGGTGCGCTCCTCCAGCACCACCACGGCCCGCTCGCGTGCGGCCTTGCGGCCCACGGCCACGTCTTTGGCCACCTCACGTTTTTCCAGGCGCGACTGCACCAGGGCATCGATGCGGCCGCCCAGAAACTCGGCCACATGGCCCCACGAGAAGCGGAACACCAGCGCCGCCCCCGCCACCGCCAGCACGATCGCCAGCAGGCCGGAACCCGTGAAGCCCAGCCATTTCACGCTGGCCGGCCCCACCAGGTAGCCCAGCACGCCACCGGCATGGCCGGGCAAAAAGGATTCAAAACGGTACAGGCGCGACCATTCCAGCGCCGTGCTGGCACACATCAGCACAACTAGGCCCAGCCAGAAAACGGCCCGCCGCGCCAGCGGGCTGGCGCCCCCGGCCACGGCCTCGCCCCCGCGCATCCAGCGCGCCAGCGACGACAGCCAGGCCCGCACGCCCGCCGCCACACACCACCACACCGAAAAACCCAGCGCAAAATAGCTGCCATCGGCCAGCCAGGCGCCCACCCGCCCCGCCCAATTGGCCACCATGCGGGTATCGTGCGTGCCCGAGGTGGACCAGGCGGCGTCCTGCGCCGAATAGCTGACGAGTGCCAGCAGCCAGAAAACCAGGGCCAGCAGGCCCACCAGCAGGCCGATTTCGTGGCCAAAACGGGCAGCGCCCGTGCGGGGCGGCGACTTGGCCGCCGCCGATGCATTCAATGTATTAAGGGAGTAGGTCATAAGCGTGCCGGGCGAGCTTACCCCATGCACCTCGGAATGTTGGGCTTGCCAGGCCGCCGCAAGGCGGTGCCGTCAGCCCAGCGCGTTCAGCCGGTCGCGCAGCAGGGTTGCGCCGCTCGGCAGCAACTCGATGAAGCCGCGCTCTTCCAGGTCTTTCATCACGCGGCTGACCATCTCGCGGGAGGCACCCACCATCTTGGCCAGGTCCTGGCGGGATATCTTGTCCTTGATCACCAACTGGCCCTGCGCGTCGCGCACGGCAAAGTCCAGCAAGGCATGGGCCACGCGGCCATATACATCCAGTAACGCCAGTGACTCAATTTTGCGATCGGCATGGCGCAGGCGCTTGACCAGGCCCCGCATCACCACCAGCGCCATTGAGGCGTTCTCGGTCAGGCAGCGGGCAAATTCCGCACGCCCGAGCATGAGCACGTCGGTCTGCACCTCGGCGCGCACCGTGGCCGAATGGGGTTCGTTGTCAATGATGCTCATCTCGCCCAGGTAGTCGCCCGGCGCCAGATTGGCCAGAATCACCTCGCGCCCCCGGCTGTCCGACGTCATCACCCTGGCCCGGCCCGTGAGCAGGATGAACAGCGCATTCGACTTCATTCCCTGCTCCACCAGAGCCTCGCCGCGCTTGTAGCGGCGCTTGATCACCGCCCCGCTGATCACCTCGGCCTGGGCCACCGTCAGCAGCGAGAACAAGGGCACCCGGCGCAGCAGGTCCAGGTTGGACAACATCGTCGACATGCAAACATCTCCTCAACAAAAGGGGCGGCCCAACCGGCGCCGCAGCGGGTTATCCATCGCTTCTTACAATCACCGTGATTGAAAAGGGGCCGCTCGATCAAGCGGTGGCCGGTTGATACTTGCCGACCTGACCCTCAGCTTTCCCAACAGCGCTCCATGTTGCGAGCGCAAAACACAGGCTTTTACCATGTCCACCACCCAACACGCGAAAGTTCTGATCCTGGGCTCCGGCCCCGCTGGCTACACGGCCGCCGTCTATGCTGCGCGCGCCAACCTGAACCCGGTGCTCATCACCGGCATGGCCCAGGGCGGCCAGCTGATGACCACGACCGAGGTGGACAACTGGCCCGCCGACGTGCACGGCGTGCAGGGCCCCGACCTGATGCAGCGCTTTCTGGAGCACGCCGAGCGCTTCAAGACCCAGATCATCTTCGACCACATCAACAAGGTTGACTTCAGCAAGCGCCCCTTCACGCTCACCGGCGACAGTGGCACCTACACCTGCGACGCACTGATCCTGGCCACCGGCGCATCGGCCAAATACCTGGGGCTGCCGTCCGAAGAGGCCTTCATGGGCAAAGGCGTGTCCGGCTGCGCCACCTGCGACGGTTTCTTCTACCGCGACCAGGACGTCTGCGTGGTGGGCGGCGGCAACACGGCGGTGGAAGAGGCGCTGTACCTGTCGAACATCGCGCGCAAGGTCACGCTGGTGCACCGCCGCGACAAGTTCAAGGCCGAGCCCATCCTGGTGGACAAGCTCAACGAAAAAGTGGCGGCTGGCAAGATCGAGCTCAAGCTGTTCCACACGCTGGACGAAGTGCTGGGCGACAACACCGGCGTGACGGGTATCCGCATCAAGAGCACCCAGGACAGCACCACCCAAGACATCAAGCTGCAAGGCTGCTTCATCGCCATCGGCCACGCCCCCAATACCGAGATCTTCCAGGGCCAGCTGGCCATGGAAAACGGCTATATCGTCACCCAAAGCGGCCTCAAGGGCTTTGCCACCCAGACCAGCGTGCCCGGCGTGTTCGCCGCAGGCGACGTGCAGGACCATGTCTATCGCCAAGCCATCACCAGCGCAGGCACGGGCTGCATGGCCGCGCTGGACGCCCAGCGCTTCCTGGAACAAGAGGCCTGAAAGAGGCTTGATCAAAAAACGGGCATCAGGCTATAATCTGCGGCTTTGCTGAATTCGGCCCGTTTTTTCGGTGCCCCGAAACAGGCAAATCGGGTTACCGCCACCCTTTCTGGCGAGGTGAGGCCGCAAGCCAACCTGGGCAAACAACAAGCCCAGGGCCCAGCAAGCGGCCGTTAAAAGTATCGGAGTGTCCTCATGGCACGCGTCTGCGACGTAACGGGCAAGAAGCCCATGGTCGGGAACAACGTTTCCCACGCCAACAACAAAACCAAGCGCCGGTTCCTGCCGAACCTGCAATACCGCCGTTTCTGGGTCGAGAGCGAAAACCGCTGGGTGCGCCTGCGTGTTTCGAGCGCTGCCCTGCGTTTGATCGACAAGAACGGTATCGACTCGGTGCTCGCAGACCTGCGCGCCCGTGGCCAGGCTTAAGGAGTAGCACCATGGCAAGCAAAGGCGGACGCGACAAGATCAAGCTGGAATCCACTGCGGGTACCGGCCACTTCTACACCACGACCAAGAACAAGAAGACCATGCCCGAGAAGATGCTGATCATGAAATTTGATCCCAAGGCTCGCAAGCATGTGGAATACAAGGAAATGAAGCTGAAGTAATTCAGCCCGTTGCCCTCAAAAAAACCGCCCCTCAGGGCGGTTTTTTTATGCCCACCCGCGGCCCGATTGCCAGCGGGATCACCGCGCTCACGCGGCTTTGCGGGGCATGGGCGCCTGGGCCAGTTGCGCCGCCAACAAGGCCCCCAGCGTGCGGTAGCCCGCCTCCACCTCGGCCGTGAACGGCATGCCGCAGCTCAGGCGCAAGAAATGCTCGTACCGCCCGGTGTTGGAGAACATGGGGCCCGGCGCCACACGGATGCCGTTTTGCAGCGCCTCGTCGTACAAACGCGTAGACGAAATACCGGCGGGCAGCTCCAGCCACAGGCTCAGCCCGCCCGGCGGCAGGCTCAGGCGCGTACCCACCGGGAAATAGCGGGCCACGGCCCGTGCCGCCTGTTCGCGCTGGATGCGCAACTGCGCCCGCATGCGGCGCATGTGGCGCTCATAGGCTGGCGAGTCCACGCTGCGGGCCGCCAGCAGCTGCGACCAGGTCTGCATGTTGCGCGTGCGCGCGAACTTGATCATCTGCACCCGCGCCTGCCAACGGCCCGCGCTCATCCAGCCCTGGCGCAGGCCGGGCGCAAAGCTCTTGCTGAGCGATGCGCAATAAATGACCTGGCCCGCATCGCCCTGGCGGTCCCAGGCCTTGGCGGGGCGCAGCACGCGGGGGGATTCGACGAACTCGCGGTAGATATCGTCCTCGATAAGCGCCAGCCCGTGCTCCACACACAGCGCTACCAGGCGCTCCTTGTGGGTGTCAGGCATCACGCTGCCCAAAGGCATCTGCAGGTGGGGCACCACCACCACGCCCTTGAGCCGGGGCTCGTTGCGCGCCGCCAGTTCCAGCGCCTCCAGCGACATACCGGTGTGCGGGCTGCTCGGGATCTCCAGCGCACGCAGCCCGCGCACCTCAATCGCCTGCAGGATGCCAAAAAACGTGGGAGATTCGACGGCAATCACATCACCCGGCTCGGCCACGGCATCCAGGGCAAGGTTCACCGCTTCGGAGTTTCCATGTGTCGCCCCGATCTCGGTAGGTGCCACGCACACGCCAAAGGTAAGCGCATGGCGCGCCATGGCCTGCTGGAACTCAGGGTGGGTGGTCGGCGCCGAGGGGCCGTACACCAGGATGTCCGGCTGCTCCCGCAGCAGGCCGTGGGCCAGCCGGTTGAGCGCAGCCGCATCGAGCAGGCTGGGCGCAGGCATGGCACTGCCCAAATCCAGCAGCAGGGGGCCTGCACGGCGGGCTTTGTCAAGAAAGCGGGAAATGCGCTCATTGATGCCCGCAAACACATGCGGGTCGTGGGCCAGCGGCTCATGCAGCTCGGGCTCGCGCGCCCTGGGCAGCACCACGCCACCCGGCTCACTCACGAAGTAGCCCACCCGCGCACGCGCCTCCACGCAGCCCTGCGATTCGAGCTGACGCAGCACCTGAAGTGCCGTCGTCAGGCTCACCTGGTGCCGCTGGCACAACTCGCGCACCGACGGCATGCGCATGCCGGGCACAAGACTGCCTGCGGCGATCGCCTGTTCATACAAGGCCGCCAGTTGGCGGTAAATCGGGGCTTGCCGGGGCTCGGAGGAATGTGGCATGGCTTGGCTCGGTGTGCCGCCGTAGCGCGGACTCAGCATCAGATCAGCGCATCGTGCCCGAACGCCGCTGGCGGGTACAGATACAGGAAAGAGCAAACAGGACCATAACAGCATTCAATAAATCGATGCTGTTCTACCTCTGTGCGTCGGCGCGTGTATCTGTTGAACGGAAGCTGCTTTTTCTACGCTCAAGCCTTCACTGCAGCCTTTTGTTTGTTCGTCCGGAGCCCCAGCACCATGCCCCTGCACAGCACCCCTACCACCACCACGCCCCCGCCGCCTCTTACTCTTTATCTGGCACCCGGCCAGGGTCTCTGGTTTTGCCTGACACCCGGCAGCACACTGCACACCACCCAGGGAGAAGTGGCCATCCATTTTTCCCCACACTCCTGCGGGCAGACATTGTTGACACCGCCTCACGCCCTGCTGAGGGCGGGTGAACACCTGCCGTGGAATGGTCAGACGCAGGCGACCTGGGTCCAGTTGCACAACCCCTTGCGCGGCCCCGCCCAAATTCAGCTCACGGAAGGCGTACCCGTGCCTGGGCTGTGGCAGAAGATCTGGCACGGACTGCGCACCGCCTTCAAAACCCCCAGGAAGGCTGCCAAGGACTCTGTCTATCGCGACGCGTTCACGCCATGCAATAGGGCGAGAACCCCAAAGAAAAAGGCCTTGCCAACCGGCAAGGCCTTGGTTTGGTCAGCGCAAACCGCCTCAGGCCTGCACTGCACGCAGCCGCAGCGAAAACTCGCGCAACGCGGAAATACCGCTTTCTTCGGCGCGGCGGCACCAGGCTTGCAAATCGGCCGTGAGCTGCTCGCGCGACTGGGTGGTGTTGAGCCACAACTGGCGCAGCTCTTCGCGCATCGTCACCATCTTGTCCAAGGCCGGGTGGGCGGCGCGCGCTTGTGCCAGTTGCGGCAGCGCGATGGCGGGCACCTTCTCGGCGTCACGGTGCAGCCAACGTTTGGCGGCTTGCAGCACCGACACATCGGCCTGGCGGGCTTTCAGTGCGGCGATTTCTTCCTGGCAGGCCTGGCGCACGCCGCGCGCGTAGCCCGCCATCACCTCGTAACGATTGGCAATCAGGGCCTCCAGCGTCTTTTCATCGGCCACGGGCTTCACGTCGCCCAGTTGCAGCTTGGGCGGCACCTTCTTGACCGTGGCCCAGCCCACTTTTTTCATCAGGCTGATATAGACCCAGCCGATGTCGAACTCGTAGGGCTTGACCGAGAACTTGGCCGATGTGGGGTAGGTGTGGTGGTTGTTGTGCAGCTCTTCGCCACCAATGATGATGCCCCAGGGTGAGAGGTTGGTGCTGGCGTCCTGCGCCTCGAAATTGCGGTAACCCCAGTAGTGGCCCACGCCATTGACCACGCCTGCGGCCCAGAACGGAATCCACAACATCTGCACGGCCCACACGGCGGCGCCCAGGGCGCCAAACAGGGCCAAATTCAGAATCAGCATGAGGCCCACGCCCTGCCAGCCATAGCGGGTGTATACGTTGCGTTCCATCCAGTCATCGGGCGTGCCGTGGCCGAACTTCTTCATGGTTTCCATGTTCTTGGACTCAGCGCGGTACAGCTCAGCGCCGCGCCACATCACGGTGTCCAGCCCGCGCGTTTGTGGGCTGTGCGGGTCGTCCACGGTTTCGCACTTGGCGTGGTGCTTGCGGTGGATGGCCACCCATTCCTTGGTGACCATGCCGGTGCCGATCCACAGCCAGAAGCGGAAGAAATGCGAGGGGATGGCGTGCAGGTCGAGCGCGCGGTGCGCCTGCGCGCGGTGCAGGAAGATCGTGACCGCCGCAATGGTGATGTGCGTTGTCGCCAACGTGTACAGAACGATCTGCCACCACGTCAGGTTCCACAGGCCATGGCCCAGCCAGTCGATGGCAGCATTCAGCACAGCCCAATCGGGTAACAGCATATTCAAAAAGCCTTATTGCTTCTCAGGAGACAGACAAAGGGGGAACCTGCTCGCCACTGGAACAAACAGGTGCCTGATTTTAGAGGGCCACCCCCTTCAAACGTTCAGGGGTATCCACAGGGTTCGGGGTGATTTCCCGCCCTGATGCGCGTTTAGAGCGGTCACTCAGCCTTTTTTGACCCAGGTGGCTGCAAAAAAACCGTCGGTCTGGTGCAAATGGGGCCACAGCCGCAGATAGGCGCTGCCCGAAGCGCCGCCACTGCACAGGCTCTTGGCGCCCTCCACCTTGAGCTGCGCGAGCAAGTCGCCCGCATCAAGCAGTTCGAAATCAGGGTGCGACGCGCTGAAGGCCTCGGCAATGGCCTCGTTCTCCTGCGGCAGGATGCTGCAGGTGGCATAGACCAGGCGACCGCCCGGCTTGAGCAGGCGGGCGGCGCTGTCCAGGATGGCGGTCTGCTTGGCCACCAGTTCTTCGACGGCCTTGGCCGACTGGCGCCACTTGAGGTCGGGGTTGCGGCGCAAGGTGCCCAGGCCCGAGCAAGGCGCGTCCACCAGCACGCGGTCGATTTTGCCTGCCAGGCGTTTGACGCGGTCGTCGCGCTCATGGGCAATGGCAGCAGGGTGCACGTTCGACAGGCCGCTGCGGGCCAGGCGGGGCTTGAGGGCGTCCAGCCGGTGTGCCGACACATCAAACGCATACAGGCGCCCGGTGCTGCGCATGCCTGCGCCAATGGCCAGGGTCTTGCCGCCTGCGCCAGCGCAAAAATCCACCACCATCTCGCCGCGCTTGGCATCGAGCAGCAAGGCCAGCAGTTGCGAGCCTTCGTCCTGCACCTCGATGGCACCACGCGTGAAGGCGTCGAGCTTGGTCAGCGCGGGCTTGTCGTCAATGCGCAGGCCCCAGGGCGAATACGGCGTGGGGAGGGCCTTGATGCCAGCCTTGGCCAGCTCCTTTTGCACATCGGCGCGCTTGTCCTTGAGGGCGTTGACGCGCAAATCGAGTGGTGCGCTCTGGGCCAGGCTTTCCACCAGCGGCCAGAATCCGTCACCCAACTGGTCCTTGAGGGGTTTGACCAGCCATTCGGGCAGGTTGTGGCGGTGGCGCTCCATCAGGTCGTCCACCGTGACGGCATCGCACTGGTCGAGCCAGTTCTTTTCCTGGTCGGTCAGGGCGCTCTTGAGGAAGTCGCGCGGGCCGTAGAAGCCCAGGATGGCCAGGCGGCGCTCTTTAGGGCCGGAGCCCGAGGGGGCCATGTGGTCGAACAGCAGCTTTTTGCGCAGCACGGTATAGACCGTTTCGGCCAGCGTGGCGCGCTCGCGGGGCCCCAGGCCCCGGTTGTCGCGGAAGAATCGTGACACCACCGCGTCGGCGGGGTGTTCAAACGTGAGGGTGAGCCTGACCAGTTCGGCGCAGGCGTCGAGAAGAACTTTGGGATGCATCCCCCGATTGTCTCCTGAAGCCCCCATGGACACGGATTCGCGCTCAATCCTTCCAAACCGTTCGGGTTGAGCTTGTCGAAACCTTGCGCGGCGCTTCGACAAGCTCAGCGTGAACGGATTTGCCTTCTTTTTTGCCTTCTTTTTGAGTGCCGATCAGCTGGAAGTGCCTTCAGCGCCGGTAAATAGGCTCGAACGCCGAGCGCTCGATCTGCTGCAGCGTGGGTGATTCGCCCGCCCACAGCACCAGCGCGGGGCCGGGCAGGCTCAGGTTGCGCTCCAGCGCCCGGCACAGGTGATAGCGGCTTTCGTCGTCCATGCCGGGCAACTCCACAAACACCAGGTAGGCCCTGCGCTGGGGGTGTTCGCGCAGGTTCTTGCGCACCAGCCAGCAGCGGGTCAGCGCTGTGCAGCGGGCCAGCTCGGACTGCAGTTCAGCCAGTTCGAACGCACTGAGGTCATTGCGCAGGATCTGGCTGAAAAACGAGGTGCCCGACAGTTCTTCCCAGGCCCTCTCCTCGGACTCCTGCGCGCGCTCCAGCCGCTTGCGCCACTGCTTGAAGGCGGCTGCGTCGTGGTCCATGCCCATTCGCGGGGTCTCCAGCTCGGCCAGCGCGGCACGTGCAGCCCAGTAGCGGTCGCTGCTGCCCGCCTCCCACAACCGGTTCAGCAGCAGGAGCTTGGCCTCGCGGTCTTCATCGGGCAGGCAGGACACCAGCCCGCGCAGGGCGGCCGGGTACTCAGGGCTGCGTGTGAGGACCAGCTCGTACAGCGCTCGCACATCGGCGCGGGGGTCGAGGTGGCGCTTGAGGCGGGCCAGCTCCACCAGGTCGGCGGCGCTGCTCTGGGCCGTCGATGCGGCCAGGGCCTCGGCGCGTGCGCGCACGCGCGCCAGCCAGGCGTGGTGCTGCTTCCATTCAGTGGCGTTGTCGCGGCACCATTGTTTGTCGAAATGCGCCACCCAGCGCTTGGCGTCGGGCCCCAGCAGGGCCAGCGCGTTGCCCCGCGACCAGTCTGGTAGGGTGGGCGTGGCGTCCAACGCCTCGATGCGGTCGCGCAGGCCGGGGTGGGTGTCGTCCACGCTGCTCAGGCGCTTGAGCGCCTGGCGCAACGCATCATTGGCAAAAGCCGCTTCCGGGGCCTTGGCCAACACGCGGCGCATGCTGCGATAAGGGCCCACCGGGAGCGCGTTGTCGGCAGCCACGCACCAGTGATCGCCCCAAAACTCCGATTGCAGCCACGCCCCACGGATCTCGATCTCGGCCAGGGCGGCGGCCGTCACATCACGGCCGAGCAGCTTGCCCGCGATGCGGTCGGCCTCGTATTCGTCCTGGCGAGCCAGCGCAAAGGTTTTGGCGGAAAAACGCGGAAAGTACCAGCGCATGAATGCCTGCGTGGCAGCGGCCACCGGGCCGCTATCGTCCGCCAGGCTGTGGTTCAGCCGCATCCACGACAGGCGCGTGCGATAGATCCAGGCCGCAAACCGGCCATGGTCGCCGCGCAAGTGGCCGTATTCATGGGCCAGCACGGCCAAAAAACGCGGCCGGTCCAGCGCCATCAGCAGGGGCAGGCCAATGCTCAGGTGGTTGACAGCGCCGCCCAGCAGGCCAAAACGCGGCAACTGCTGGATGCTGGCGTTGAACTCGTCGTTGAGCGTGACCTTGTGAATATGCGGCCCCTTGATCTTGCGGCGGATACGCTCCAGCGCCTCGAACAGGTCCGGCGCATCCAGTGCCGTGATCTGCTCCCCCTCAGGCTCGTCAAGACGCACCCACAATGCCCGCAGGCTGACCCACAGCAGCCCGCCCGCCCCCAGCAGGGCCCACACCATGGCGAAGCGAAAGCGCCCTTGCAGCATCTGCGGCACCACCCACGCCAAAATACCCACGGCCAGCGCCAGGCACCCCAGCACCCACGCATAGCCCAACGCGGCAAACGCGGCCACGCTGCGGCGGTAGGCACGGCTGTTGTCCGCACTGGCATGCTCGCTCATGCGCACCAAATGCACAAAATCTGCCTGATCCACGGCATCCCTCACTCTTTGGTTTAAGACAGCATCCTAACCATTCACCATCCACACCCCCATGACCGACGAAGACCTGCCCGCCCTCATCCACACGCCCCCCGGCCTGTACCGCCACTACAAAGGCATGCTTTACGAGGTGATCGACACCGTGCGCCACAGTGAATCCCTGGAGCCCATGACGCTGTACCGCGCGCTCTACGGCCAGCGCGGCCTGTGGGTGCGGCCTGCTGCCATGTTTGAGGAGCAGGTACTGGTGGACGGCGTGCTGCGGCCGCGCTTCGAGCGCTGCGGCGATAGCCCGGACAGCGCGGAAATTTGAATGAAAACAGGCTCTAGCGCTTATTCATCAAGCGCAAGCAGCTATCATTTTTGATTAAATCGACTACTCACAACACCTGAACCAGCGCCCGCACGGCGCGCGGGTAGATCACATGCTCTTGCGTGAGCACGCGTGCCGCCAGCGTCTCGGCCGTGTCGTTTGGCAGCACGGGCACCACGGCCTGGTCGAGGATGGGGCCCACGTCCAGCTCGGCCGTCACCTGATGCACGGTGACGCCCGCAAACTTGCAGCCTGCGTCGATGGCGCGCTGGTGCGTGTGCAACCCGGTGAAGGCGGGCAGCAACGAGGGGTGGATGTTGATCAGCCGCCCCGCGTAGTGCGCCACAAAGCCCGGCGTGAGGATGCGCATGAACCCCGCCAGCACCACCAGGGCGGGCTGGTGGCGGTCGATGGTGGCGGCCAGTTCGGTATCGAAGGCCTCGCGGCTGGCGAAGGCCTTGTGGTCCAGCGCCTCGGCGGCAATGCCCTGCTCCCGCGCAAAGACCAGCCCGGCGGCATCGGGTTTGTTGCTGATCACGGCGGCCACGCGGGCACCGTAGCGTTGTGCCCAGTTCTCTTGTTGTGCGGTGCGGACGATGGTGGCCATGTTGGAGCCCCCGCCTGAGATCAAAATCACGATGTTCTTCATTTGCAGCGAATTATCCCAGCCATGCCCTTCGACCCCACCACCCGCCCCCTCACCCCCCACGAAGCCCGTGTGCTCGCCACGCTGATGGAAAAAGCCCGCACCGTGCCCGACAGCTACCCCATGTCGCTCAACGGCCTGCTGACCGGCTGCAACCAGAAGACCAGCCGCGACCCGGTGATGACCCTGAGCGACGCAGAGGCACAAGAGGCGCTGGACTCGCTCAAGCTGCTGACCCTGGCGTTCGAGACCAGCGGCAACCGCACCACGCGCTGGGAGCACAACTTCCAGCGCGGCGTGGGTGTGCCCGAGCAGTCGGCCGTGCTGCTGGGCCTTTTGATGCTGCGCGGCCCGCAGACGGCGGGCGAGTTGCGCATCAACGCCGAGCGCTGGTACCGGTTTGCGGACATTTCGTCGGTCGAGGCCTTCCTCGACGAACTGCAGGAACGCAGCGCTGAAAAAGGCGGCCCGCTGGTTGTGCAACTGCCCCGCGCGCCCGGTGCCCGTGAGCAGCGCTGGGCACATCTGATGTGTGGGCCGGTGGATACCAGCGCCAGCGCCCCCACCGCAAGCAACGGGGGCGGCACATCGGCCGCCTTGCAGGCCCGGGTGGATGCGCTGGAGGCCGAAGTTGCTGGCCTGAAGGCCACGGTGCAGCGGCTGTGTTCTGAGCTGGGCATTTCCGCCGATTCAGCGCCCATGTCGCCACCCGGACAGGAATAAAACGAACGACCGTGCTACAAATAGAAATTCTCAGGAGACAAGCCGTATGGATCTCGCATTCACCCCCGAAGAACAGGCCTTCCGCGATGAAGTTCGCGCATGGGTTCACGCCAACCTGCCCCAGGAAATCTCGCACAAGGTGCACAACGCCCTGCGCCTGACCCGCGCAGACATGCAGGGCTGGGCCAAAATTTTGGGCAAAAAAGGCTGGCTCGGCTTTGGCTGGCCCAAAGAGTTTGGAGGCCCCGGCTGGACGGCCGTGCAAAAGCACTTGTTTGAAGAAGAATGCGCCCTGGCTGGCGCACCGCGCATCATCCCTTTTGGCCCCGTGATGGTGGCGCCGGTGATCATGGCATTTGGCAATGCCGAACAGCAAAAGCGCTTTTTGCCCGGTATCGCCAGCGGCGAAGTCTGGTGGAGCCAGGGCTACAGCGAACCAGGCTCGGGCTCGGACCTGGCCAGCGTCAAAACCCGCGCCGAGCGCGTGGGCGACAAGTACATCGTGAACGGCCAGAAAACCTGGACCACGCTGGGCCAGTATGGCGACTGGATGTTCAACCTGGTGCGCACCAGCACCGAGGGCAAACCGCAAACAGGCATCTCCTTTTTGCTGCTGGACATGAAGTCCAAGGGCGTCACCGTGCGCCCGATCAAACTGCTCGATGGCGAGTGCGAGGTAAATGAAGTGTTCTTCGACAACGTCGAAGTGCCCGCCGAGAACCTGATCGGCGAAGAAAACAAGGGCTGGACCTACGCCAAGCACCTGCTCAGCCACGAGCGCACCAACATCGCCGACGTGAACCGCAGCAAACGCGAGCTGGAGCGCCTGAAACGCATCGCCAAAACCGAAGGTCTGTGGGACGACCAGCGCTTTCGCGACCAGATCGCGCTGCTCGAAGTGGACGTCGTGGCGCTGGAAATGCTGGTGCTGCGCGTGCTCTCGGCCGAAAAATCGGGCAAGAACTCGCTCGACATCGCAGGCCTGCTCAAGATCAAGGGCAGCGAGATCCAGCAGCGTTATGCCGAGCTGATGATGCTGGCCGCAGGCCCCTTCAGCCTGCCCTTCATCGAAGAGGCCATGGAAGCGGGCTGGCAAGGCAACTTCCCTGGCGGCGTGACCGCCAATGCGCCGCTGGCGTCCACCTACTTCAACCTGCGCAAGACCACCATTTACGGTGGCAGCAATGAAGTTCAACGCAACATCGTGGCTCAGACCGTCCTCGGCTAAGGAGACAAGAACATGGATTTCGATTTTTCTGACGACCAGGAACAACTGCGCGACGCCGTGCGCAAGTGGGTGGACAAGGGCTACACGTTTGAGCGCCGCCGCGCCGCCGTCGAGGCCGGTGGCTTTGACCGCGCCGCCTGGGGCGAACTGGCCGAGCTGGGCCTGACCGCCCTGACCGTGCCCGAGGCCCAAGGTGGCCTGGGCCAGGGCGCCATCGACGCCATGGTGGTGGCCGAGGAGCTGGGCCGTGGCATGGTGCTGGAGCCTCTTGCCCAGGCCTTCATCGCCAGCAGCGTGCTCAGCGCCTACGCACCCGCCGCTGTGCAATCGGCCTGGCTGCCCCGCATCGCCAGCGGCGAAGCCCTGGTGGTGCTGGCCTACCAAGAGCGCAAGGCGCGCTACCGCCTCGATGTTTGCGAGGCAAAAGCGGCACCAGCGCAATCTGGATACACGCTAACAGCTAGCAAAAGCATAGTGCCTGCGGGCGACCAGGCCGACGCCTTCATCGTGCCCGCGCAGTTGGACGGAAAAATTGCACTCTTCCTGGTGGAACGCGATGCCGACGGCGTGGCCACACGCGGCTACCTCACGCAGGACGGCAGCCGCGCCGCCGAAGTGGTGATGGACAACGCCGCCGCCACGCTCATCACCACCGACGGCCTGGCCGCGCTGGAGCTGGCGGTGGACACCGGCATCGCCGCCACCTGCGCCGAAGCCGTGGGCGTGATGGACAAAACAGTGGCACTCACCGTCGAATACATGAACCAGCGCAAGCAGTTCGGCGTGTTCATCGCCAGCTTCCAGGCCCTGCGCCACCGCGTGGCCGACATGAAGATGCAGCTGGAGCTGGCCCGCTCGATGAGCTATTACGCCAGCCTCAAACTGAACGCCCCCACC
This sequence comes from Acidovorax sp., assembly GCF_027492855.1. Classification (GTDB taxonomy): domain Bacteria; phylum Pseudomonadota; class Gammaproteobacteria; order Burkholderiales; family Burkholderiaceae_C; genus Acidovorax. The sequence goes on from NZ_JAPUDY010000085.1 coordinate 15,306, forward strand.
GCCGAACGCCGCGCCGCCATGGCCCGCGCCAAGGTGCAACTGGGCCAATCCATGCGCTTCGTGGGCCAGCAGGCCGTGCAGTTGCACGGCGGCATCGGCGTGACCGACGAATACATCGGCAGCCACTACTTCAAGAAGCTCACACAGCTTGAAATGACCTTTGGCGACACCCTGCACCACCTGGGCGAGGTGTCGGCGCGGATGCAGGACACGGCGGGCGTGTTCGCTTAAACCAAATACACAGCGCACTCTCTACCGGCCGCATCTTTGCAATGCGGCACCCGGCCCCGCAGACTCAAGATGGTCTGCGGGGTTTTTTACACCCTGATGAAACGAAAGTGAACCGCGTCTGGCACACAAAAAAGCCAGCCGCGCACGAGGTACGGCTGGCTTTCAGGCTCCACGACCCAAGCCTCACGCCGGACATGATGGCGTGAGGCCTAGGAAGTGCGCTCAGCGCTTGCGTTTGTATTGGCGACGGGCCACCAGGCCCATGATGGCCAACGTGGCCGCCAGAAGCGCTAGCGGGTTGTTTGCCGGAATCGCTGATGGCGTCGCCGAAACCACAATGCCTCCGTTGCCAACCCTGACCGTCACCACACCGCGGTCACACACTCTTGGGTTATTCGTCAGGCAAATGGTGTACTCATAGGTGTCAGTGCCGTGGGCGGCGGGGTTGTTGGGCGTGTAAGTGCATGTACCGGCCACACTGCTGCATGTCACTGTGCCATTGGCGCCATTCGTGCTGCCCGTGATGGAAAACTGCGGCGAAGGCCCTGTGGGTGAGCCGTTGGCTCCATACAACTCAGCCGTGTCATTGCCTGACACGCTAGTAACCACCGTTGGCGTTCCGATAGACACATTCACCGTGTCATTGATCGCATCGATCAATACCTTCGGGATGGTGTAAGTCGCCGTAGCGCTTGACTCATCGCTATCGTCGTCGATGGCCTTGAAAGTGAACGATGAAGCCGCGGCAGCAGTACTGGCAAACCACAGTTCCGTCGTGGCGTCCACGGGCATGCCTCCGGCGGGAAGGCTGGTAATAGCCACCGGAACAGCGCCGTTTAGATAGTACAAAGTACCGTTGGCAGGCAGGGTCATGATGCGGTAGGCCACCACGGTGCCGTCGCTATCGGTGCCATTCATGGGTGCAGGATTGGTGGAGGCCGGCAGCAGCAAGCGCTGCGCCGTAGTGCCAAGACCTATGGGCGCGGTGTTGACACTGACCGCTACGGGCGGGGCGTTGACGGCGCCGTTTGCTTGAACAACGCGCACGCGGTGGTCCTCGATTTCGCCATCCATGGCAAAACCCAACGCCCTGGAGTCCTCACTCGCGCGAATTGTTACGTTGCCGGCGGGAAACTGTGCATTGAAATTGGGATCACCAGCCGTCTTGGTGGTAATGCGTAGGCGTATGTAGCGATAGCCCTCTGTCAATCCTGTGAGGCTATTCCAGGTGAGGGTGGCCTGGCCGCCTGGTGTATTAGCGGCCGCAACTGCGGATGCGTACTCGCCGGTTTCAAAAACACCGTTGTTGTTCCAGTCCACCCACGCGTGAATGGTGCCGGCAACGTCAACGTTGCTGGAGTCCTTGGTCGTGTTGGTGTAACGCACCCTCAGGCTGTAACTGGTCGCGGTATCCAGAATGGTGGACAGCTCATCGCCAGGCGTGACCGCAAAAAAGCCACCACCATTAACTTCCGTTTCAAAAATCCCGTCCTCCTCCAGAATCACCGTCGGGCTGGCGATGTAGTCGCCAAATTGCCCCACATTCTTGGTACCGCTCACGACATTTTTAGGAGTGGCGTCGTTCTGCTGGGGCGCCCTGGTGCCAAGGAACAAAGGGTTGTTGCTCGGATTCACGCCACCGCTGGCGTAGAAATGCATGGCTTGATTGGCACCACCGCCGTTTTCATACCCCTTGGGTACATCACCGTAATCAAAGCCGGTCGAGCCGCAGATATTCAAAACCGGCGTGGCCTGGCAATTGAAATAATCCTGATCCTCATCACCCATGAACCCATCGCCCATGCTTCCCTTGATCTGGTGCCCAACGTAGCAGAACTGCGGACTGCTTTGGGGCTGGAACACCGTGGTGTGGCCGCCCACTTCAACCATTTGAGCCTTGATGGTATTGGGCGCATGGGCCGTCGGTAGCCCATTTGTATAGGCGGTTCCCATTTCTGGAATGCCCACGTGAAAGCTTCCTGTGGTCAGGTTCGTGCCACCTGCAGTGGTATACCGACCAATCATGCGGCCACTGTTTCTACCCCAGGTGTAAAGCGTGCCATCGTTGGTGATCAACGCACCGGCGGCATATTCTGCGTCATGCTCCTGAACACTGAACAACTTCACCTGCCCCCTCAAGGAGCTTGCACCCACACCATCAGTGAACAGTTTGACAACTCCCCAGCTATTCACCTCCGGCGTCGTTTGATCAATGTTCTGCCCCAATTGGCGGCGTTCGTTGCCCCCCACCGAGTACAGCGTCCCCGTGGAGGAGAGAACAAACATAGTGCTGCCAACCGTCACGCCGATCATTTTGGGCGTAATGTTCACGCCCCCCTCCTGCGGCAGGGTCATGGGCGTTGCGTAGCTAGTGGAAGCGGCACTGGCGCCGTTGCCGAAATAAGGCGTCGCACCCCACGCATAAAGTTTGCCATCACTGGTCTGCACCATCAGCGCTCCGGTGGGGCTGCTATTGCTGCTACCCACTTGGCCACGCAAGGCAACGACATCTTTCAACACCGGGTTACCGTTAGCGTTGGTGCGCACACGATGCCAGATATTGTCCCCGGCGGCATCGCTGGAGCCATCACCGCGCATGGCATGTCTGGTGGAGCCATTGACCAACACCCACACTTCCCCGCCTTTATCGGATTTGGTGACCAAGGCCAGCAGTGCGTGGGTAGCAAAAATCTGCGCCACGTCGTCAGGGTTCACATTAGGCGGCAGACCATCCGCCTTGCCACCTACGGCCACCGGACCGGCGACATCGCCAGCTTTGTTGACAGGGTTCAATACGGAATCTTCATTTCCCCAAGCAAAAAGCCCCGAGGCAGTCAACGCAATGACTTGCTCATAGGCTGAGCCGTCGCTACCTGCCGTTATCAGCAACGGCGCGCTACCCCCGAGCCGACTTGCACCATGTGCCCAGGTTCCCCCATCAATGATGTCGAGCGGACGTCCTACGGAGTTTCCATCGTAAACATAGGGATCGCTAGTGTTGTCTCCACCCAAAGGCCCCATGCGTGCCCCCCAGCCAACCCAGGAGCCATCGGTGCGCTGCGCAAGCGATGAATGGTAGGAACTGATCATGTTGTCATAGAGCTTGTCGGGCTGACAGGTCTGCGCAGCCACTTGTTGCACTCCCACCAAGGACACAGCCAGAGCCATTGCAGCCCTCACATGCTTCCAGCGACTTCCACCCCGCCAAGCATCAGCAACAGTCATTTTCAATCTCTCACCCAATTGATTCAAAAAAGTGAACCGCCGTTTCGCGAAACGCACGCTCCACGTCCCAAACACCACAGACTTGCAAGCCATGTTGGCCGCCTCGTTGCCAAAAAACGCTCCAACCTGCGCAACCATTGCCAACCCGCATGCCAGGCAGTTTGCAAATGTGACAATATTGTGACAAAACAATGACAATCTAAAATATCTTACATATAAAAACAAATTACACACTCAGGCACATAAAGAACTTGACTATTTCAATATCCGCTTTTTGCAATTGTTCACAGTTACATAGAAACTGCTGTCACTCGGAATACACCCACCAGCCCGTTGACACACCAGGACATGCCACGGCGACACTCCACGCCCATGGCCATGAGTTGCACAGCCAAGTTGGCGCGAAGATGCCACTTGGACCAATCCGTTGATAATTCCGCATCTACCACTGGCAACCTCGTACAGCGTTTGCCGCGCCTTGCGTCTTTTTCCTCTTTTTATGAGCGCCACCATTTCCCCCACAGATCCCATCCGCCAGTACCTTGAAATCGCGCACACCCAGATCGCCAAGGGCGAACTCAAGCAAGCTGCCGAAACCCTGAACAAGGCACAGAAGAAGTCACCTGGCGATGCCCGCGTCTTCATGCTGGCGGGCTTGATGGCCGAAAAATCCGGCAACGTCAATGGCGCCTTCGAGGCCCTGCGCAAGTCCGTCGCCCTGGCGCCCGACTGGGGCCCTGGCCTGCTGGAGTTGGCCTTGCTGCTGGCCCGCCAGAACCAGTTCAAGGAAGCCGTGGAAACCGCTGAAAAGGTAGCTGCGCTGGAACCCAAGAACCTGCAGGTGCTGGCGGGCGTCATCGACATCGCCCACCGTGCGGGCCACACCGAAATGGCCGTGCGCCACCTGCGCCGGGGCCTGGAGTTGGTGCCGGGCGACGTGGCACTGCGCCGCCTGTTGGCGCGCGACCTGAGCGATCAAGGCCAGCACGACGAATCCCTGGCGCTGTGGAGCGCCCTGGTGGACGAAAACCCGGCCGACCACCAATCACTCACCGGGCGCGTGCAAGCCCTCATTGCCGCAGGCAAGCCTACGGACGCCCGTGCGAACGCAGAAACCCTGCTGGGGCTGGCCCCCGAAGACGCGGTCTATCAGTACTACGCCGAGCTCGCGCGCGGTGAAACACCGGCCCAGCAGCCAGCGGAGCTGACACGCCCCCTGTTCGACGGCATGGCCGAGTTCTACGACATGCACATGGTGCGCAGCCTGAAGTACCAGTTGCCCAAGCAGGTCGCCGACAAGATCCTGGCCCGCCACCCCGACAAGAAGCTCAACGTGCTTGACCTCGGGTGCGGCACGGGCTTGCTGGGCGTGTGCCTGGGCCGCCTGGACGGCGCCCTCCTCGGCGTGGACCTGTCGATGAAAATGATCGAGCAGGCAGCCCGCCACAACGTGTACGACCGTTTTCACACGGTCAACCTGCACGACGCCCTGCGCGATACACCCGAGGGGCTCTTCCAGGCCATCGCGGCGCTGGACGTGTTCATCTACGCAGGCGACCTGACCGAGGCCATTCCCAACGCCTACCGCGTTCTGGCATCCGATGGGGTCTTGATCTTCTCCTGCGAAGTGGCTGACGAAACCGGGCCCGATCTGGCTTTGCTGCCCAGCGGGCGCTACGCGCACAAGCGCAGCCACGCCGAAGCCCTGTGCAAAGCCGCAGGTTTTGATACGGTGGAGGTCGAAGACACCGTGCTGCGCCACGAAAACCACCAGCCGGTGCACGGCTTCATCGTCACGGCGCACAAGCCTGCTTGAAGGCTGGCGGGGCGATCGGACTAGACGACGCCCCTCTGTTGCCCCGCGTCACGCCAAGAGGCGTGACGACTTGGGCACATGCGCCATCAGAAAATCCATCTGGTCGGCCAGGATGCGCCGGTTGCGCAAAATGAAGTCTTCCCACAGGCTGGGTATGTAGGGTGCATACAGCAGCGGCATATGCGCCTGCTCGGGCGTGCGCGGCCCCTTGCGGTGATTGCAGGGGCGGCAGGCCGTCACCACGTTCATCCAGTGGTCCTGCCCGTTGCGGGCAAAGGGCACGATGTGTTCGCGGGTCAGGGCTTCTTCATGAAAGTGCCCGCCGCAGTAGGCGCACACATTGCGGTCGCGGGCAAAAAGTTTGCCGTTGGTCAGGCTGGGCTTCAGATCGAACGGATTGATGCTGGGCACGCCCTTGGTGCCGATGATGCTGTTGATGGCAATCACCGACTGCTCGCCCGTGATGGCGTTGTGCCCGCCCCGGAACCGGGCGATCTGGGCGCCGGATTCCCAGCGCACTTCACCCGCGGCGTAATGAATCACCGCTTGTTCGAGCGAAATCCACGATTGGGGCAGCCCTTGGGCCGACAGCTTCAAGACCTTCAAAACACGCCTCCTGGAACGCAAAGTACACAAGGATTCGGAACGCAGATGTCTCGCGGGCAGCCTTGCACCGGGCTGCCCGTGGATCACAATATACTCTGTTTTGATGACAAATTGGCGTCTTGCGCTTGATGTACCTGCGCATAGTGCTATCAAAAAGATAACAAACCGATGAAGATCTTTCGCGGATTCCACCACCCAGGCATCGCTGACGCCTGTGCGCTGACCATTGGCAACTTCGATGGCGTGCACCGGGGCCACCAGGCCATGCTGGCCCTGCTGAACAACGAGGCGGCCCACCGGGGGGTGGAAAGCTGCGTGCTCACCTTCGAGCCCCATCCGCGCGACTATTTTGCAGGGGCGCACCACAAGCCTGACCTCGCGCCCGCGCGCATCGGCACGCTGCGCGACAAGCTCACCGAGCTGGAGCGCTGCGGCGTGCAGCAAACCGTGGTGCTACCGTTTGACGCAGCACTGGCCGCACAGTCGCCCCAGGCGTTCATCGACGAGGTGCTGGTGCGGGGCCTGGGCGTCCGCTACGTGCTGGTGGGCGACGATTTCCGCTTTGGCCGCCAGCGCGCGGGCGACTACGCCATGCTGGACGCGGCGGGCCAGCGCCAGGGCTTTGACGTGGCGCGCATGAACAGCTATGAGGTGCACGGACTGCGTGTTTCCAGCTCTGCAGTGCGGCAAGCGCTTTCCGAGGGCGACATGGAGGCCGCCGCGCGCCTGCTGGGGCGGCCCTACACCATCAGCGGCCATGTAGTGCATGGCCGCAAGCTGGGGCGCGAGCTGGGCGCCACCGCAGCGGGTGCGGGCAACGGCTTTCGCACCCTGAACCTGCGCTTTGCGCACTGGAAGCCTGCCGCCAGCGGCATCTTCGCTGTGCTGGTGCACGGCCTCTCTGACACCCCGCTGCCGGGGGTGGCCAACCTGGGCGTGCGCCCCTCGCTGGATCCGAACGACGTCAACGGCGGCCGCGTGTTGCTGGAAACCCATTGCCTGCAATGGCCCGCCGAACTGGGGGCCGAAGGGGCATACGGTAAAATCGTGCGGGTGGAACTGCTGCACAAACTGCACGACGAGCTCAAATACGACGGTCTGGATGCCCTGACGGCAGGCATCGCCAAGGACTGCGCGGACGCACGCGCCTTCTTTGCGTCGGCCCACGCTCCCAACAACCACTCCGAGACCCGGCGCCAGACCACGCGCGACCGAATTTGAGGGGGCTGCCTGCGCAGCGCCTGCACGGCAGGCACTACACACCTCCGATACGCCTCCTCTTTCCCCGTTTTGCTCCGGGCCTGCCCCGGAATGCCCCGTTTTAAGGCTCCCTCATGTCCGACAACGCCAGTACCACCGAATCCACCGCCACGGACTACCGCAGCACCCTGAATCTGCCCGACACCCCTTTCCCCATGCGCGGCGACCTGCCCAAGCGCGAGCCGGGCTGGGTGAAGGAATGGGATGAAAAAGGCATCTACAAGCGCCTGCGCGACGCACGCCAGGGCGCGCCCAAGTTCATCCTGCACGACGGCCCGCCCTACGCCAACGGCCAGATCCACATGGGCCACGCGGTCAACAAGATCTTGAAGGACATGATCACCAAGGCGCGCCAGCTCGAAGGCTTCGACGCGCTGTACGTGCCCGGCTGGGACTGCCACGGCCTGCCGATCGAGAACGCGATCGAGAAGAAATACGGCCGCAACCTCAGCCGCGACGACATGCAGGCCAAGAGCCGCGCCTATGCCACCGAGCAGATCGCGCAGCAGATGGTCGACTTCAAACGCCTGGGCGTGCTGGGCGAATGGGACAACCCCTACAAAACCATGAACTTCGCCAACGAGGCGGGCGAGTTGCGCGCCTTCAAGCGCGTGATGGAACGTGGCTTCGTTTACCGGGGCCTCAAGCCCGTGTACTGGTGCTTTGACTGCGGCAGCTCGCTGGCCGAGTTCGAGATCGAATACGCCGACAAGAAGAGCACCACGCTCGATGCGGCTTTCAAGGCGCACGAGCCTGCCAAGCTGGCCGCCGCCTTCGGCCTGCCCGCGCTGGCAAAAGACGCCTTCGTGGTGATCTGGACCACCACCGCCTGGACCATCCCCGCCAACCAGGCGCTGAACCTGAACCCCGAGATCAGCTACGCGCTGGTGGACGCGGGCGAGCGCCTGCTTCTGGTGGCTGAACCCCTGGTCGCCTCGTGCCTGGAGCGCTACGGCCTCACCGGCAGCGTGGTCGCCACCACCCTCGGCAAAAACCTGGGCGGGCTCGAATTCGAGCACCCGCTGTACGACGTGGATGCAGGCTACCGCCGCCTGTCGCCCGTGTACCTGGCCGACTACGCCACCGCGGACGACGGCACGGGTATCGTGCACTCCTCGCCCGCCTACGGCCTGGAGGATTTCAACTCCTGCCGCGCCAACGGCCTGGCGCTGGACGACATCCTGAACCCCGTGCAGGGCAACGGCACCTACGCGGCCGACTTCCCGCTGTTTGGCGGCCAGCACATCTGGAAGGCCGTGCCCGTCATCATCGAGGCGCTGCGCAATGCAGGCCGCCTGATGGCCTCCAAGGACATCACCCACAGCTATCCACACTGCTGGCGCCACAAGACGCCGGTGATCTACCGCGCAGCGGCCCAGTGGTTCATCCGCATGGACGAAGGCGAAGGCGTGTTCACCAAGGCAGGCGACAAGCCCGCCAAGACGCTGCGCCAGATCGCGCTGGACGCCATCGAGCACACCAGCTTCTACCCAGAGAACGGCCAGGCCCGCCTGCACGACATGATCGCCGGGCGGCCCGACTGGTGCATCTCGCGCCAGCGCAGCTGGGGCGTGCCCATCCCGTTCTTCTTGCACAAGGATTCGGGCGAGCTGCACCCACGCACCATGGAGATCATGGACCAGGCCGCCGACATCGTGGAAAAGGGCGGCATCGAGGCCTGGAGCCGCGTGACGGCCGAGGAGATCCTGGGCGCCGAGGACGCCGTCTGCTACACCAAGAGCACCGACATCCTGGAGGTGTGGTTCGACTCGGGCTCCACCTTCTTCCACGTGCTGCGTGGCACACACCCCGGCGTGCACCACGACACCGGCCCCGAGGCCGACCTGTACCTGGAAGGCCATGACCAACACCGCGGCTGGTTCCACAGCTCGCTGCTCTTGGCCAGCGCGCTGGAAGGCCGCGCGCCCTACAAGGGCCTGCTGACCCACGGCTTCACCGTGGACAGCCAGGGCCGCAAGATGAGCAAGTCGCTGGGCAACGGCATCGACCCGCAGGAGATCAACAAGAAGCTGGGCGCCGAGATCATCCGCCTGTGGGTGGCCGCCAGCGACTACTCGGGTGACATCGCGGGCGACGACAAAATCCTGGCGCGCGTGGTGGACGCCTACCGCCGCATCCGCAACACGCTGCGCTTCTTGCTGGCCAATGTGAGCGACTTCGACCCCGCCAAGGACGCCGTGCCGTTCGACCAGATGCTGGAGATCGACCGCTACGCGCTCACGCGCGCGGCCGAGTTCCAGGCCACCGTGCTCGCGCACTACAAGGTCTACGAGTTCCACCCCGTGGTGGCCAAGCTGCAGCTCTACTGCTCGGAAGACCTGGGTGGCTTCTACCTCGATGTGCTGAAAGACCGCCTCTACACCACCGCGCCCAAGAGCCTGGCGCGCCGCAGCGCACAAACGGCGCTGTACCACATCACACACGGCATGCTGCGCTGGATGGCGCCGTTCCTCTCGTTCACGGCCGAAGAGGCCTGGAAGGTGTTCGGCCACTCCGACTCCATCTTCCTGGAGACCTACGGCTCCATCGCTGGTGCCGACGAAGGCCTGCTGGCCAAGTGGGCGCGCCTGTGCGAGATCCGCGACGTGGTGAACAAAGAGATCGAGACGCTGCGCGCCGAGGGCCTGGTGGGCTCCTCGCTGCAGGCCAACGTGACGCTCACGGCCGCACCCGAGGACCATGCGCTGCTGGCCAGCCTGGGCGATGACCTGAAGTTCGTCTTCATCACATCCGCTATCGAATTGGTAGCTGGTAGCGCTTTACAGATCAGCGTCAAACCCAGTTCTGATGCCAAGTGCGAGCGCTGCTGGCACTACCGCAGCGACGTGGGCCAGGATGCGGCCCACCCCACCATTTGTGGCCGCTGCACCAGCAACCTGTTTGGCACCGGTGAGCACCGGACGCACGCCTGATGGCTGGCGCTTCGCAGAACGGGCGCTCCGGCGCCAGCATCTGGCCCTGGCTCGCCTGGGCCGTGCTGCTGCTGGTAGCCGACCAGGTCACCAAGACGCTGATCCTCGACAACTACCGGCTGGGTGACTCCACGTTCATCACCAGCTTCTTCAACATCGTGCGGGCCCACAACACGGGGGCTGCGTTCTCGTTCTTGTCGAACGCGGGCGGCTGGCAGCGTTGGCTGTTCACCGGCATCGGCGCGGTGGCCACGGTGTTCATCGTGTGGCAATTGCGTGCGCACCCTGGGCAAAAGCTGTTCTGCTTTTCGCTGGCCAGCATCCTCGGGGGTGCGGTGGGCAATGTGGTGGACCGGCTCATGCACGGCTACGTGGTGGATTTTCTGGATTTCCACTGGAACTTCCTCTCGGGCATCTTCCACGGCGGCCATTTCCCGGCCTTCAACCTGGCCGACACTGCCATCAGCGTGGGGGCGGTCTGCCTGATCCTGGATGAGCTGCTGCGGATGCGGCGCGAGCGCTGAATCCTTCGAAGCACCACCCTGCCGACGGCCCGCAACACGCGGGCCGTTTCCTTTTTGCGGGCTGGTTCGGCCCACGCGCCCCAGCGCCAACAGGGACATCCGTGCCGCGCTATGGAATCAGGAGTATGCTTGTATGACAGTTTTGTGACAGTGAGTGGTACGCCCTGGCGCCCCTGGCAGCCGCAACGGTAAACGCCGCAGCACGGGCAGCCGTTCTTAGAACCAGGCACCTGCGGGCCGGGTGCAAACCACTCTCAGCACGTCGCAAGAAAATATTGAGTCGGCATCAACTCACTTGAAACCATTCGGGCTGAGCTTGCCTGTCCTGAGCCTGTCGAAGGGTCGAAGCGCTGCGCAAGGCTTCGACAAGCTCCGCCCGAACGGGTGTTTCAAGTTCAAAATGCCGACTCAATAAGAAGAAACACAACGGTTTTTCATGAAGCATCTTTTGAATCTGCTGGCAGCCGTCTCGCTGCTGATCTGGGGCACCCACCTGGTGCGCACCGGCATTCTGAGCGTGTTTGGCGCCAACCTGCGCCATCTCATTGCGCACAGCGTCAGCAACCGGTTCACGGCCGTGCTGTCGGGCATCGGGGTGACGGCCGTGGTGCAGTCGAGCACGGCCACGGCGCTCATCGTGTCCTCGTTCGTGGGCCAGGGCCTGGTGGGGCTACCTGCCGCGCTGGCGGTGATGCTGGGGGCCGACGTGGGCACCAGCGTGATGGCCGTGGTGTTCTCGCTTGATCTGTCCTGGCTGTCGCCCTTGCTCATCTTCGTGGGCGTGGTGCTGTTCACCGCGCGCAAGGGCACGGCCGTGGGCCGTGTGGGGCGTGTGCTCATCGGCCTGGGGCTGATGCTGCTGGCGCTGCGCCTGATCACCGAATCCACCACCGTACTCACACAGTCGCCCACGGTGCGCACGCTGCTCGGCGCGCTCACCAGCGATTTGTTGCTGGAGATTTTCACCGGCGCGCTGCTGGCCATCGTGGCCTATTCCAGCCTGGCCACGGTGCTGCTCACGGCCGCGCTGGCGGGCTCGGGCGGTATCCCGGCCGATGTGGCGCTGGGCCTGGTGCTGGGCGCCAACCTGGGCAGCGGCGTGCTGGCCGTGCTGACCACCATGAAGGCCGACGTGCAGACCCGCCAGGTGCCGCTAGGCAATCTGTTCTTCAAGATCATCGGCGTGGTCATCATGGCGCCGCTCACCGGGCTGTGGTTGCAGCATGTGCGCCCTTACGTGCCCGAGACCGCCACGCTGGTGGTGCTGTTCCACCTGGCGTTCAACACGGTGGTGGGCATTGTGTGCATCGGCCTCACCGGCACCGTGGCCCGTACCGTGCAGCGACTGCTGCCCTCTGAAAAATCGGCGGCCGCGGGCTCGCGGCCCCAGCACCTGGACCCCTCGGCCCTGGCCACGCCTTCGCTGGCCATCTCGTGCGCGGCGCGCGAGGCGCTGCACCAGGCGGACGTGGTCGAGTCCATGCTGCGCGGCCTGCACAAGGTGATCCAGACGGACGACCTGCAGCTTGCCGAAGACCTGCGCAAGCTCGACGACGAGGTGGACGACCTGTACTCGGCCATCAAGTACTACATGACCAAGATCTCGCGCGAAGCCCTGGACGAGCGCGAGGGCCGCCGCTGGGCCGACATCATCAGCTTCACCATCAACATGGAGCAGATCGGCGACATCATCGAGCGCGTGCTGATCGACATCGAGGACAAGAAGATCAAGAAGGGCCGCCAGTTCTCCGTGGCGGGCATGGACGAGATCAACGAGCTGCACGCCCGCCTGATCGACAACCTGCGGCTGGCGATGAGCGTGTTCCTCAACGGCAGCGTGCGCGATGCGCAAAAGCTGCTGGAGGAGAAGGCCCGTTTTCGCGACCTGGAGCACGCCTATTCGGTCACCCACCTGGCGCGCCTGTCCGACAACACCGTGCAGAGCATCGAGACCAGTTCGCTGCACATTGACCTGATCAGCGACTTGAAGCGCATCAACTCGCTGCTGTGCTCGGTGGCCTACCCCATCCTTGAATCGGCCGGGGCGCTGGCACCCAGTCGGCTCAAGACCATGGTGGACCCCAGCTGAGCGGAAAGCACTTTCAAACCGACAAAAGCCGTTCACGCTGAGCCTGTCGAAGCGCCGCACAGGACTTCGACAGGCTCAGCCGGAACGGTTGTTTTGTCTATTGGAAGGCCAAGGGGACATGCGCCCCCATCACGCCCCCAGAAACCCCGCGATCACCAGCCCCGCCTCTGGCGTGAACTGGCCTTGCGCCACGCGCTGGCGCACGGTGTCCAGGGTCAGTAGTTCGAAGCGTTCGACCTCGCCGTCCTGGTTGGCGGGTTCCATGCCCTCGGGCACCTGGGCGCAAAACCAGTCGATGCGCTCGCGCATATGGCCCGCGCCGCCACCCTCGCGGCTCGTGCGGCTGAAGTCCACATGGCCGCCGTGGCGCACACCGTGCAGCGCGTCCACCTTGAGGCCCGCCTCTTCCCAGGTTTCGCGCGCCAGCGCCTCTGGCAGCGTGTCGGCGGCCGAGACCATGCCGCCCATGAGCGTGTCCCACAGGCCGGGGTTGGTGGGCTTGCTCATCGCACGCTTTTGCACCCACATGCGGCCGTCGGGCGCCAGGCCCACCAGGTGCACGGCGCGGGTGGCAACGCCCAGCACACGCACGGCGCCGCGCTCCACCGTGCCCACCCGCTCGCCCTCTGGGTTGCACACGGCCAGTTGCTCGTCGCGCCAGGGGCCACACAGGTCCGCTTCGCGCAGGGCTGCGGCCAGGGTGTTGAGGGCGTCGGTGGCGGCATCGGCCGGCACATCAAGGCACCAGGTCATCGCACCGGAATGCTCCTGATTTGATAGCTTATAGCGCTTATCCATCAAGCGCTGGAGGTCAATTTGATTCAAAAACCCCTCCACCACCGAGCCCACCACCTGCCCCGCCACCAGCAGCGCCTGGCGTGGCTGCGCGGGCGGCTGCTGGGCTGCCGCGCGCGCGGCGGCCAGCCAGCCGTCAAAGGTCGGTGTTGTCGTGTTCACAGCGTGAGGATGGTGCTGCCCGTGGTCTTGCGCGCCTCCAGGTCGCGGTGCGCCTGTTGCACGTCGGCCAAGGGGTAGCGCTGGTCGATGTGGATCTTCACTTGTCCGCTCGCCACCACGGCAAACAGCTCGTCGGCCATGGCCTGGGTGCTTTCGCGCGTGGCGATGTGGGTGAACAGCGTCTGGCGCGTGACGTAGAGCGAGCCCTTGGCGCCCAGCGAGCCCGGCGCGAACGGCGCCACGGGGCCCGAGGCATTGCCGAAGCTGGCCATCAGGCCAAAAGGCCGCAGGCAGTCGAGCGACTTGTCCCATGTATCTTTGCCCACCGAGTCATAAACCACCTTCACGCCCTTGCCGCCGGTGATCTCCTTCACGCGGGCGGCGAAGTCCTCCGTGTTGTAGTTGATCGCGTGCGCCGCGCCGTTGTCCCGCACCAGCTGGCACTTGGCATCGCTGCCCGCCGTGCCGATGAGTACGAGGCCCAGGGCCTTGGCCCATTGCGTGGCGATCAGGCCCACGCCCCCGGCGGCGGCGTGAAAGAGCACTGGGTCGCCAGGCAACAAGCCCTCCACGGGCAGCGTCTTCTTGAGCAGGTACTGCGCCGTCAGGCCCTTGAGCATCATGGCTGCGCCGGTTTCGAAGCTGATGGCGTCGGGCAGCTTGCACACGCATTTCGCGGGCATCACGCGCACTTCGCAATACGCGCCGGGCGGCTGGCTGGCGTAGGCGGCGCGGTCGCCCGCCTTGAGGTGCGTAACGCCCTCGCCCACGGCCTCGACCACACCCGCGGCCTCCATGCCGATGCCTGCAGGCATGTTCAAGGGATACAGGCCGGTGCGGTGGTAAACGTCGATGAAATTGAGGCCGATGGCGTGGTGGCGGATGCGGACCTCGCCGGGGCCGGGCTCGCCCACGGTGACGTCAACGATGTGGAGTTCTTCGGGACCGCCGTGCTGGCGGATCTGGACGGCAAGGCTCATGGCTGGCTGCTCCTGTAACGGGTGAGAAAACGGCGGCCATCCTGCCACGAATCGCGCCAGCCTGCCGCCAGCCGCCCAGGTGCCGCAGCGCGCCAAGGTCTTCTTGCCAAATGTGGCATGGCAAGGCGCAGGCCGCTACAGTGCTGGCCCATGACGCAAAAACTCACACCCGGCACGGCCGTGCTGCTGGTGATACCGCCCCTGCTGTGGGCGGGCAATGCCGTGGTGGGGCGGCTGGTGCATGACCTGATCCCGCCCATCACGCTCAATTTCATCCGCTGGGTGCTGGCCTTCGCCATCCTGCTGCCGCTGGCCCATGGCGTGCTGCGCGCAGGCAGCCCGCTGTGGCCGCACTGGCGCCGCTATGCGCTGCTGGGGCTGCTGGGCATCGGGGCCTACAACGCGCTGCAATACATGGCGCTGCAAACCTCCACGCCCATCAACGTGACGCTGGTGGGCTCCAGCATGCCGGTGTGGATGCTGGCCGTGGGGGCGCTGTTCTTCGGCGCGGTCGTGACGCGGCGCCAGGTGATGGGTGCGCTGCTGTCGATGTGTGGCGTGCTGCTGGTGCTGAGCCGGGGCGAGTGGCAACAACTGCTGGCCTTCCGCCTGGTGCCGGGCGATGTGTTCATGCTGCTGGCCACTGTCTCGTGGGCGTTCTACAGCTGGCTGCTGGCGCGCACCAGCGAGCCCGCCAGCATCCGCAGCGACTGGGCCGCGTTTTTGATGGCGCAGATGGTGTTCGGCCTGGCCTGGTCGGGCAGTTTTGCCGGGGCCGAGTGGGCCAGCGGCCGCACACACATCGAATGGGGCTGGCCGCTGGCCGCCGCGCTGGCCTTCATCGCCGTGGGGCCTGCGGTGCTGGCCTATCGCTGCTGGGGCGTGGGCGTGCAGCGGGCGGGGCCTGCGGTGGCGGGCTTTTTTGTCAACCTCACGCCGCTGTTCGCGGGCGTGCTGTCGGCGGCCTTTCTGGGCGAGACGCCCCAACTGTTCCACGGCGTAGCGTTCGCGTTGATCGTGGGCGGCATCGTGGTGTCGTCGCGGCGCTGACGATGGCGATGGCCCTGGACGATTGTGAGTAAAAAAGGGGCCTACCGCTTATTCCATCAGCGCGACAAGCTATTAAAAATATAGCAAAAACACAGCGCGGCGCACCCAGCTGCCGTGCTCACCCCTGCCCGCCCGGCACAGCCAAGGCTTCTATCACGGCCTCCAGTTGGGCCACGGGGGTGGGGCGGCCAAACAGGTAGCCCTGGAAGAACACGCAGCCGTGCGCGGCCAGGAAGCTCTTTTGCGCTTCGGTCTCCACGCCTTCCGCAATCACATCGAGCTCCAGGTTGCGCGCCATGCCCAAAATGGTCTGCACGATCACGTCGTCGGTGTGCCGCACGCCCAGATTGCGCACAAAGGACTGATCGATCTTGAGCTGGTCCAGCGGCAGCCGCGTGAGGTAGGCCAGCGATGAATAGCCGGTGCCAAAGTCGTCCACCGAAAAGCGCACGCCCTTGGTCTTGAGCAGGCCGATCTTGGCAATGGTGTCGTCCACGTTGTCCAGCACCAGCGATTCGGTGAGTTCGAGCTTGAGCAGGTGGGGCCGCGCGCCCGTCTCGCGCAGCACCTCGACGACCCGCGCCACGAAGTCGCGCTGGCGGAACTGCCGCGCGCTCACGTTGACCGACAGTTGCAGGTGCCGGTAGTGCTCATTGCCCTCCCAGGCGGCCAGTTGTTCGCAGGCGGTGCGCAGCACCCAGTGGCCCATGGGCACGATGAGCTCGCTTTCCTCGGCCACGCCGATGAAGGCGCCGGGCGCCACCAGCCCGCGCTCAGGGTGCTGCCAGCGGATCAGCGCTTCGGCTCCCACGATGCGGCCGTCCAGGTGGAATTGCGGCTGGTAATGCAACACAAACTGGCGCCCCGTCAGCGCCGCCTGCAGGTCCCCTTCGAGCTGCGCACGCAGGCTGATGGCGATCTGCATCTGCGGGTCGAAGAAACACAGCGCGTTGCGCCCCTGCGACTTGACCTGGTACATGGCGATGTCGGCCTGCTTGAGCAGATCGACCGAAGACTGGATCTGCCCGCCCAACAAGGTGGCACCAATGCTGGGCGTGCTGTGGTGGGCATGACCCCCCAGCGTGTAGGGCACGTTCAGCTTGCGCAGGATTTTTTCGCCCACGCGGCGGGCATAGGCGGCCGCGTCCTCGCTGGTGGTCGACAGGTCGGTGAGCATGACCACGAACTCGTCGCCCCCCAACCGCGCCACCGTGTCTTCGCGCCGCACGCAGGTTTTCAGGCGCTGCGCCACCTGCTGCAGCAGCATGTCCCCCACCTCATGGCCCCGTGTGTCGTTCAAGGTCTTGAAGTGGTCCAGATCGAGGAACAGCAAGGCCCCATATTGCGCGCTGCGCACACTGGCGGCAATGGCCTGCTGCATCCGGTCCATGAGCAAGCGGCGGTTGGGCAGGTTGGTCAGTGGGTCGTAGAAGGCGAGGTTTTCGATCTCGGCGCCCGCCCGCCGCAGGGCGGTGACGTCGTGGTAGCTGATGACGATGCCCCCGTCGGGCGTGGTGCGCTCCGTGATCTGGACGGTGCGGCCGTTGGAGTACACCTGCTCGTGTGGCTCCTGCTGTTGTTTTTGCTGCTGCCTGAGCATGCGCTGCTCCACCCAGCGCTCGTGCTCATGGCTGGCAAGGCGCGGGTGGTGGTGCTTGACGGTTTCTTCGATCACCGCCCGAAAAGGCATCTGCGGCGCGATGATGCCTTTGAGCCAGGGGAAGATGACCTCGAACTGGCTGTTCCACTGCACCACGCGGTTGTCGCTGTCGAGCAGCAAAAAGCCGCTGACCATGGACTCCAGCGCCTGATCAAGCGTGGCCTTGGACTGCGCGATGGCAACACGCGCCTGCGACAGGCGGTTCAGGTAGCGCAAGGCCAGCACGCCCGCCGCCAGGATCATGGCGATGAAAAGCAGCGCGGTCAGCGCGATGGCATCCCGCTGGTCACGCCAATCGCTCAGCGCCTCGTGCAGCGGAATGCTCGCGGAAACCCGCAAGTCCTGGTACAGGATGGGCCGATAGACCACCAGCGCCGGGTCGCCGGTGAGGCGCGCTGGCGCTTTCCAGTCCAAACCCAGGTCCGTGATCTCGGCCAGCGGCGGCGACAGCGTGAGCACGGAGCTTTCCTCACGGCCGGGCCCTCCGAACAACAGCTCGCCCCCGGCCCGCTCCAGCGTGACTTGCAGGCCGCGAATGTCCACCCCCTGGAGCAGCACCGAACTCAATGCACCCACCGGCAATTCGGCCACGGCCGCCACACGCGTGTTGTCGGCCAGCCGAAGGTGGCGCGCCACATACAGGACACGCTCAGAGCTGGCGAAACTGACCACCGGGGCACTGACCATCAAGGTGGACACGGGCTGTCCCAGCACCGACTCCAGGAACCCTGTCGGCAATTGCACCTTCAGGTCGCTGCCCGACGGGTCGGAAGACGCCAGGGGCTTGCCGGTGTCGTCCAGCAAGGTGACGTAACGCACCATCAGGTTCTGGCGCGTGGAACTGCGCAAGCGTTGGTTGGCGGTGGTGGTATCGATCCAGGTGACCACGGCATCCGACAGCCCCAGCAGTTCATCGACGCTGGCCAGCAGCACGTCCACAGCCAGCAGCGACCGATTGAGTGCAGCCTCGCCGCCCGCGACGAAGCGCGTGGCCTGCACCGCACTATCGTCCAGCGCGACCTTGCGGGCGTTCCAGGCCACCGCTGCGGCCACCAGCATCACGGCCACTACAAATACCACGACCGCAGCCCACACGAAGGCCTTGATGCGAAGTGGCGTTGTAGGCTCCTTCATTGATTCATTTCACGGGAGCTGCCATCAGGCCACGCGCAGGGCCGATCGTCTGGTTCCAGGCCTGGACACAGCGCGCACCGCAGCGCTGTATCCAGCGCGGCAGCACGGTAGAGGCCAGGATCGTCTGGCGGTTGTGCTCATCCTGGGCGGACACCGGCACCACCACCATCGCGCCCTTGGTGCCCCTGGTGCAGGTGGGCGCACCCCGGTTGCAGGCCATGCCGTCGGCCGTTTCACGCTCGGACTCGGCCCAGATGGCGGACTCCAGCCGGGGCAACTCGCGCTTGAGCAGATCACGCAGTTCGGACGGCAAACCCGACCATGCGGCCTGGTTGGCCCCGAAAATAGCCAGCCCCCAGGTAAGAGGCAAGGCATGCACGTGGGTGGTCAGCTTGGGCAACCCCAGAACGTTGCCCGACATGGTGCCCGTGACCACGCATTCGGTCGTGCCGGCCTCCAGGCTGGGCACGATCTGGGAAAAACTGGTCAACACCGGCGTGCCACCCAAGGCCCCCACGAAGTCGGCCTGCGTGGACGAGGACACACGAACGCGGCGCCCCGACAGCTCAGACAGCGAGCGCAAGGGGGCCTTGCAGAAAACCACCTGTGCGGGGTAGACATAAATCGCCAGTGCCTCCACACCATGCTGCTCGCGCAGGGCCTTTTCGAGATAAGGGCGGAACGCGGTGAGCGTGGTCTTGAGCGTGGCGATGTCAGGGTTCAGCCCTGCAAGATCGGGGGCGGTGTACTCGGGGTACTGCGACGTGAACGAGCTCATCAAGGTGGTACCAAACGGCACCACGCCCAATTGCAGCAGCCGCAGCATCTCGTTGCCCGGCACGCCCGCCTGGTCAAAGGGCACGATCTCGGCCTGGAACTTGCCACCACTCAGGCGAGACAGCTCCTTGCTCCAAAACGGCTCTTCCTGCCGGGTGTACTGGTTCACCCCCGCCAGCCCGCCTACCACACGCAGTTTGTAGACCTTGGCGCCACCCGCCAACGGCTCTGCGGCAAACACGCCCACACAAGCGCCCAATGCCACGCACAGAAGCGCCGCACGGCGAAGCAGGCGGGGGATCAGGGCGTTGGACTCTTGATACATGGCAACAATCAGAACCCAATTAAGAAACAATTCGGAAACAGTATTTCATTAATTTCGCAATCCGAAAGGCAAGCTGTCGGCAAAACACCACGTGCAAGCCTTGAACAGAACCAACGAACAGCGCAATGCATGAAAACACCTACCGAAATCTACCTCATCGGCCGAGGTTTGCATTATCAGAAAGTGCCAGGGTAGGCGCCTCCGTCCGCCAGCACGTTCTGCCCCGTCATGTAACCCGCCTGCATGCTGCACAAGAAAGCGCAGATCGCGCCAAACTCGTCGGCCGTGCCGTAGCGCCCCGCCGGAATCTGCGCCTGCTGGGCGGCACGCACGTCATCCACGCTTTTGCCCGCCTTGCCCGCGGCGGCCGTCACGGTGGCTGCCAAGCGATCGGTGTCGAACTTGCCGGGCAGCAGGTTGTTGATGGTCACGCCCCGCGCCGCGATCTTGCTGCGCGACACCCCGGCCACAAAACCCGTGAGGCCGCTGCGCGCGCCGTTGGACAGGCCCAGGATGTCGATGGGCGCCTTCACTGCGCTCGACGTGATGTTGACGATGCGGCCAAAACCACGCTCTGCCATGCCGTCCACCGTGGCCTGGATGAGCTCGATGGGCGTGAGCATGTTGGCATCCACCGCCTTGATCCATGCATCGCGGTTCCACTCGCGGAAATCGCCCGTGGGCGGCCCCCCAGCGTTCGTGACCACGATGTCGAAATCGCGCCCAGGGCCGCCCGCCACCGAGAACACCGCATCGCGCCCCTCGGGGGTAGTGATGTCGGCGGCGACGGCAAGTACCTGGGGCTTGAGAACCTTGGAGTCATTTTGACCTCTAGCGCTTGATTGATCTGCGCTGGCAGCTATTAATTGAATAGCAGCCTGATCCAATGCACCGGCATTGCGGGCGTTGATGACCACGTTCACGCCCTCGCGCACCAGCGCCAGCGCACATCCATAGCCCAATCCCTTGCTGGCACCACACACCAGCGCCCATTTGCCTGCAATACCCAAATCCATAACAATCTCCTGTTCTTGCGCTGCGCCCTGCAGCCCTGGCAAATCATAAGTGGAGAGTTGCAAGATGAAATGGCTGCATTGCAGAGCCCTGGCCGCCTGGCTGGCATGTGCCGCACTGGCCCTTTTGGCAGGCGCTGCGCAAGCGCAGGATGCAGCCGTGGTCAAGCGCGCCACGCAGTTGCGCGACAGCCCCGCCGAAACCGGTGCCAGCGTAGCGCCCCTGGAGGCAAACACCGTTGTTACCCGCAGCAGCGAGCGCAAGGGCCCCTGGACCAAGGTGAGCACCCCCCAGGGCGCCACGGGCTGGGTGCACATGTTTGACCTGGGCCCGCAATCGGGTGCCGCAGCAGCCAGCAACAACGCGGCCACCGGCGGCCTGCGCAGCCTGGGCGGCCTGTTCGGTGGCAACAGCGGCAACACCACCGCCACATCGACCGTGGGCATTCGTGGCCTGGGCGCTGAAGACATTGCCAAGGCACAACCCAACCCGGCCGCCGTGAGCCAGGCTGAGGGCCTGCGCGTGAATGCGGACCAGGCACGCCAGTTCGCCAGCAACGCCGCCTTGCAGCCACGCACCGTGCCGCCGCTGGCCGAGCCGCCACGCCCATCGTCATCCAGCGGAGGATCGGGGGCTGCAGGCTCGTCGAACAACCCGTCGGACCCCAACTTCAGCCCCAACTAACCCGGAGCTGCCACCCATGCGCACGCCCTCCTCCCCCGCCCGCATCCGGCTGCTTGCGGCTGCCTGCACGGCCCTGGCCCTGACCCTGCTGCCCAGCCAGGGGCAGAGCCAGAACGTGTTGAACCTGCTCAACAATGCCTTGGGAGGTGGCGGCAGCACCTCCAGCAACACCGGCGGCGGCCTGTTGGGCGCCATCACCGGGGGGGGCAGCTCCGCCAACCAGGGCGACGACCTCATCAGCCTGCTCACACGCTCGGTCGAGAGCATCGACGAGCCGCGCGAGATCGAAATCGGCCGCCAGTTGGCCGCCGTGCTGCTGGGCAGCAAGCCCCTGCACCCCGACATGGCGCTGCAGCGTTACGTGAACCAATTGGGGCGCTGGATCAGCCTGCAATCATCCCGCCCTCACCTGCCCTGGACCTTCGTGGTGCTGGACGACCCCGGCTACAACGCCTTCGCGGCGCCTGGGGGCTATGTGTTCGTGACCAAGGGCCTCATCGACCGCTGCGCCGACGAGGCAGAGCTGGCGGGCATCCTGGCCCACGAGATCACTCATGTCACGGCCAAGCACCACCTGCTGGCCATGCGCAAAACTGCACAGTCGGGCATGCTGACGCAGATCGCGGCCTCGCAGATCAAGACGAACGCGGTGGGCAACTTGGTGGCCTCGCAATTCCTGGCCCTCGGGCGCAACCTCTATGCGCGCGGGCTGGACCAGGCCGATGAATACGATGCCGACCGCACCGGCGTGGCGCTGGCCACCCGGGCGGGGTTCGACCCCTATGGCCTGGTATCGGTGCTGCAGCAATTGCGCACGGCCACCCCTGACAACCCCATGTTCACGCTCGCCCTGGCCACCCATCCCCCCGCCCAGGCACGCCTGGAGCAACTGGAACTGGCCATGGGCAGGAACCTCGACACCTTTGCCGGCACCACGCCGGTGACCGTGGCCCAACGCATGCAGACCAGGGCGGCCCCCGCTGCATCGACAGCGCCTGTGCCCGCAGCGCCAGCCGTGGCACCAGCGCGCAAGGCGCCGCCCAAAAAAAAGGCGTCCTGATCTCCACAACCTGAGCGGCGCTGCCGCTCAGGCACCGCCCGTCCGCCGCGCCATGCGGGTGAACACAAAAATCCCCGCCACCACCAACGCCGTGCCCGCCGCCACCCACACGGTGAAGGGCTCACCCAGAATCCACACCCCCATGAGGATGGTGGACAGCGGCCCCACCATGCCCGCCTGCGCCGCCATGCCCGCACCAATGCGCTCGATGGCCATCATCACCATCAGCACCGGCACAGCCGTGCACAGCGTGGCGTTGAGAACCGAAAGCCAGATCACCTCGGGCGCCACCACGGCCGCGCTCAGGGGGCGCAGCACCAAAAACTGTGCCAGGCAACACAGGCACGCCACCGTGGTGGCCAGCCCCACCAGGCGCAGCGCGCCCAGGCGCTGCACCATCTCGCCGCTGTAGACGAGGTAGATGGCATAGCTCACCGCGCTCAGGAACACCAGCAGCGTGCCCCAGGCTGCGTTGGTGCCCTGCAGGTTGGCCTCGTGGCCAAACACCAGCACCACGCCGCTGTAGCTCACCAGCATGCCCGCCGCCTGGCCCCAGCGGATGCCCCGGCCATACAGCGCCCAACCCAGCAGCACGACCAGCGTGGGGTTGAGGTACAGGATGAGCCGCTCCAGGCTGGCGCTGATGTAGGCCAGCCCGGCAAAGTCCAGAAAACTGGCCAGGTAGTAGCCAGTGACGCCCAGGCCCAACACACCCAGCCAGTCCTTGCGCGTGAGCGGCGGCTTGCCCCGGCTGGCCCACCAGGCCATCGTGGCAAAAATGGGCAGCGCAAACAGCATGCGGTACATGATGAGCGTGACCGCATCCACCCCGTAGCGGTATGCCAGCTTGACGATGATGGCCTTGCCGCTGAACGCGATGGAGCCGAACAGTGCCAGCAGCAGGCCTGTTGCTATGTTTTTTGTAGCTTTTTGCGCTTGTATCGATGGGGTTGGAGGCACTTTTGGCTCGAATTCTCGTCCGCACAGGGCCACCCAGTGTGGCACGGCGCCACCGGTGCGCGCCATCGACACTCTGCGCGGCGGCCCCCTTCAACAACGATGGCGGGCCGAGAACCTGTTCTCAGTCGTGCTTATGGAACACGCGGTGGTGCAGGCGCCGCAGCGACCACCACACGCCCACGGCCACCACCGGGATCGCGATGGCCGCCGTGGTCTCGGGCGACAGCGGCCAGCCCAGCTTTTGCGCCCCCTTGGCCAGGTAGCTCACCAGACCCACGATGTAGTAGGTGATGGCCGCCACAGACAACCCCTCCACCGTGGACTGCATCTTGAGCTGCAGGTCTTGCCGGTGGTTCATGGTGGTCAAGAGCGCCTGGCTGCTTTGCTGCTGCTCGATCTCCACACGCGTGCGCAGCAGGTTGCTCATGCGCGAGACACGCTGCGACAGTGCATCCTGCCTGCGGGTCGCCCACTCGCAGGTGCTGCGCGCGGGGGTCAGGCGCCGGTCCATGAACTCGCGAATGGTCTGCATACCTGCCAGGCGCGACTCGGCAATGTCCTCGATGCGCTTGTCCAGCAGCTCGAAGTAGGCACTGCTGGCCGAAAACCGCGAATGCGAGGCCGCGTACTGGCTCTCCACCTGCCCGGCCAGCCGGGTCAAACGGTCCAGCAGGGCGGGTTCGTCGTCCCGGTTGACCGTGCGGATGGCGTTGGCCAGTTCGGCCAGTTCGCGCTCAGCAAAAACCAGCACGCTGGCCGCCTCGCGGGCGGCGGGCAGGCCCAGCAGGGCGGCCATGCGGTAGGTTTCGATCTCCAAGAGGCGCTGCACCAGGCGCCCCAGGCGGCGCGGCGTCATGCCGCCTGCCAGCAGCACCATGCGCGAAAAACCGTCGGCATGGATCGCGAAGTCGGTATAGACCTCGCCATGGCCGTCGGCCACGGTGGACGCGACCAGCGAGTCCTCATACAGCACATGCTTGACCAGCGAGCCCGAGCCAAACGTGTTCGTGGGCAACACCCACAGGTTCAAACTGCACAGGCACTGCCCAGGCAGGGCGGCCAGCCAGCCGCGTGGCACGGCATCCACGGCGCTGGCAGGCTCACGCTCGCCAAAAGACTCTGCCTGCGCAGGCACCATGAAGGTCCAGGACACAAATTCGGTGTGCAGTTCCCAGCGGATGCGAAACGCCCCCAGGTCCATCCGCAGATGGTTGGTGTCGGCATCGGGCAGCGCCAGGTGGTGGTCGCGCAAGAGTGCGGCCACATGGGCGCGGCTCGCCTCGCGCCCCGCAGCGTCGGCCAGCATCACGATGTGGGCAATCGCCAGCGGGGCGGTGATCGCCTCGGGTGGGCGGGCGTGGATTTCGTTGTGCAGCATCGCCCGGTGGGGATGCTGGGCAAGATGGAATGGTGTGGGCATGCAGTCCTGGTCCTCAGCACGCAATTGTGTACCGCCAGCGCCAGCGCACGAAAACACCTCCTGTACAAAAAACAACGGCACCCGAAGGTGCCGATGGTCAGACGAGGGAAGAAAGAGGCCCGAAGGCGCCCATCATCAGTCTTCCACGAAGGCTTCTTCGCGCTTGTTCTTCACCGAAGGCAGCAGCACGATGACGAGCAGCAGGGCGGCAGCCGCCAGCAGGCCAGCCGACAGCGGACGCGTGACAAACACGCTCCAGTCGCCACGCGACAGCAGCAGCGCACGGCGCAGGTTCTCTTCCATCATCGGGCCGAGGATGAAGCCCAGCAGCAGAGGCGCAGGCTCGGTGCCCAGCTTGTGGAAGATGTAGCCCACCAGACCAAACAAGCCCACCATCCAGATGTCGAAAGTGTTGTTGTTGGTGGAGTAAACACCCACCGCGCAGAACAGCACGATAGAGGGATAGAGCCAGCGGTAAGGCACCGTCAGCAGCTTGATCCAGATGCCGATCAGCGGCAGGTTCAGAATCACCAGCATCGCGTTGCCGATCCACATCGACGCGATCAGGCCCCAGAACAGTTCGGGGTTGCTCGTCATCACCTGGGGGCCAGGCTGGATGTTGTGGATGGTCATGGCACCCACCATCAGCGCCATCACGGCGTTGGGGGGAATACCCAGCGTCAGCAGCGGGATGAAAGACGTTTGCGAACCGGCATTGTTGGCCGACTCGGGAGCCGCCACGCCACGGATGTTGCCTTGGCCGAAAGGCACTTCACCAGGGTGCAGCTTGGTCTTCTTCTCGATGGTGTAGGCGGCAAAAGCCGACAACAAGGCGCCGCCGCCCGGCAAGATGCCCAAGGCCGAGCCCAGGGCCGTGCCGCGCAGCACCGCAGGGAACATGCGCTTGAAGTCTTCGCGGGTCGGGAAGAGCCCCTCCACCTTCGCGGTGAACACTTCGCGCTCTTCGTCAGGGCGCGACAGGTTGGCAATGATTTCACCGTAACCGAAAACGCCCATGGCGATGGTCACGAAGCCGATGCCGTCGGTCAGCTCGGGGATGTCGAAGCTGAAGCGGGCCACGCCCGAGTTCACGTCGGTACCCACCAGGCCCATCAAGAGGCCCAGCACGATCATGGCCACGGCCTTGAGCAGCGAGCCCGAGGCCAGCACCACGGCGCCGATCAGGCCCAACACCATCAGCGAGAAGTATTCGGCGGGGCCGAACTTGAACGCCACCTCGGTCAGCGGGGGGGCAAAAGCCGCCAGAATCAGCGTGCCCACGCAGCCTGCGAAGAACGAGCCCAAGCCCGCAGCGGCAAGCGCCGGGCCCGCTCGGCCCTTGCGCGCCATCTGGTAGCCGTCGAT
The DNA here is from genome assembly GCF_027492855.1 of Acidovorax sp. Taxonomy (GTDB): domain Bacteria; phylum Pseudomonadota; class Gammaproteobacteria; order Burkholderiales; family Burkholderiaceae_C; genus Acidovorax. The sequence goes on from NZ_JAPUDY010000085.1 coordinate 41,376, forward strand.
CACGGTCACCACCGACGACGACTCGCCTGGCAGGTTCACCAAAATGGCGGTGGTCGAGCCGCCATACTGGGCGCCGTAGTAAATACCGGCCAGCATGATCAGCGCGGCCACGGGGGGCAACGCGTAGGTGGCGGGCAGCAGCATGGCGATGGTCGCCACGGGGCCGATGCCCGGCAGCACGCCGATCAGCGTGCCCAGCAAGCAGCCCACAAAGCAGTAAATCAGGTTCTGGAACGTGAAGGCCACGCCAAAACCCAGCGACAGGTTGTTAATGAGATCCATGGTCTGTGCTCCTGCTTAACCCGTGATGAAACTCGGCCACACAGGGAACTGCAGCTTGAGCGCCCAAACGAATGCCACGTAACTGCCCACAGCAAGCACCGTGGCCAGAACGAACACCGCCTTGGCATTGAATTCATTGCCCGCCAGGCTGGAAATGAAGGTCAGCGCATAGATGCCCACGATCAGGCCCATGGCTGGAATGCCCAGGCTGGGCAAACCGCCCAGCAAGATGCCGAAGGCGAAGTTGGCGGCCAGGATGTAGAACAACGGCTTCCAGGCCCACTTGCCGATCTTGTCACCGTCCTGAGTTTCCACCGTGGTGGCCTTGAAGGTGATCACGCTGCCGATGATGGCCAGCAAGATGCCCAGCAGCAGCGGAAAGTAGCCCGGCCCCATGCGGGCGCCGCTACCGACGTTGTACGTGGTGGCACCCCACGCAAACGCCACGCCAATCCCCATGAACATGAGGCCGGCAAAGAAGTCTTTTTGACTTTTGATTTTCACGAATTGTCTCCTAGGCGGAATCTCGACTGGCCGATTGTGGGGTCAACCCGCCCGTTCGCGGATGTGGATTCCACCTACATCCGGCAACGCCCCAGCAGCCCGGCCAACGCCGTCCGCCCGCAGCGCATCACATCATTCCAGCGGCGGCGTGGCCGCGATCACCTCTTCCATGGTGGTCAGGCCCTCGGCCACCCGCAGCGCGCCCGCCAGGCGCAGGGGGCGCATGCCGTCCTGCACGGCCTGGCGGCGCAGCGTGTCGATGGACGGGGCCTGGGTGATCTTGTCCTTGAGCGCCTCGCTCACGGTGAGCAGCTCATACAGCCCCATACGCCCCCGAAAACCGCCCATACGGCAATCCACGCAGCCAACGGGTTTGTAGGGCTGGTAGGCGCCGTTGATCTTCCAGGGCTTGACAACCTCGGCCAGCGCCTCCCGGGATGCGGCTTCGTCGGCCTCTTTGCATTGTTTGCACAGCGTGCGCACCAGCCGCTGGGCCAACACGCCGAGCAAGGTGGCGTTGATCAGGTACGAGGGCACACCCAGCTCCATCATGCGGGTGATGGCGCTGGGAGCATCGTTGGTGTGCAGCGTGGAGAAAACCAGGTGGCCCGTGAGCGCGGCCTGGATGGCCATCTCGGCGGTCTCCAGGTCGCGGATTTCGCCCACCATGATGATGTCCGGGTCCTGGCGCATCAGGGCGCGCAGGCCTTCGGCAAAGTTGAAGTCGAGCTGGGGCTGCACCTGGGTCTGGTTGAAGCTGGGCTCGATCATTTCGATCGGGTCTTCCACCGTGCTCACGTTGACCTCTTCGGTGGCCACGCGCTTCAGGGTGGAGTACAGCGTGGTGGTTTTACCCGAGCCTGTGGGCCCGGTCACCAAAATGATGCCATGCGGGCGTTTGACCAGCGCCTCCCAGCGCTGCGCATCGTGCTGCGCAAAGCCCAGGGCATCGAGGTCTTTGACGGCGTTGTCCGGGTCGAAGATCCGCATCACCATCTTCTCGCCAAACGCGGTGGGCAGGGTCGAGAGGCGCATTTCCACCTCTTCGCCGCGCTGGTTGCGTGTCTTGATGCGGCCGTCCTGCGGGCGGCGCTTTTCCACCACGTCGATGCGGCCCAGCAGTTTGATGCGCGCCACCATGGCGTTGTGCACGCCCATGGGCATCTGGTAGACCGGGTGCAGCACGCCGTCGATGCGAAAACGGATCACGCCCTGCTCACGGCGCGGCTCCAGGTGGATGTCGCTGGCGCGCTGGTCAAACGCGTACTGCCACAGCCAGTCCACCACCTTGACCACGCCCTGGTCGTTGGCGTCGAGCTGCTTGTTGCTTTTGCCCAGCTCCACCAATTGCTCAAAACTGCTGCCACCCGCGCTGCCCCCGGCCTTCTGCGCCGCGCGCACTGACTTGGCCAGCGCAAAGAATTCGGCGGTGAAACGGTGAATGTCTTGCGGGTTGGACACCACACGGCGCACCGTGCGGCGCGACTGGCGCTCCACCTCGGCCACCCAGTCGTCGATGAAGGGCTCGGCGGTGGCCACCACCACCTCCTTGGCCGTCACCTGCACCGGCAGCACCTTGTGGCGCTCGGCATAGATGGCGCTCATGGCGTCGGCCACGCGGCCCACGTCCACCTTGAGCGGGTCGATGCGCAAATAGTCCAGCCCGGCCCGCTTGGCCAGGTATTCGGACAACGCCTCGATGTCGAGCGGCTTGCCGTCGCTGGCGCGCGCCATGGCCACGCTGGCCAGCCGCACCAACGCGTGCTGCGAGCTTTCGGCCTGCGAGCAGCGGGCAATGGTGCGCTGCGCTTCTTCGTGCGAGATGACCTTGTCATCGCTGAGCCACTGCACCATGCGGCGCCAGTCCAACGGGCCGACAAAGGGAGTCGCCTTCAAGCGGCCAGGGACATCCACGGAAGCAGTCATATCAACAACCTTTCAGGGCGTCACGGGCTTGAACGCCCGCAGCCATTTGGTGGTGGGCAGATCCCAGCGTGCCTGGATCGCCTCGGCCCGCTCGGCCAGCTCCGCGCGTTTGGGTCGGGTGGGGGTGCGCTGCGCCAGCACCACGGTGTTGCCCTCGCGCGTGGGCTTGAACGACCACAGCGCCTCGTCGCCAAACGCCTGCGCCATGCTTTTGAGGCTGCGGTCAAAGCTCGACGCCCTGCCGAACAGGTTCACCGTCATGCTGCCGGTGTCGGTCAGCAGCGCGCGGCAATCGGCGTAGAACTCGGGGCTGTCCAGCACCGGCGCCGCTGCCTCGTGGTCGTACAGGTCCACGGCCAGCGCATCCACGGTGCCCAGCCACATGGGGTTTCGGATCTCCTGGGCCGCATCGGCCAGCACCACGCGCAGCTTGGGGCCGTCGGGCGGCAGCTTGAACCAGTGGCGGCACACGGCCACCACCTGGGGGTTCAGCTCGACCGTGGTGGTGCAGATGCGCAGCTTCTTGTGGCAGAACTTGGTGATGGCACCGGCCCCCAGGCCCAGTTGCATGGCATGGCCCTTGGACACCTGGGCCAGGTCGGCGGAAAACAGCAGCCAGGCCATCATGCGCTGCACATACTCCAGCTCCAGCGCAAAGGGGTCGGCGATGCGCATGGAGCCCTGGATCCAGGGCGTGCCCAGGTGCAGGTGGCGCACTTCGCCATCGTCAGACACGCTGACTTCGGGCAGTTCTTGCAGTTTTTCTTTTTTGCGGGTCATTCAATGTGTTCAAAGCAGGTGGTGGGCCGACAGCAGTGCGGCCCAGGCCGCCAATTTACGGTCAAAGCTCCACGAGGCATTCGCGGGGCTGGTAGAGGGGAGCTTGCACACCGGCACACCCAGCGCCGCCGTGCTGCGCGCGTGCTTGAAGCTCTCCCCGCCATTGTGGGCGATGGCCGCCAGGCGCGGACAACGGGCGCGCAGGCCCGCGAAATCATTGACCTCGGCGTTGCGAATGCGCGCATCCAGGCTGCCCTCGCGCTCGCAGGCCGCGTACACATCCCACAGGCCCAGGCCGCGCGCCAGCAGCCAGTCGCAGCGCGCGGCGTATTGCTCGCGCACGGGCAGCGGGTGCTGTGGCCACAGCGCCTGCAGCAGGCGCCAGAACTGGTTTTGCGGGTGTGCGTAGTACTGCTGCGCGCGCAGCGATGCCACGCCCGGAAAGCTGCCCAGCACCAGCAGCACAGTGCCCGCCCCCACCACGGGCGGCAGGCCCTGCAGCCGTGGTGCGGCCACGGCGGCGCCTGATACGGAGGCTTCGGCGGCGGGAGGGCTGGAGTGCATGGGTAGAAATACTATCAATTTAATAGCTGCTTGCGCTTATTAATAAAGCGCTACAGCCCATTTTTATCATTATTTCAGTCCGCCCAGTGCTGCAAGCCGTGGCAGCGCCTGCAGCGCATTCGCCGCTGTCTGCTCGGCCAGCGCCGCCAGCGGCATGCCGCGCAGATCGGCCAGCACCTGCGCGATACGCGGCAACTCGGCGGGCGCATTGCGCCCCTGCGGCTGGCCCTGCGCGCGCCGCTCGGCGGTGGTGTACAGCCAGTGGGGCGGGATGTCGGGCGCATCGGTCTCCAGCACCAGGGCGTCTGCGGGCAGCTCGGCGGCCAGGCGGCGCAGCTGCAAAGCGCGGTCGTAAGTCAGCGCGCCGCCAAAACCCAGCTTGAAGCCCATGCCAACAAATGCCTGTGCCTGCTGCAGGCTGCCGTTGAAAGCATGCGCAATGCCACCGCGCACCGGCACATCGCGCAGACCCTTGAGCAACTTGTCGGCCGAGCGGCGCACATGCAGGATCACCGGCAGGTCCCACCGGCGCGCCAGTTGCAACTGGGCACGGTAAAACCGCTCCTGCCGCACGGGGTCGAGGCCGGGCACGAAATAGTCCAAGCCAATTTCGCCGATGGCCACCAGGCGCGGGTCGGCATGGTGCTGCTGCAGCATCTGCTCCAAAAGCGCCAGGTCCCCGTCATCGGCACGCCCGGTGTAGAGCGGGTGAACGCCCAGCGCATAGCTGTCGCCGTGCTGGTGCGCCAGCAGGCGAACGGTGTCCCAGTTGCTGCGCTCCACGGCCGGAATCACGCAATGGGCCACCCCTTGCGCAGCCGCCTGGCTGCGCACCGCGCTGCGGTCGGCATCGAACTCGGGGGCATCAAGGTGGCAGTGCGTATCAATCCAGGCGGTCATGTGCGGATGATGCACGATGAAACCCCGCGCGCTGTGCACGGTAGCCCTGCGGATGCATTCGCGGGCAAACCGTGCTACTGTCATTTGCATGCGCCAGCTTCTGGCGTTTCATTCCGTTTCAAAATCAAGCGAGTGCGCGAAGGCGAAGCGCAGGCAGTGCTAAAGCACGACAAGCGAAGCCGACAAAGCAATCGTTTGATTTGGGAATGGAATCAGAGCAAAGGTGACAGGATGCCCCGGCCCGCCCTCTACAGCAGCTCCCGCTCCGCCCGCAGCCGCCCTCCCGCAGAGGCGGCCGCCCCCGAAGCGGCTGCGCCCGCCGCCCTGCCCCCGCAGCCCGACCCGGCGGCGGCTACGCCCTCTGCCCCTCATTCCCCCGCGCTCAGACGCCAGCTCTATGCCCTGTGGGCCATCGTGCTGCTGTTGGCAGCCCTGCTAGCGGCCAGCGCCTGGCAGCACAGCAGCTCCGTCGCCCGCAAGATCACCCAGGAAGACATCGACGCCGCCGTGCTGCGCACGCTGGAGACCACAGTCCCACCATCCGCCGCCGCGCGCGCGGTGGAGAGCATTGCGCCATCTATCGTGCGGGTGGTGGGCTATGGCCGCAGCAAAAACGGCAAGGAAGAGATCGAGCGCGGCATTGGCACGGGTGTGGTGATTGTGGACAAGGGCATCATCCTGACCAACCTGCATGTGGTGGCGGGCGCCGACCGCATCGGCATCACTTTCCACGATGGGCTGGAGACCACCGCCGTCATCACCGGCGCCCAACCTGAAAACGACCTGGCCGTGCTGCAGGCCCACAAGGTGCCCGACGACCTGGAGGCCGCCACCCTGCGCTCCACCCAAGACCTGCGCCCCGGCGACCATGTGGTGGCCGTGGGCTTCCCTTTTGGCATCGGGCCCTCGGCATCGGCGGGCGTGGTGTCGGGCCTGGGGCGCGAATTCACCTCGCCCGAGGGTAAGCGCCAGCTCAGCAACCTGATTCAGTTCGACGCCGCGGCCAACCCCGGCAACTCGGGCGGCCCGCTGGTCACGCTCGACGGCGAGGTGGTGGGCATCGTCACCGCCATCTTGAACCCCACGCCTGCGCGCACCTTCATCGGCATCGGCTTTGCCGTGCCCATAGAAAACGCCGCAGCCGCTGTGGGCACGCCCCCGTTCTGACCAAGAAAGGAATCCCATGGAAACCACAACGAACAACACCGCCACCCTGATGGAGCAGGTGCTCTACGAAGTCAAGCGCGTGGTGGTTGGGCAAGACCGCTTTCTGGAGCGCGTGATGGTCGCCATGCTTGCCCAGGGCCATCTGCTGGTCGAGGGCGTGCCCGGCCTGGCCAAAACGCTCACGGTGAAGACGCTGGCCAGCACCATCCAGGGCAGCTTCAAGCGCATCCAATTCACGCCCGACCTGGTGCCCGCCGACCTGGTGGGCACCCGCATGTACAACCAGAAGACCGGCGAGTTCAGCACCGCGCTGGGCCCCGTGTTCACCCACCTGCTGCTGGCCGACGAGATCAACCGCGCACCCGCCAAAGTGCAAAGTGCGCTGCTGGAAGTGATGCAGGAGCGCCAGGTGACGATTGCCGGTGAGACACACAAGGTACCCGAGCCCTTTTTGGTGATGGCCACGCAGAACCCCATCGAGACCGAAGGCACCTACGCCCTGCCCGAAGCGCAGGTGGACCGCTTCATGATGAAGGTGCTGCTGGATTACCCCACCGAGGAAGAAGAATTCGTGATCGCCCAGCGCGCGCTTGCCCTGCCCGTGCAGGTGCTGCCCGTGGCCACCACCGCCCAGCTCGCCGCGCTGCAGGCCGAATGCCGCACGGTGTATGTGGACCCCTCCCTGCTGCAATACGCGGTGAAACTGGTGACCGCCACCCGCGTGCCCGCGCGGCACGGCCTGAAGGATCTGACGGGCTACATCGCCTGCGGCGCCAGCCCGCGCGCCACCATCGCCCTGGCCGAAGGCGCCCAGGCCCTGGCCATGCTGCGCGGGCGCAACTACGTGCTGCCCGAAGACATGGCCGACCTGGCCGCCGACGTGCTGCGCCACCGCGTGGCACTGTCGTACGAGGCGCTGTCCGAGGGCCTTGACGCCGATGCACTCATAAAACGCATCATGGCCAAGATACCTGCACCTGCGCGGCCCCTGCACCATGAACAAAAAGCCGCCTGAAACCGCTTCGTCGGCCACGGTCCATACGCTGCCCACCCTGCCGGGGCAGGCCGACCGCTTGCTGCGCGAGCTGGAGTGGAAGGTCATCCGCCGCCTGGATGGCCTGCTGCAGGGCGACTACCGCACGCTGATGCGCGGCACCGGCCTGGACCTGGCCGATCTGCGCGAATACCAGCCACACGACGACGTGCGCCACATCGACTGGAACGTGACCGCGCGCCTCAACCAACCCCATGTGCGCGTGTTCACCGAAGACCGCGAGATGACCGCCTGGTTCCTGCTCGACCTGAGCCCCTCCATCAACTTCGGCCCCGAGGGGCATGCCAAACGCGACATCCTCACCGGCTTCGTGGCCGTGCTCTCGCGCCTGCTCACCCGCCACGGCAACCGCGTGGGGGCCATGCTGTATGGCGGCGCCAGCGGCGAGGCCGAACGCGCGGTGGACGCCATGCTGCCGCCCCGCAGCAGCCGCGCCCATGTGCTGCATCTGGTACACCGCCTGCTGGCCCCCAGTCAGCCCGCCAGCACACCCCCCATGGGCGGCGGCGCGGCCACCGAGCTGCACCGGCTGCTGCAGGCCGCGCTGGCCAACCTGCGCCGCCGCTCCACCGTGTTCATCGTCTCAGACTTCATCAGCGCGCCCGGCTGGGAAAAGCCCCTGGCCCAGCTCGCGCAGCGCCACGACGTGGTGGCCGTGCGCCTGCTGGACCCGCTGGAACTGGAGCTGCCCGACCTGGGCCTGATCACCTTGCGCGACGCCGAAAGCGGCGAACAACTGCAGGTGGACACGCACGATACCGCCTTTCGCCGCCGCTTTGCGCAACTGGCCTCAGAGCGAGAAGCCGCCCTGCGCGATAGCCTGGCGCGCGCAGGCGCCGACACGCTGGAGCTGTGCACCGACGACGATCTGGTCGATGCCCTGCTGCGCTTCATGGACCTGCGCGCGCGCCGCGTGCGGGCACCACGCGCGGCCACGCCCGCTGCGGCTCCTCCTCGTCTTCACCATCAATACGCCACCTGAGGAACTGCACCATGGTTTTTCTCTGGCCCACCCTGCTCTGGCTGCTGCTGCTCGCCCCCCTGTTGGTCCTGCTGTACTGGTGGCTGCTGCACCGGCGCAAAAAGACGGCGCTCGCCTACTCCAGCCTGTCGCTGGTGCGCGAGGCCCTGGGCCCCGGCCAGCGCCTGCGCCGCCACATCCCGCCCGCCCTCTTCCTGCTGGCCCTCGTCGCGCTGCTGCTGGCCTCCGCCCGCCCGATGGCCGTGATCACCCTGCCATCGCAAGACCAAACCATCATGCTGGCCATGGACGTCTCGGGCAGCATGCGCGCCACCGACGTGGAGCCCGACCGCATCACCGCCGCCCAGAACGCCGCCAAGGCCTTCATCGCCGAGCTGCCCCGCCATGTGCGCGTAGGCATCGTCGCGTTTGCGGGCAGCGCCCAACTGGCGCAGTTGCCCACACAAAGTCGCGAAGACCTGGTCAAGGCCATCGACAGCTTTCAGCTACAACGCGGCACGGCCACAGGCAACGGCATCATGCTGTCGCTGGCCACGCTGTTCCCCGACGCAGGCATCGACATCGCCGCCCTGGGCGGCCGCCAGGCCATGCGCCCCCGCCCCATCGACGAAATCGGTAAACAACAACAAGACGCGGCCAAACCCTTCACCCCAGTGGCACCCGGCTCCTACAATTCCGCCGCCATCATCATGCTGACCGACGGCCAGCGCACCACAGGCGTAGACCCCCTCGAAGCCGCCCAATGGGCCGCCAACCGGGGCGTGCGCGTATACACCGTGGGTGTGGGCACGGTGCAGGGCGAAACCATCGGTTTCGAAGGCTGGTCCATGCGCGTACGCCTCGACGAAGAAACCCTCAAGGCCGTGGCTGCGCGCACCCAGGCAGAGTACTTTCATGCCGCAACGGCGGCAGATTTAAAGAAGGTGTACGAAACCCTCAGCTCCCGGCTGACGGTGGAGAAGAAGGAGACGGAGATTTCTTCTCTGCTGGCTTTGTTGGGGGCTGCACTGGCGTTGGTAGCGGCGGGGTTGTCGGTGTGGTGGTATGGGCGGGTTTTTTGAGCTATTTTTGGCTCTGGCGCTTTTCCACCAATCGCTATTAGCTATTATTTGTGTAGCAAAACTTCTACGCCGACCGTTCAGGCTGAGCTTGTCGAAGCCGTGCGCTCATCAAGCTGGATGCCTGAGCCAGGGGCGGGAGCCGGGGTGTGCGCCCGGCGGCGCAGTGGCTTTCTTTTGCTTCGCCAAAAGAAAGTCACCAAAGAAAAGGCGACCCTGCTGTCTGCGACCCCTTCGCTGCGCTGCGGGGCAACCTGGGGTGCTCGGTCACGGGGTGCACCGCAGAACTCACTTCGCTGCTACGCAGCTACGTTCGGACAACTGCGGTGAGTCAGTTCACGAAGCACGCGCGCTCCGACGCGCGTGCCACCCCGCGCCCTGCGCGCCCCAGGCGCATACAGAAGGGACCCACGAATCGGACATCCCCACGGGCCATCGCGTTGCTCGGCCCCATCTCGCGGGCGCAAGCGCCACGCGCTGCGCAGGCTGGGCCGAGCGCAGCGATGGCCCGTATGGCTGTTTGGATGTTTGGCTCTCACCCCATCTGGCTGCGCCTGCGGCGGGGCGGTTGCGGGGTGAGCATGGGCGTCGAAGCGCCCATGCTTCGTGAACTGACTCGCCGTGGTTGTCCGAG
>NZ_JAPUDY010000086.1 GCF_027492855.1 Acidovorax sp.
CCAGCACCTCTCAGAAGCGAAGCCCTCGACTATAGCATGGTTTGAATGGCCAAAGAAACAGGTCGGCCCGAAATGTCGATGCTCAGCGGCGCTGCGCCGCCACTGCAGCTTCCAGCGCATCAACGAATAGAAACGCCACGTCACAGCCTGTCTGGTCAAAGATCTCCTGGAAGCAGGTGGGGCTGGTCACATTGATCTCGGTCACGCAGTCACCGATCACATCCACGCCCGCCAGCAACAAACCCCGCTCCGCCAGAACCGGCCCCAACGCTTCTGCAATTTCCCAGTCCCGTGCAGACAAGGGCCGGGCTACGCCCTTTCCGCCTGCGGCCAGGTTGCCCCGCACTTCGCTGCCCTGGGGAATGCGAGCCAGGCAGAAAGGCACGGGCTTGCCGCCGATGATGAGGACGCGTTTGTCTCCGTCGACGATTTCGGGCAGAAACTTCTGCACCATCACGCTCTGTGCGCCGTTGCCGTTCAGGGTTTCCGTGATGCTGCCCAGATTGAGGCCATCGGGGCCCACGCGGAAGATGCCCATGCCGCCCATGCCATCCAGCGGCTTGAGGATGATGTCCTGGTGCTCTGCATGAAACCGCCGGATGTCCGCAGCATTGCGCGTGACCAGCGTAGGGCCGATGAACTCCGGAAACTCCATGATCGCGAGCTTCTCGGGGTGGTCGCGCAAGGCGCGGGGTTTGTTGAACACCCGTGCGCCATCACGTTCGGCCTGCTCCAGCAGGTGGGTGGCGTAGAAGTATTCGCTGTCAAAGGGTGGGTCCTTACGCATCAGCACCGCGTCAAAGTCCGCCAGCACGGCGCTGCGCTCTGGCTGGGCGTCGTACCAATGGGTGGCATCCCCCGTGAGATGCACATCGCGCACAGTAGCCGTCACCTTGCTGCCACGCTGCCAGGTGATGTGCTGCGGCTCGCACACCGCCAGCACGTGGCCGCGCCGCTGCGCTTCGCGCATCATGGCGAACGTGGTGTCCTTGTAGATCTTGAAGCTTGGCAGCGGGTCGGTGATGAAAAGCAGTTTCATGGTGTCGGATCAGAAAAAAGGGGTGGGTCAGGCGCCTTCAGCCTGCGAACGCCTGTACTGTTGCACAAATAGCGCGATGCTGCCGGCCACGACGCCCCAGAATGCTGAGCCCACACCGGCAATAACCACGCCGCTGAGCGTGACCAGAAAGGTGATGAGCGCGGCCTCGCGGTGAGACTCGTCGCGCAACGCGGTGGCCAGGCCATTGCCGATGGTTCCGAGCAGCGCCAGGCCTGCGATCGCCACCACCAGTTCTTTGGGGAAGGCCGTGAGCAACCCGGTGATGACCGCGCCGAAGAGCCCAATCGCCACATACAGGGCGCCGCACGACACGGCGGCGGTGTAGCGTCGGCTGCGGTCTTCATGCGCTTCCGGGCCCATGCACATCGCGGCGGTGATGGCGCTGAAGTTGAGCGCAAAGGCACCAAACGGCGCCAGGACCAGCGTGGCCAGCCCGGTGAGCGTGATGAGGCGAGAGATGGGCAGGTCATAACCCGAAGCACGGATCACCGCCACGCCAGGCAGGTTCTGCGAGGCCATGGTGACCACAAACAGCGGGATCGCCAGACTGACCAGGGCCGCCACGCTGAACTCGGGCGCCATGAAGACCGGCAACGCCAGTTCCAGCTTCACCGCACCCCAGGCCATCTGGCCCCGTGCGGCCACATAGGCCACGGCAACGGCGAGCGTGATGACCACCGCGTAGCGCGCCAACCAGCGGCGGCTGACCAGGTACACCATCAGCATGAGCAGCACCAGCGGCAGCGCCGTTTCTGCGGCTGCAAATGCCTGCAGGCCAAACCGGGCGAGCACGCCCGCCAGCAGCGCTGCTGCGATTTCCATGGGGATGCGGTTCATCACGCGCTCGAACCAGCGGGTGGCGCCCGCCAGGGTGATGAGCACTGCACTCACCATGAAAGCACCCACCGCTTCGCCCATGCTGAAGCCCCCAGCCAGCCCAGCCGTAGCCAACACGGCCGCGCCGGGGGTGGACCAGGCGATCATGACGGGTTGGCGCAAGATCAGCGAAGGCACCAGCGAACACAGGCCCATGCCCAAGCCCAGCGCCCACATCCAAGAGGTGACCTGGGCGGGCGTGGCACCGAACGCCTGCGCGGCCTGGAACACGATAGCCACCGAGCTGGTAAAGCCCACCAGCACCGCCACAAAGCCCGCGACGAAGGTCGAGAGGCTCAGGTCTTTGAAAAATTGCATGGACTGGATTCTGGCACCGAGCCCTCAGCGTTGCCCGCCAAGGGTGTTCTCGTAGTGTCGAACCAGAATACTATTAATTTGATAGCAACTAGCGCTTGATATACAAGCGCTAGAGTCCAAAAACAATCAAAATCCCTCAGATCTCGATCTTGGAGCCGAGTTCGACCACGGCGTTGTTGGGCAGGTGCAGGAAGTCCGCAGCGCCGCTGGCGTTGTGGTGCATCTGGGCGAACAACTTTTCGCGCCAGGGCGCCATGCCGCCGCCGATGGTGGGGATGACGGTGTCGCGCGACAGGAAATAGCTGGTTGTCATGGCCTCCAGCTCGCAGCCCCGGCCGCGCAGCAGCTCCAGCGCGCGTGGCACGTCGGGGTCGTTCTTGAAGCCGTAGTGGATCACTACCTGCCAGCAGTCATGGCCCAGGGGTTCGACCTGCAGGCGCTTGTCCAGGCCAATCCAGGGCGTCTCGTGGTTATGCACCGTGACGAACAGGTTTTGCTGGTGCAGCACCTTGTTGTGCTTGAGGTTGTGCAAAAGCGCATTGGGCACCGCCCCCACCTCGGCGGTGAGGAACACGGCCGTGCCGTCCACGCGGGTGGGCGGGCTGATGAACACAGACTCCAGGAAGTCCTTGAGGTCGATGGCGTCGGCGCGCAGCTTGTCATTGAGCAGGCGGCGCCCTTCCTTCCAGGTCATCATGAGCGAGAACACGATGCCGCCGATCACCAGCGGGAACCAGCCGCCCTGGAACAGCTTGAGCATGTTGGAGGCGAAGAACGCCAGGTCCACCACGAAGAAGCAGCCGGTGGCCGCGATGCACAACGCCAGCGGATAGCCCCAGCCGTAGCGGATCACGAAGAAGGTGAGGATGGTCGTGATCAACATGTCCAGCGTCACCGCGATGCCGTAGGCAGCCGCCAGGTTGCTGGAGGAGCGGAACATCACCACGGCCAGCACGATGGCCACGAACAACCCCCAGTTCACCAACGGTATGTAGATTTGGCCCGTGTCGCGCACGCTGGTGTGCTGGATGTTCAGGCGCGGCAGATAGCCGAGCTGGATGACCTGTTTGGTCACGCTGAACGCCCCTGTGATCAGCGCCTGCGATGCAATGACAGAAGCCATAGTGGCCAGCACCACCAGAGGAATCAGCGCCCAATCCGGCGCCATCATGTAAAACGGGTTTTTGACCGCCTCAGGCTGGGCAAGCAACAACGCGCCCTGGCCGAAGTAGTTCAGTGTGAGGGCCGGCATGACCACACTGAACCAGGCCAGGCGAATGGGCCGCTTGCCAAAATGGCCTAGATCCGCATACAGCGCCTCGGCTCCCGTAACGCACAGCACGACCGCGCCCAGAATGATGAAGCTGATGCCTGGGTTGGCCCAGATGAAGCCCAGCGCATGATGCGGGCTCAGGGCCCAGAGAATCTCGGGGTGGCCCACGATGTGCGACACACCCAGCAGCGCGATGCTGATGAACCAGATCAGCGTGATGGGGCCAAAAAACTTGCCGATGCCCCCGGTGCCACGTTTTTGCACAAAGAACAGGCAAAACAGTATGACCAGGGCGATGGGAATCACATACTGGGCGAAGTGGGGCGAGACAACTTCGAGCCCCTCCACCGCCGACAGCACTGTAATGGCCGGGGTGATGACGCCATCGCCATAAAAAAGCGCGGTACCGAAGATGCCCACCGCCAGCAGCACGCGGCGCAGTTGGGGTTTGTCCTTCACCGCCTGCGAGGCCAGGGCCAGCATCGCGATCAGCCCGCCTTCGCCGTGGTTGTCGGCGCGCAGCACCAGCACCACGTACTTCAGCGAGACGATGACGGTGAGCGTCCAGAAGAAGATCGAGAGAATGCCGTAGATGTTGGCGGGCGTGAAGGGTACGTGGCCGGACCCGAACACCTCCTTGACGGCATACAGCACGCTGGTGCCGATATCGCCATACACAACACCGATGGCGCCTAGCGTGAGCGCTGCGAGCGATGACTTGGAGCTTTGCACTGACCACCCCCGCGCGCTGGGGCGACGGGGTTCCGTTACTTTTGGGAACGCTATTGTGCGCCTGCCCCAGATCAAGTGCCTGACGGCAAATTCTCATGTTGCAACGCAGCAACTCGCCCTTGGCAACCGGGCGCAGACATGGCAGATCAGTCGTACACCTCGGCGTCGGGGTTGGTGGCTTCCAGCTCATAGCTGGCCGCCAGCATAGCCAGGCGCGCCACCACGCCATACATATAAAAGCGGTTGGGTGCGCTCACACCGGGGCGCACGCCGGGCTGGGGCATGTGTGTGCTGTGCTCGAAGGCCAGGGGCACAAAACTTGCGCCGGGGGCGTTGAGGTTCTCGTCCACGCCGCGTTCGGCATGCATGCGATAAAAGCCCCCCACCACGTAGCGGTCCATCATGTAGACCACGGGCTCGGCCACGGCTTCGTGCACGCGCTCCTGGGTCAGCACACCCTCCTGGATGATGAGGTCCGTGAGCGGCTGGCCGTCCTTGATGACGGCCATCTTGTTCTTGGCCTTGCGGTTGACCGCGTCCAGCTCCTTGGCATCGCGCACCGTCATGATGCCCATGCCGTAAGTGCCGTTGTTGGCCTTGACGATCACGAACGGCTTCTCGTTGATGCCGTATTCCTTGTACTTGCGGCGCACCTTGGTCAGCAGGGCATCCACCGTGGTCTGCAGCTTGTCCATCCCCACGTCTTGTGCAAAGTCCACCTCGTCGCACTGGCTGTACATGGGGTTCACGAGCCAGGGGTCGATGCCCAGCATCTTGCCGAAGCGCTTGGCCACTTCTTCGTAGTTCTTGAAATGCGTGCTCTTCTTGCGCACGCTCCAGCCCGCATGCAGGGGCGGCAGCAGGTACTGCTCGTGGATGTCTTCCAAAATGCCGGGCGCGCCCGCCGAGAGGTCGTTGTTGAGCAAAATGGTGCAGGGGTCGAAATCCTTGAGTCCCAGGCGGCGTTTGGTGCGCAGCACTGGCTCCAGCGTCACGGCGTCGCCATTGGGCAGCTCGACCCGCGTGGGCTTCTTGATCTCGGGGCTGATGGAACCCACGCGCACATTCAGGCCCGCCATGTTGAAGATGCGCTGCAACTGCACCACGTTGGCCAGGTAGAAGGTGTTGCGCGTGTGGTTCTCGGGGATGATGAGCAGGTTGCGCGCCTCGGGGCAGATTTTTTCGATGGCGGCCATGGCGGCCTGCACGGCCAGGGGCAGCATCTCTTTGGTGAGGTTGTTCCAGCCGCCAGGGAACAGGTTGGTGTCCACGGGCGCGAGCTTGAAGCCCGCATTGCGGATATCCACCGAGGTGTAGAACGGCGGCGTGTGCTCCATCCACTCCAGGCGAAACCAGCGCTCGATGGCGGGCATCGAATCGAGCATGCGCTGTTCGAGTTCGTTGATGGGCCCCGTGAGGGCCGTGATGAGATGCGGAACCATGGGGAGCCCTCAGAGGAGACGGGAACGATTGACAACCATTGTAGGGTTGGGGCGGGCCCCGCCCTTCGCAAGCCTGCCGGGCCGGTTTTTCTGGACGGCCACGCTCAGCGCCGCCAGAACGCCGGGGTCAGCAAGGCCATGAAACTCAGGATCTCCAGCCGCCCGAGCAGCATGGCCAGCGTGCACACCCAGAGCTGGAAATCGGTGAGCACCGCATAGTTGGAGGCAGGCCCCACGCTGCCCAGGCCCGGCCCCATGCAGTTGACGCTGGCGATCACCGCCGAGAACGCCGTCACCGCGTCCAGGTCGGTCAGCAGCAGCACCATGCTCAGGCCGATGATGGTGGCGCCATACACCAGCATGAAGGCCAGCACCGAGAAGATCACCCGGTTGTCCACCACCGCATCGCCCAGCCGCACGGGCTGCACGGCGCGCGGGTGCACCAGGCGGTTCATCTCGCGCCGCGCCTGCTTGAGCAAAATCAGCATGCGCACCATCTTGATGCCGCAGCCGGTAGAGCCCGCACTGGTCGCCACCCCCGACAACAGCAGCATGAACACCGGCGCAAACACGGGCCAACTCAGGTAGTCCACGGTGGCATAGCCAGTGGTGGTGGCGATCGACACCACGTTGAACATGCCGTAGCGCAGGGCGTCCAGCGGCGCATACACCCCTTTCACCCACAGCAGCACGGCCACCAGCAGCCCGCCGCCAATCAGTGTGAACAGGGTCGCGCGCAGCTCCGGGTCGCGCCAGAAGCCCTGCCAGTGGCCCTTGCGGATCGCCACAAAATACAGCGCAAAATTGCAGCTGGCCACCAACATGAAACCCACCGCAATCGCCTCCAGCAGTGGCGAATGGTAGAAACCGAAACTGGTGTCGTGCGGCGACAGTCCGCCCAGGCTCACCGTCGAGAACATGTACATCACCGCATTCAGCGGGTCCATGCCCCCGAGCCAGTAGGCCAGCGCACAGGTGGTGGAAAACAGCGCGTACACACCCCACAGGCCCTTGGCGGTTTCGGTCATGCGCGGGGTGAGTTTCGCGTCCTTCACCGGCCCCGCCGCCTCGGCCTTGAACAACTGGCTGCCGCCAACGCCCAGCAGGGGCAGCACCGCCACGGCCAGGATCAGGATGCCCATGCCGCCCACCCACTGCAAGAAGGTGCGCCACACGTTCATCGACACGGGCAAGGAGTCGAGCCCGGTGAGCACCGTGGAGCCCGTGGTGGTCAGGCCCGACACCGCCTCGAAGTAGGCGTGTGTGAACGACATGGGCCGCCCGATCTCATGGGCGGCCAGCATCAGCGGCAGCGCGGCAAACAGCGGCAGCAGCACCCACACCAGGGTGACCAGCATCACGCCGTGGCGCGGCTGCAGCTCGTGCCGGAACAGGCGCAGCTTCCACCACAGGCCGCAGCCCACGGCCAGGGTGGCGGCCATGGCCACCGGGTAGATGTGCCACACCCCGTCGCGCCAGAACCAGGACACCGCCATGGGCAGCCCCATCGTCAGCGCGAAAATCATGATCAGGATGCCCAACACCCGCAGCACGGGAAACATGTCCACCATGGCTCTCTCGCTGGCTGTGGGTCAGAAAAATGTGGCGCTGACGCGGAACAGCTTTTCCACGTCCCGCACCAGGCGCTTGTGCGGCAGGAAGAACACCACATGGTCGTTGCTCTCCACCACGGTGGAGCTGCGCGGGATGATCACCTCGGGCTCCGGCAGGTCTTCGTCGGTGGGGGCGTCGGGCGACTCCGGCAGGCCGCGCACGATCAGCCCCATGTGCACCTCGTGGGGCAAATGCAGGTCGCTCACTTTTCGGCCCACCACGCGCGAGCTCTTCTTGTCGCCACGGGCCACGATTTCCAGAGCCTCCGCCACGCCCCGGCGCAGGCTGTGCACGGCCTGCACGTCGCCCTGGCGCACGTAAGCCAGCAGCTCGCCCAGCATGGCCTGCGCGGGCGACAGGGCAATGTCGATCTGTGTGCCGTGCATCAGGTCGGCATAGCTGCGGCGATTGATGAGCGCCAGCACCCGCTTGGCCCCCATGCGCTTGGCCAGCAGGGACGACATGATGTTGTCCTCGTCGTCATCAGTGAGCGCCAGGAACAGGTCGATCTCCTCCACGCTCTCGCCGCCCAAGAGGTCCTCGTCCGTGGTGTCGCCCTGCAGCACCAGCACCTCCGAAGGCAGCGTGGACGCCAGCTCGATGCAGCGGTCGGGGTTGTCTTCGATCATCTTGATGTGAAACCGCCCCGGCTCCTTGCTGAGCTGGCGCGCTAGGCGCGAGCCCACGCGGCCGCCGCCCGCGATCATGATGCGCCGCACGGGCGGCACCGGGTGGCCGCCGCGCCGGTGCAGGGCCGTGATCACGTCGGCGATGTGGCTGCTGGCCGCCAGCACGAACACTTCGTCGCCGGGCTCGATGCGCGTGTTGCCGTCACAGGCCACAAAACGGTCGGGCTCATCCTGAAAGCGCCGGTAGATGGCCACCAGGCGCATGGCCACGTCGGGCGAGCTGTCGCGCAGCTCGCAGATGGTGTGGCTCACCATGGGTGCCCCGGCCCGCGCGCGCACCGACACCAGGCAGGCCCGCCCGCCCGCAAACTCGCGCACCTGCATGGCCTCGGGGTACTCGATGAGCTTGCCGATGTAGCGGGTGAGGGATTCCTCGGGGCAGATGATGCGGTCCACCGCAAAACCTTCGGGGCCGGTCATCTGCTCATTGAGCACAAAGCCGCTGGAGCGCACGCGCGCGATGCGCTTGGGGATGTTGAAAAAGAGCTGCGCCACCTTGCAGCACACCAGGTTGGTCTCGTCCTGCGCGGCGCAGGCGATGAGCAGGTCGGTGTCCTTCGCGCCCGCCTCGGCCAGCACGGCGGGCTCGATGCCGTTGCCCACCACGCCGCGCAGGTCAAAACGCGACTCCAGGTCGCGCATGCGCGCGGCATCGGTGTCGATGACGGTGATGTCGTTGCGCTCTGACACCAGGCTTTCTGCCACGCTGTAGCCCACACGGCCCGCGCCGAGGATGATGATTTTCATGCGAAATTGGCCTTCAGCGCACTACTGACAAGCGCAACAAGCTATCAAAAACATAGCAAATCAACCCCGAACCTCGCCCTCGCCCAGCACCACGTACTTGAGCGAGGTCAACCCCTCCAGGCCCACCGGTCCGCGCGCATGGAACTTGTCGGTGCTGATGCCGATTTCGGCGCCCAGGCCGTATTCAAAGCCATCGGCAAAACGGGTGCTGGCGTTCACCATCACACTGGCCGAATCCACCTCGCGCAGGAAGCGCTGGGCATGCACATGGTTGGTGGTGAGGATGGCGTCGGTGTGGTGGCTCGAATAGCGGTTGATGTGGGCAATGGCATCGTCCACCCCCTCCACCACCTTCACGCTGATGATGGGCGCGAGGTATTCCTCGCTCCAGTCCTGCTCGGTGGCAGGCACCAGCTTCGCGCCGGGCACGGCCGCCAGGATGGCCAGCGCCTCGGGGCTGCCGCGCATCTCCACACCCTTGGCGGCATACACGGCGCCGATCAGCGGCAGAAACTGCGCCGCCACGCCGCGCGCCACCAGCAGGCCTTCGCTCGCGTTGCAGGGGCTGTATTTGTTGGTCTTGGCGTTATCGGCAACTTTCACCGCCATCGCGATGTCGCAGGGGTCGTCCACATAGGTGTGGCAGTTGCCGTCCAGGTGCTTGATGACGGGCACCTTGGCGCCCGCGCTGATGCGCTCGATCAGCCCCTTGCCGCCGCGCGGGATGATCACGTCCACAAACTGCGGCATGGCGATGAGCTGGCCCACGACTTCGCGGTCGGTGGTTTGCACCAATTGCACCGCGTCCTGCGGCAAACCTGCTTCGGCCAGCGCCTGCTGCACCAGCTTGGCGAGCGCCTTGTTGGAATCAATGGCTTCCGAGCCGCCGCGCAGAATGCAGGCGTTGCCACTTTTGATGGACAGCGACGCGGCCTCGATGGTCACGTTGGGGCGGCTCTCGTAAATCATGCCGAACACGCCGATGGGCACGCGCATCTGGCCCACACGGATGCCGCTGGGTTGCTGCTTCATGCCGATGATCTCGCCAATCATGTCGGGCATGGCGGCCAGTTGCTCGCAGCCTTCGGCGCAGGTCTCCAGCACCTTGGGACTGAGCTTGAGGCGGTCCACCATGGGCTCGGCCAGGCCTGCGGCGCGGGCGCGGTCCAGATCGCGGGCGTTGTCGGTCTGCAGCGCATCCACGTTCTCGCGCAGCAGCCGGGCCAGGGCCTTGAGTGCTTTGTTTTTGATAGCTGCTGGCGCTTTAGCCATCAGCGCAGAGGCCGTTTTTGCCTGCAATCCAAGGGCTTGCGTGTATTCGGCGACGTTGAGCGCATTCATGGCGAAATTCTCGCACACCCCACCCGCGCGAGCCGCCCTCTCAGCGCATGAAGCGCCCGTCGCGCCCTATGTAGGTGAGCTCCACAAAACGCGAGCCCTCACGCGAACCCTTGGCAAAGCTGATCTCGAATCCGCCGAGATCGACCTTGCCCATCGACTCCAGGGCCTGGACGAAGCGCGCCACGGTCAGCTCGCGGCCCGCGCGGCGCAGCCCTTCGGTCACGGCCTTGGCGTTCAAAAATGCCTCGAACCCCACAAACGACAGGTTGGCAAAGCCGCTGCGCTGCATGGCCGCGCGGTACTCCTGGGCGGCCACCACGCTCTTGCTCCAGGGGAGCGGGACCACGGAAGTGACGACCATGCCCACCCCATCAGGCCCCAGCGCCTGCACCGTGGCCTGGCTCCCCATGACGGACAGCGCATAAAACCGCATCCCCCGGCCCACGGCGTTGTAGCGCTTCACGAACTCCAGCGTGGCTTTGCCGGTGGTCACCAGCACCAAGGCATCCGGGCGGCTGTCGTGAAGCACCTGCACCGCCGCGTCCACATCCGAGGCATCGGGCCGCAGGCTGGCCTGGGCATGGAGCTGCATGCCACGCCGCGCCAGGGCATTTCGCATACTGGCCAGCCCGTCCTGGCCAAAACCGTTGTCCAGATAGACCATGGCGATGCGCTGCTGGCTCAGCGTGTGCAGGTGCGCGACGATTTTTTCGATCTCATCGGCGTAGCTGGCGCGCAGATGGAATATCGCGGCACCTGTGTCCGTGGCGGTGCGCAGGTTCCCCGCGCCCGTGATGGGCCCGAACAGCGGCAGCCCGGCCTTGTCCAGCAGCGGCTGCACGGCGGTCACATTGCCCGTGCCCGTCATGTTGAGCAGCGCAAAGGCCTGCACCTCGCTCACCATCTTCTGCACCGCCTTCACGCTGTTGGCGGGCACATAGCCGTCGTCGAGCGTGACAAGCCGCACCGCGCGGCCATGGATGCCCCCTTGGCGATTGACGCCATCGAACCACGCCTGTGCGGCATTTGCGATGTCTTGCGTCATGCCGCTCAAGGGCCCCGTGAGGGCAATGATCTGCCCGAGCACGATCTCGCGCTCGGACACGCCGCCAGCGCTCGCCTGCGCCCCCCACGGCCCGAGGGCTGCAGCCAGCCCGGCCAGGCAGGCGCGGCGGCGCAAGAGGCCGGTGCCCGGCGAGCCCCCGGCCCGTGGGCTGTTCAACAGCCGGTCCACGATCACTGCGCCCCGATCACGGCCTGTGTCTGGGTCGCATCGAACACCAGCCGCGAAGGCCAGCCTTGCCAGGTGCGCCCCAGGCCCGCGTTGTTCGGGTCCCCCGTGCGTGCAAACGCCCCCAGGCTGGCCATCATCGCCCCCGACAAGGCCAGGCGGCCGGGCTTGTTGGCGGTGCTGTTGGTGACGTTGGCAAACAGCGAGGGGCCGAAATTGCCAAACAGGAAGGGCAGGTCAAACGCATGCGCGGCCCCGTAGATGGTGTTCCACGGCGCGGGCTGCTGAGCCCAGCGGAAGTCGTAGGCCCACACCTTGTCCTGCTGCGTCTTCAAGGTGTTGAGCACGTTGTCGCGGCTGAGTCCGAACAAGCCGTTGCCAATCATCGCCGTGCGAGCGTTCCAGCCGGTCGCTGCGGTGTCGGCGGGCAGGTAGTACGGGTGGATGATGTCGCCGATCGCCGTGGCGGCGGGAGCGTCTGGCCGGTAGTTCATCATCAGCTTGAAGCGGTCGGCATCGTTCATGACAAAACCCGCAGGCCCGCCCAGAAGCGGCAGGAACGGAGCAAACAACTTGCCCTCGTCCGCGGTGACGCCCGCCAGCACCGGCATGCGGTTGTATTTGCCAGCCGCCATGGCGCTGATGGGGTCGGCAGGCAACACAGTGCCATCCGGGATCGGGCCGGACCCGGTCAGCCCGCTGGCAAGCAGGGTGCTGAGCAACTGCTTGCCATCCTTGCCCCGCAGGTAGGTGGCCACTTCAGCCGCGCCCATGCCTGCCACCGCCGTTGCGGCAGCGGTCATGTCGGCGGCGCGGCCGTCGGCCACCAGCAGGCGCGCCAGCAAGGCGTTGGCCTGCGCGGCATACGTGGTGGCGGGGTTCAAGGTGGCGATGGCGCCTTTGGGCAGGTTGGACGCCAGCGAGATGCCCCCAGACAACGGAACCGCCTTGTGGAACAACCCGGCGGCGGCGGGCGATGCCACCAGGGCCCACACGTTGATGGCACCGGCCGATTGCCCCATGAGCGTGACATTCCCCGCATCTGCGCCGAACACGGTCGCATTCTTTTTCACGAAGCGCAGGGCCTGCATCACATCGAGCAAGGCAAAGTTGCCCGAAGCCTCCTCGGCGCTCGCGCCCTCCTTGAGCTGCGCCAGATTGAAAAAGCCCAGCGGCCCCACGCGGTAGTTGACCGTCACCACCACGGCATTGGCCGCCTTGGCCAGCGCGGCGCCGTCGTACACCGGGTCGGCCGTGAAGCCGCTGATATTGCTGCCCCCATAAACGAACACGATGACCGGCAGTTTGTCGGCGTCGCCATCCGGGCGCCAGACGTTGAGCGTGAGGCAGTCTTCGCTGCCCACGGGCGTGTTGAGCGTGGTGGCAATGGTCGCGTCATAGGTGTTGTTGGCGCCGGGTCCGTAGAGGCGCCCGTTCTGCAGGCAGGCCTGGCCGAAGCGTGTGGCGTCCCTGGCTGTGGCCCAGGCAGCCGGCTCCACCGGCGCCCGCCAGCGCAAGGCGCCAACCGGTGGTTGGGCGAAGGGAATGCCCTTCCAGGAAAGGGTGCCCTGGCCCGCGTCACGCGCCCCTTCGACCACCCCGAGGTGCGTGGTGCGCGAGGTCGGTGCATCGCTGCTGTTGCCTCCACCACATGCCGCCACGAAGCCGACGGAACACAACGCCGCGGCCACTCCCTTCCATCTGTCGTATCGCTTCATCATTGTTTGTCTCCTTGGTATCGAGGGAAATCTCCAGTTGCAAGCACCCGCACCCTGCACGGACACTGAACTGAGGCGGGCGCAGCGTCCAAATGCAGTCTAGAAGCGGCAAACACGCATGCGCCTATCCCAACAACGCCAATCACCTGACTTCACGCACATGCCTCGCACCAGTTCCTTCGCCTGGGTCCGCGGCCTTGCCGACATGTTTGCCGCGCAAGGAGTGGACACCTCCGAACTACTGGCCTGCGCCGGCATGGACCCCTCGCGGCTCGAAGACCCCCAACAACGCTTCAGCGTGGACGAGGTCAGCCTGCTGTGGGAACACGCCGTGCGCCTGTCCGGGAACCCCGCCCTCGGCCTGGACCGCGCGCTCGCTGCGCGCCACGTCAACATGGACCTGACGGCCTACGTGATGCTCAGCAGCACGCACCTGCGCGCCGCACTGGAGAACCTTGCGCGCTATATGGCCGTGGTGTCTGACGCCGCCCTCTTCTCGCTGGAGCCAGATGCCGAGGCGGCAGGCTGCTGGCTCGTGCTCGGAGGCCTGGGCAATGAACGCCCTGTGCCACGCCAGCGCTACGCCTATGGCCTGCTGACCCTGCTCTTTATCTGCGACTGGCTGACGCGGCGTTCCATCCGCCCCAAGGCCGTGGACTTCCGCTTCGTCAAGCCGCCCAACGCAGCGCGCCACCACGAGGTGTTCGGCGCGCCGGTGCGTTTTGCCCAGGCCGAGAACCGCATCCTGCTGTCCGCCGAAGACCTGCTACTGCCACTGCCCTCATGCAACCCCGCCTTGATGGCAATGCACGAAGCCGTGCTGCGCGAGCGCCTGCAGGCGCTGGGCCGCAGCAGCACCAGCGCCCGCGTGACGGCAGAGATACTGCGCCAACTGCACCGCTGCGAGCCCCGGCGCGAAGCCGTCGCCAGATCGCTGGCCATATCAGACCGCACTCTGCAGCGCCGCCTGACCGAAGAGAAAACATCGTTTGCCGAACTGCTGGACGATGTGCGGCAGGAGCTGGCGCGCAAATACCTCAGCGAAGAAAACCACTCGCTGAGCGACGTGGCCGATCTGCTCGGGTTTGCCGATCAGAGCAATTTTTTTCGTGCTTGCCGCCGCTGGTTTGAGGAGCCTCCCACGCAATACCGCCAGCGGGTGCTGGCGGCGTCTGGCGCGCCCATTGCCGCCGACACAGCCGCCCCATGAGCCCCACCAGCTCCAGCGCCTGGGTTCGCGGCCTGCTGCGCATGTTTGCCGACCAGGGGGTGGACCCGTCGGCCCTGCTTGCCCGTTGTGGGCTCTGTGCACAGCGCGTGGCCGACCCGGCTGCGCGCTTCGCGCCCGACGACATCACGCGCCTGTGGGAAGCCGCGCTGCAGTTGTCGGGCAACCCAGCGCTGGGTATCGATGCAGAGCTGGCTGCGCGGCACATCGACTTTCAAGAGCTTGGTGTCGTGATGCTCTCGTGCACCGACTTGCGCGAAGGCATCGACCATGCCGCGCGCTATCTGGCGCTGGTCTCCAGCGCCACCGTTTTCAGGGTAGAGGCGGATGCCAGGGGGTGCTGGATAGAGATGGGCCACACCGGCGTGTCGCGCCCCGTGCCGGTGCAGCGCACGGCCTATTCACTGCTCGCTGTGTTGTCCATGTGCCGATGGGTGACACGCAGGGCCATCAAGCCGCTGACCGTCGAACTGGCGCACCCCTTGCCGCCTGGCGAGGCACGCTACAGCGCGGCGTTCGGCGGCCCCATTCTGTGGCAGAGCGGCACGCACCGCATGTTGCTCTGCACGGCAGACCTGGACACGCCGATTCCGTCACGGGACGCCCGCCTGCTGCCATGGCACGAACGCACCCTGGACGCCCGCCTGCAGGTACTGAGTCAGGACAGCGTCGCCCTGCGCGCCAAGGAGGCCATCGTTGCCGCCCTGCAGCGGGGGGAGCCCCGCAGGCTCCACATCGCCCAGCAACTGGGCCTGTCCGAACGCGCGCTGACGCACCAACTGCAGCAAGAGAACCAGTCCTTTCAAGCCCTGCTCGACCACACCCGCAAAGAACTGGCGGAGCGCCACCTGAGTGAGCGCCGACTGGGCCTGGCCCAGATCGGCCACCGCCTGGGGTTCAGCGACGAAAGCAACTTTGTGCGTGCATGCCGCCGCTGGTTTGGCGTGTCCCCCGGTGTGTACCGTGACGCACAGACCCAGGCGGCCCCGATGCAGAGGCCGCCCCCCGGCGCCTGATACGGTTTTGCATTCAATCGGATAACTAGGCGGGACGCAGCAGACAGTGCTTTAGCACGGCAAGGCGACCCAACAACGTTATACGTTTTAAGGCAAATCCGTATGATTCAGTTTGCCGTGGCCAGGGTCTCTATCTGGCGCGCCACCCGCTCTTCGTCCTCCCCGAACAGGCGCTGTGCATCCTGCCCAAAGTGCTGGCGACGCAAGGCGCGCTGCGCCGCCAACATCTGCGTCGCGCCCTCCACGCCCTCGGCACGGCCAGGCTGCGTGAACAGCGCCTTTTCATCCGCGCGCAAGGCTCGCAGTTGGGTCAGCACGCCCAGTGCCTGGGCAGCGCCCGCATCGTCGAGCCCCGCAGCAGCGACCTGCTCAGGCACTTGCGCATCGTGGTCGCTGTGTTCTGTGTCCAGCAGGGCGCTCAGCCGATCGATCGCCCCTGAATCCACCAGGAGCTTCCCCGATGGATCGGTGCGAAAGACCAGGTTGCGCCCAATCCCTGGCGCCCCGGCCAGGCCACCCTCGCCATCACCTCCCGCTGCGGCAGGGGCCGAAGGCGCCCCCTCGACCCGCCCCACGGAAGGAGCGCGCTCAAGGCCGCCCTGCGGCGACTCCGGCGACTCCGGCGACTGCAGCTGGTACAGCCCCCAGGCCAGCAGGACGGCAAACACGGCCCCTCCAGCAACGCGGTACATCTTTCCCATGGCGTGTCAGCGGCGGTAGTTGCGAAAGAAGGCCCAGCTGATGCCGGTCGCATCTGGCGCGAGCTCGTCGCTGAATGGCCACACCGACGGGCCGCCGCTCCAGGCGTGGTTCATGCCGTCGACCGTGTATTTCTGCGCGACCACGGTGCCGCCACTGTTGCGGTAGGTTGCCACCGTGTAGGCGCGGCCGTTGGCCACCGGCGTCACGTGCGACGTGGTGCTGGCGGCCACGTAGGCGGCGCTGTTGTTGTCACTGCCATCGTCGCCATAGTCGTTCGTCTGCACAAACTGCCGCACCGTCTGGTCGCCATTGACCGGGTTCACGACGATGTCGCTGGTGCCGTGGAACACCAGCATCGGCATCAACCGGCGTGGCGAGCCCGAGCACTGCCAGGCCCGTTTGCCGCGCTCGTCCGGATCGTAAGGACTGCCCAGCAGCAGCGACTCGGCAGCGGTGACCAGGCCCACGCCGCCCTTGTACATGCCCCCGGCATGCACCGCCGCCGCGGCGAACAGGTCCGAGTAGCAGGCGGCCATGGTGGAGGTCATGGCGCCGCCCGCCGAGATGCCGGTCACGTACATCCGCGAGGTGTCCACGGAGTAGCGGTTGCGAACCTCTCCCACGATGCCTGCGAGGATCGACGGCTCGCCCGCCCCGCGCGTCTGGTTGGTCGACAGCATGAAGTTCCAGCAGCGCTGCGGGTTGGAGGTCACGTTCTGGCGCGGATACACGACGATGAAACGGTCGCGGTCCGCCAGGTCGTTGAAGCGGCTGACCGCCGCCATGCTGTTGGGATCCGTCAGGCAGCCGTGGAGCACGAGCACCAGGGGCACGGGCGTGCCCGCCTGGTACCCGGATGGAATCCACACCTGGTACTCGCGGGCCCCCCACAGGTTGCCATGCACACCAAAGGTCCAACTGCCTGCGTGGGCAGACACGCTCCCCAGCATGGCGACGATGAAAACGAGCAAAGCCGCCGCGCGGCCCGCCCCACGATGAAACAGGTTTTCCACGATATGTCTCCTAGAGTTGTTGTGGTGGGGGGACTCTAGGCAGCGCGGCCCCGTTGGCCATTGGCCGACCCGCGCCATTCCGCTGTCTTTGCGAACGGGGCGGCCTGGCGTGCGCGATACTCACCCCATGTCGTCCACCGCCCTTGCCGAACTGCAGACCCTACAGAGCCAACTGGATGCGCTGCGCAGCGGCGCACTCAGTGTCGCCACCCTGTCCACCCAGGCCCGCGCGTCCAGCGCACTGCTGGCCGCCCTGCCGCCGCGCTACACCGAGGTGCTGCACGGCCTGCTGGACCGGCTCGAATCGAGCGCGCTGTTTTCAGAAGAAAGCTGCTCGTTCAGCCAGAAGGATCTGCTGGACAACCTGCAGATGTGGGTGGAGAAGGCGCGGGGAGTGTTGGCAATTGCTTGATGCAATTGCTATTATTCTGATAGCTTTTAGCGCTTGATGAATAAGCGCCAGAGCCCATTTCCATCAAAATTGCTCAGCGCGCCGCCTGCGTGAGTCGGCACACCTGCAGCGCCAGCCGCTGCAGCGCCTGCCAGCTGTTCTGCGGCCAGTCGGGCTGCTTGAGGCCCTTGACGATGCCATCGACCGTGTGGGCCGACTGCAGCAGGCGCGCCAAAGCGGCGTCGCTGGCCTTGGGCAGGATGCGCTCGAACAGGCGCTCCTTGGGGCCCCAGATGCGGTTCTCGCGCAGGGCCATGGGCAGGGGGCGCCCGGCGTTCATGGCGTCCTTCACGCGCTTCAGGGCGCGGATGTCTTCGGCCAATGCCCAGTGCACCAGCACCTCGGCCTCGCCTTCGGCCTGCAGGCCGTCCAGCATGCGCTGCACGCGGGCGGTGTGGCCGGAGAGCACCGATTCAGACAGCTTGAACACGTCGTAGCGCGCCACGTTGAGCACGGCGGCTTCGACCTGGGCCTGGGTCAGCTCGCCTGCCGGGTGCAGCAGGGCAAGTTTTTGAATCTCCTGGTGCGCTGCCAGCAGGTTGCCCTCCACGCGGTCGGCAAAAAACTGCAGGGTGCGCTGGCCTTCCTCGCCCGCCACCACGCGCTGGCCCTGCGCGGCCAGGCGCTGGGCGATCCATTGCGGCAGCATGCCGCGCTCGATGGGGTCGATCTGGACCGAGGTGCCGCTGGCTTCGAGTGCGGAAAACCAGGCGCCGGTGCGGGTGGCCTTGTCCAGGCGCGGCAGCATCACCAGGGTGAGCGTGCTGTCATTGCCCTTGGCCGCCTCGGCAAGCTGCTGCAACGCCACGCTGCCGTCCTTGCCGGGCTTACCTGAAGGGATGCGGATCTCCACGATCTGCTTGTCGGCAAACAGGCTCAAACTGCCGCCTGCGGCCAGCACGGCGCTCCAGTCGAAATGGGCGCCAGCCACGGTGTAGCTGCTGCGTTCGGTGTAGCCCTGGGCACGGGCCGTGGCGCGGATGGCGTCGGCGGCTTCCTGCTGCAGCAATGGCTCGTCGCCATGCAGCACATAAAGCGGCGACAGGCCCCGTTGAAGATGCGGTGAGAGTTGGGCCAGGGCGACTTGCATGCGGCAAAGTTTATCGCCTTGCCCGACGGAGAATTGCGCAAATTGCTACCGCACGCCCACACTGTGCGCAAAAGTGATGGCGGCCTGATCAGCTCTTTCACTGTTCATTGGCGCCCAAAGCCCCGAAAATCTCCCCGGCCCCATCCTCTCTCGCCCCTGACCAGAAAGCCCCCGCACCATGCCCCCCAATGCCCTTCGCAGCGCTCAGCCCACTAGCCTGATCGGCGCACCCACCGATATCGGCGCCGGGGCGCGTGGCGCCTCCATGGGGCCCGAGGCTCTGCGCGTGGCGGGGCTGCAGGCGGCGCTGGAGAGCCACGGCCTGCAGGTGTTTGACCGGGGCAACCTGAGCGGCCCGGCCAACCCCTGGTTGCCGCCCGTGGACGGCTACCGCCACCTGCCCGAGGTGGTGGAGTGGAACCAGCGTGTGTTCGATGCCGTGTATGCCGAGCTGCAACTGGGCCACCTGCCCATCCTGCTGGGCGGCGACCACTGCCTGGGCCTGGGCAGCATCGGCGCAGTGGCGCGCCATTGTGCGGAGGCTGGCAAGAAACTGCGCGTGCTGTGGCTGGATGCCCATGCCGACTTCAACACCAGCGCCCTGACCCCCAGCGGCAACGTGCATGGCATGCCCGTGGCCTGCCTGTGCGGCTTTGGCCCCGAGGCGCTGACCGGGCTGGCCCGCATGCCCGACGGCGGCCCCGCGCTGCGCCCGAGCCAAATCCGCCAGATCGGTATCCGCAGCGTGGACGAGGGCGAAAAGCGCTTTGTGCACGAACAGGGCCTGGAGGTTTTTGACATGCGCTACATCGACGAGGTGGGCATGCGCCAGACCATGCAGCAGGCGCTGGCCGGGCTGGATGCCCACACCCATCTGCATGTGAGCTTCGACGTGGATTTTCTGGACCCCGACATCGCGCCCGGCGTGGGCACCACGGTGCCCGGCGGCCCCACCTACCGCGAGGCGCAGCTGTGCATGGAGATGATCGCCGACAGCGGGCGCCTGGCGTCGCTGGACATTGTGGAGTTGAACCCCGCGCTCGATGTGCGCAACCGCACGGCTGTGCTGGCCGTGGACCTGGTCGAGTCGCTGTTTGGCAAAAGCACGCTGATGCGCGTGCCCTCGCCGGGCCACGGCCTCAGCGCCTGATCAGCGCTTGGCGGCCGCCAAGCGGCGCATGAGCTGCTGCACCAGGTCGGTCCGCATGTTGCGGTAGAGCAGCGCCTCTTCGGCCTCTTTGGCCAGCGCAATGGTTTCGTTGTAGCTGATGTCGCGCTGCTGCAGCAGCTCGGTCTCAGGAATCATCTCCACGCCCGCAGGCGTGCGCAGGCGGAACCGGATGCGCAGGCGCAGCTGCAGCTCGCGCACCTGGCCCGATGCGTTGAGCCCCACCACCGAGCGCTCCTGCTGCTCTCTCAGCAGGTCGAGGATGGCATCGGCCTTGGGCATGTCCGCCGGGTCGCTCAGCATCCGGAGCTTGCCGCCCGAGCCCTCCAGTGTGCGCTGCAGCTCTTTTGCCAGCGGCGAGTTGGCGGGGGCTGCGATGTAGAGCGAGTCAAACCCGAACTCCGGCACGCCCCGCAGGCGAAAACCGCAGGCGGACAGCAGCGCCACGGGCGCAAGGCAAAGCAGTGTGCGCTTGTTCATGGGGGTTACACCACCACGTTCACGAGGCGGCCCGGCACCACGATCACCCGCTTCGGATGTGCGCCTGCAGCCTGGGCCACAAAGGCTTCGCTGGCCAGCGCGATGCGTTCGATCTCGGCCTTGTCGGCCTGGGCGGGCACATGGATGGAGCCGCGCAGCTTGCCGTTGACCTGCAGCATCAGCTCAATCTCGTCCTGCACCAGCGCGCCCGCATCCACCTGCGGCCAAGGGGCGTCGAGCAGCTCGCCCAGGGCACCGGCGTAACCCAGGCCTTGCCACAGGCTGTGCGCGATGTGGGGGGTGGCGGGGTACAGGCAGCGCAGCAGGATGCCAAAACCTTCGATCAGCGCCACTTGGGCACCAGCCGAGTCCGTGGCCTTGAAGTCTTCGAGCGCGTTGATCATCTTCATCGCGCCCGAGACCACGGTGTTGTACTGCATGCGCTGGTAGTCGTAGTCCACCTGTTTGAGCACGGTGTGGATCTCCAGGCGCAGGGCCTTGGCCTCTTTGCCAAATTCCACATCTTTAAGGCTGCTGGCGCGCGCCACACTTGCGATGGCAGCTTCTCTATCAATAGCAGAAAGCTTGGCGGCAAAGTTCCACACGCGGCGCAGGAAGCGGTAGCTGCCCTCCACCGCAGCGTCGTTCCACTCCAGCGTGGCCTCGGGCGGGGCGGTGAACATGGTGTACAGGCGGGCGGTGTCGGCGCCGTACTTCTCGATCAGGTCCTGCGGGTCCACGCCGTTGTTCTTGGACTTGGACATGGTGCCCACGCCCTCGTAGTCGATGGGCGTGCCCACGCTGAGCAGGCCGTCGCCGCTAGTGGCTTCGTTCTTGAGCTGGGCGCCGATGATCTTGCCGCCTTCATCCAGCACATGCTCCACATCGTGCGGCCAGAAGTAGTCCTTGCCGCCCTTGGCGGTGCGGCGGCTGTAGATGTGGTTGAGCACCATGCCCTGTGTGAGCAGCTTGGTGAAGGGCTCATCGACCTTCACCAGGCCCAGGTCGCGCATGACCTTGGTCCAGAAGCGCGCATACAGCAAATGCAGGATGGCGTGCTCGATGCCGCCGATGTACTGGTCCATCGGCATCCAGTAATCAGCACCGCCAGCCACCATCGCATCGGCGTTCTTGGGGTCGCAATACCGCATGAAGTACCACGAGCTGTCCACGAAGGTGTCCATGGTGTCGGTCTCGCGGCGCGCGGCCTTGCCACACACGGGGCAGGTCACACCGGCGTGGAAGCCCTCGTGCTTGTGCAGCGGGTTGCCCGAGCCGTCGGGGATGCAGTCCTGCGGCAGCACCACAGGCAGGTCTTTTTCGGGCACCGGCACGGCGCCGTGTTCATCGCAATGGATGATGGGGATGGGCGTGCCCCAGTAGCGCTGGCGGCTCACACCCCAGTCGCGCAGGCGCCAGGTGGTTTTCTTCTCGCCCAGGCCCTTTTGCTGCAGCGCGTGGGCCACGGCGTTCACCGCGTCCTTGTAGGAGAGGCCGCTGAAACTGTCGGAGTTGATGGTGACGCCGCGCTGTTTGTCGCCGTACCAGTCGTTCCACTGGTGGTAGTCAAAGTGCTCGCCATCAACAAGCACCACCTGCTTGATCTCGATGCCGTACTTGAGGGCAAACGCAAAGTCGCGCTCATCGTGCGCGGGCACGCCCATCACGGCGCCGTCGCCATAACCCATGAGCACGTAATTGCCCACCCAGACCTCGACCTTTTCTGCGGTCAACGGGTGGGTGACGAACAGGCCCGTGGGCATGCCCTTCTTCTCTTGCGTGGCGAGTTCGGCCTCGGTGGTGCCGCCGGTCTTGCACTCTTCGATGAAGGCAGCAAGTTCCGGGTTGGCCTTGGCCGCGTGGGCGGCCAGCGGGTGCTCGGGCGCCACAGCACAGAAGGTCACGCCCATGATGGTATCGGCACGTGTGGTGAACACATACATCTTGCCGTCGCCAATCAGCGCGCCGTCGTCACCCGCGATGTCGTGGGTAAAGGCAAAACGCACGCCTTCGCTCTTGCCGATCCAGTTCTCCTGCATCAGCTTCACGCGCTCGGGCCAGCCGGGCAGCTTGTCGCCGGTCACGAAGTCGAGCAGCTCTTCGGCGTAGTCGGTGATCTTGAGGTAGTAGCCGGGGATCTCGCGCTTTTCCACCGTGGCGCCGGTGCGCCAGCCCTTGCCGTCAATCACCTGCTCGTTGGCCAGCACGGTCTGGTCCACCGGGTCCCAGTTCACCACCTGGGTCTTGCGGTAGGCAATGCCCTTTTCGAGCATCTTCAAAAACAGCCATTGATTCCACTTGTAATACTCAGGGTCGCAGGTGGCGACTTCGCGGCTCCAGTCGATGGCCAGGCCCATGGCCTGCATCTGCTTTTTCATGTACGCGATGTTTTCGTGCGTCCATTTCGCGGGTGGCACCCCGTTTTTCAGCGCGGCGTTTTCGGCAGGCAGGCCGAAGGCGTCCCAGCCCATGGGCATCAAGACGTTGTAGCCCTTCATGCGCAGTTGGCGCGTGAGCATGTCGTTGATGGTGTAGTTGCGCACATGGCCCATGTGCAGCTTGCCGCTGGGGTAGGGCAGCATTGAGCAGGCATAGAACTTCTTCTTGCTCGTGTCTTCCGTCACGCGGTAGGCGTCGGTGGCGGTCCAGTGGTCGTGCGCGGCGCGCTCGACGTCTTGGGGAGAGTATTTGTCTTGCATGGGGGCTCGGGGGTGAGAGATGTGTGCAACCGCAGGGCTGCGCTGGGCAGATTTTAGGCGGTCAGGCCCGCCATTCGGCCAGGCACCACCGCCACCGACCGTCAGAGGCTGCGCCCGGCCTCCGCAAACCGTGGTGTCAGGGGGTTTTGGCGGGCAGGGCTGGCGCCCCGGAGGGCCGGGGTTCGGCCACAAAACCGATGCGCTGCAGCCCGGCCAGATGGGCGGCACCCATGACTTCGACCACCCGGCCATAGGGCACGGCCACATCGGCGCGCAGTTGCACTTCGGTGTCCGGCCGCTCGGCGCCGATGTGATGCAGGCGCTCGGCCAGTACGGCCTGCGACAGCGGCTGATCGTCCAGAAAGGCCTGCCCTGAGGCATCCACCACCAGCGTGACAAACTGCGGCGCCGTGCCGGGCGTCGCGCCTTCGGTTCGGGGCAGGTCAAGCCGGATGGAGCTGGCCAGCAGCGGCGCCGTGAGGATGAAGATGACCACCAGCACCAGCATCACGTCCACCAGCGGCGTCATGTTGATGTCGCTCATGGGCTGGGGCCCGCTCGTGCGCTCCAGCCGACCGAAGCTCATGCCTTTGTGCTCCCAGCGGTGGGCGCGGTGTCGATCAGCAGTTCGCGCAGGTCACGCGCAAAGCCTTCAAGGTCGGCCTCGATGCGGCCGATCAGACGGCCGAACACGTTGTAGGCCAGCACCGCCGGTATGGCCACGGCCAGCCCGGCGGCCGTCATGACCAGTGCCTCGCCGACGGGGCCGGACACGCGGTCGATGGTGATCTGCCCCGCGCCCGCCATGGCGGTAAGCGCGTGATAAATGCCCCACACTGTGCCCAGCAGCCCCACAAAGGGCGCGGTGGAGCCCACGGTGGCCAGCAGCACCTGCCCAAACTGCAGGCGGCCCAGCACCTGGTGCAAGGCATCGCGCAGCACACGCGTGAGCTGCTGCGACAGGCTGCCAGCGGTGGCCAGGCTGGCTGCGCCGGAGTGATTTGCTATTGAATTTGCAGCAACAACCAAAGGCAGGACAAGCGCAGAGCGGTCAAATGACTGCAAACGTTGCGCTGCATCCTCCATGGATGGCGCCTGCCAGAATGCCGCCGTGCTGCGGGCCACATCGGCGCTGGCCTGGCGCATGAGCCGCAGCTTCCAGACGATGACCACCCAACTCGCCACCGACATGGCCAGCAGCACCAGGGCTGCGCCTTGCGTCACGGCATCGCCTTGGCGCCACCAGTGGAGGGCATCCATGGTCTGCTGAGGGTCAGTCGTTCAAACCCAGCACGTCGAACATGTCGAACATGCCTGTTTTGTGCTGTGCCAGGAAGCGCACCGCCCGCAAGCTGCCCTGCGCATAGGTGGTGCGGCTGGAGGATTTGTGCGTGATCTCGATGCGCTCGCCGATCCCGGCAAACAGCACCGTGTGGTCACCCACGATGTCGCCACCTCGGATGGCAGCAAAACCAATGCTGGACGGATCGCGCTCGCCGGTCACGCCTTCGCGGGCATAGACGGCGCACTCCTTGAGATCACGGCCCATGGCGTCGGCGATCACCTCGCCCATCTTGAGCGCGGTGCCCGAGGGCGCATCCACCTTGTGGCGGTGGTGGGCTTCGATGATCTCGATGTCGTAGCCGGTGGACATGGCCTTGGCGGCCATCTGCAAGAGTTTGAGCGTGACGTTCACGCCCACGCTCATGTTGGGCGACATCATGATGGCGGTGCGCTGGGCAAACGCCGCGATCTCCACCTTCTGCGCGTCTGTGAAACCCGTGGTGCCGATGACCGCCTTCACGCCCAGTTGGCTGCAAACGGCCAGGTGCGCCAGCGTGCCCTCGGGGCGGGTGAAGTCGATCAGCACGTCGGCGTTCTTGAGGCCCGTGGCGATGTCGGCGGTGATGGCGACGCCGCTGGCATGGCCCAGAAAGGCCGTGGCGTCCGAACCCACGGCGGGGCTGGCCGCAACGTCAAGCGCACCAGCCAGCACGCAGTCGTCGCTGGCACGGATGGCCTCGATCAGCATGCGGCCCATGCGGCCCGAGGCTCCGGCAACGGCCACGCGGCACGGAATGGGGGCGGAGGCTGCAGGTGAAGATGTCCCTGTCATGAGAGTCCTGTTCGGTTGAAGGGCAGTGCACGGACGCCATGCACTGCGGGGTCGCTGGCGCCAGAGGCTGAGCGTTTTTTAGCGCGCAGGCGCGTCGAGCGGTGGGTAACGGGTGGGCACGGGGGCCGTGGGCACAGCAGCGGGCGCGGGGTCGGGCCGCGCGGATACCGGGTATTTGGCCAGCTGCTCCGGCGTGGCTTCGAGCACGGGCACCTTGCCTTTGGCGCCGTCGCGCGCGCCCAGCGTGGCAACAAACTCCGTCTCGGTAGGCATTTCGTCGCCTTCGGAGCGCTCCAGCACGTCGCCCTTGAAGAACACGGTCAGCTTGCGGGTCTGGAGTTCTGCACTGGGGCGCTTGAGTGTGAACACGTATTCCCAGCGGTCGGAGTGGAACAGGCTGGTGACCAGGGGCGTGCCCAGGATCTCACGCACCTGCTGGCGGCTCATGCCGGGCTGCAGGGCTTCGACCTGCTCGCGCGACACGAAATTGCCTTGCACCACGTCCACCTTGTAGGGCTTCACGATGCCGGCAATGCGGTTGCTGGCGCTATCCAGGCTGCCGCAACCGGCCAGGGCAGCCATGCTGGCGCCGATCAACAGGACCAGGCCCAGACGGGCGCTGCAACGGGCTTTGACGGGCATGGGTAAAAGGGCTAAGGATATGATCGCCCCATTGTAGCGGCAGCCCCCCAAACCTTGAGGCGGAGGCCACCACCTGAAGGAGCATGCCATGACCAATATCGACGAACTCAAAAGCACGGGACTCAAGGCCACGTTGCCCCGTTTGAAGATTCTGGAAATTTTCCAAAAGGGCGCACAACGCCACATGACGGCGGAAGACGTGTTCCGCGTGTTGCTGGAAGAGCGTTCGGACATCGGCCTGGCCACCGTGTACCGCGTGCTCACGCAGTTTGAGCAGGCAGGCATCCTGATCCGCAGCAATTTCGAGAGCGGCAAGGCGGTCTATGAACTGAACGAAGGTCAGCACCATGACCACTTCATCTGCACATCCTGCGGCAAGGTCGAGGAGTTCTACGACGCCGAGATCGAAAAACGCCAGCACGCCGTGGCCAAGGCCAAGGGCTGGCTGGTGCAGGACCACACCATGGCCCTGTATGGCCAGTGCGCTGACTGCGCGAAGAAGTAAGCCCCCCTGAGTCGCCTTCGGCGCCTTCCCCCGCAGGGGGACGCCCCCGGCGCGGCGGGGCGGCCCTTGCGCGGGGGCACTGGCGTGGGGTGTGCCAGTTTTGTCTGTATTGGGCCTAAAAATCGGCCTTGGCGCTTACCCATCAAGCGCAAGCAGCTATCAAATACGCAGCAAATTAGCCGCCGGTATCGCGCTCCATGGCGCGGCGGTGGCGGTCCACGAACTCCTGGTAGGTGTCGATGCCGCGCAATTGCAAAATGGTGTTGCGCACGGCCGCTTCGACCAGCACGGCGATGTTGCGGCCGGCCACCACCTGGATCACCACCTTGAGCACGGGCACGCCCAGCACGTCCTGGGTGAGCGGCTCATAGGGCAGGCGTTCGTAGTCGCGCTCCAGGGTTTCCTTGCGGACCAGGTGCACGATGAGCTTGAGGCGCATCTTGCGGCGCACGGCCGTCTCGCCAAAAATGGCACGGATGTCCAGAAGGCCGATGCCGCGCACTTCCAGCAGGTTCTGCAGCAGTTCGGGGCACTTGCCCTCAATGGTCGTCTGGTTGATGCGGAACAGGTCCACCGCATCGTCGGCCACCAGGCCGTTGCCGCGCGAG
Organism: Acidovorax sp.; assembly: GCF_027492855.1. Classification (GTDB taxonomy): domain Bacteria; phylum Pseudomonadota; class Gammaproteobacteria; order Burkholderiales; family Burkholderiaceae_C; genus Acidovorax. The sequence continues at coordinate 26,760 of NZ_JAPUDY010000086.1, forward strand.
ATCAGTTCCAGGCCGAGTTCGCTTTTGCCAAGGCCCGATTCGCCGGTGATCATCACACCAAGGCCCAGGATGTCCATGAACACGCCGTGCATGGTCGTGCGGTCGGCAAAGTGCTTGGACAGGTAAGCGCGCAGCACGTCGATGACAAACGCCGACGACTCGTGGGTGGCGAACATCGGGATCTGCGCACGCTCGCACATCGACACCAGCGCATCAGGCGCGATCTGGTTGTCGGCCAGCACCAGCACGGGCGGCTCCAGCGTCACGATGCGGGCAATGCGGCGCTTGCAATCGTCGGGCGACGCACTGCTCAGGTACGCGATCTCGCGCTCGCCCAAAATCTGGACGCGGTAGGGGTGGATGTAGTTGAGGTAGCCGACCAGATCGGCGCCCGATCGCGCAGAGCGCACGGCCACTTCGTCAAAACGCCGCTCGGAGGCTCCGAGGCCCGCGACCCATTCCCACTTCAGGGGGCCACGGAATTCCTCGAAAAGGACATCGGCACTGACAACATTGGGCTTCACGGCAGGTCAGCGAGAAAAAAGTGCGCGGCGTGGGCGGGAATTCAGGCCGTTTGTGTGGACTGCCAGCCCGCGATCATGCCGTGCAGCTCGGCGGCATCGGTGCTGGCCTTGAGCTTTTCGCGCAGGGCCGAATCACTGAGCAGCTCGGCGATCTCGGAGAGGATTTCCAGGTGCTTTTGCGTGGCCGCCTCGGGCACAAGCAGAAAAATCAGCAGCCCGACCGGCAATTCGTCAGGCGCATCGAAACCAATGGGGTTGAGCAGTTGGAACACGGCCGCCATGGGCGCCTTGAGGCCCTTGATGCGCCCGTGGGGAATGGCCACACCATGGCCCAGACCGGTGGAGCCCAGGCGTTCGCGCGCAAACAGGCTGTCGGTGATCAACGCCCGAGAGAGGCCGTGCTGGCTTTCGAACAGCAGACCCGCTTCTTCAAAAGCACGCTTCTTGCTGGTGGCGTCCACGCTCACAAGCACTTGAGCGGAGGGCAGGATGGAGGCGAGTCGGTTCATGGTCAAGGGTAACAATTATGCACATATCGGCAAAAACCCTGAGCGCGGCGCATCAGGCAACAAAAAAACCGCCCGAACGGGGCGGCTGCTGTGCCAGGCTCAAGGCTGGCGCATCAAGCGTGCAAAGCGTGCAATTCGCGCTTGGCGGCTTCGTGGTGATGGTCTTGCAGGCGGTCCTTGTGGCGCACGACCTGGCGGTCCATCTTGTCTACCAGTTCATCCACGGCGGCATACAAATCGGCGTGGGAGCTTTCGGCAAACAGGTCGTTGCCCTTGACGTGGATATTGCATTCCGCTCGCTGCCTCTTTTCCTTTTCCTTTTGCTTCTCTACCGTCAGCAGTACCTTGACATCGACAACTTGGTCAAAATGGCGGGTGATCCGATCCAGCTTGGTGGTGACGTAGCTGCGCAAGGCGGGGGTAACTTCGAGGTGGTGACCGCTGATCGTCAAGTTCATAAATAAGTCTCCTGTGGCTCTCGGTGGAAGAAACGCCGCCCTGGATCAGAGGTGCGGCCCGGCGAACTTGGATGCATCCGTTGACGTGAGTTCACTATGCCCCTGCCGTTCCCGAAAAGCAATCCCATACCGGCTCTGCCCGCTGGGTTATGCAGCCCAAGGTGCCAAGCCGCCAAAAAGCGCGCACAATGAGCGGATTGGCCGACCAGCCACCCGCAGCAAACGCTCACCGCGCCGCTGGTGCCGCCCCGTGCAGCTGGAGCTTGCCCACCACCAGCATCGACAGCGCCGCTGCGGCAATGCCCACCAAGGCCGCCACCCAATAGTTCTGTACCAGCCCCTGCGCATCGCGGCTGATCAGCAATCCCCCCACGAACGAAGCCGCCCCCATGGCGGCCGATTGCACCGACGCATTCAGGGTCATGAACGTGCCTCGCAAGGACGGCTGCGCGGCCGAGGTGATGATGGCCATGCCCGGAATCATGCGGCCGCTGACGAAGGCGAACATGAAGGTGGACACCACCAGCACGCCCCACAGCGGCAGCCCCTCGGACAGGGCCGTTCCCAACAGGCAGGGCATTGAAGCCAGCGCCAGCACGCGGAAGGTGCGCACCTTGCCCCACCGGTCGGTCAGGCGGCCAAAGTAGCGCGCCGTGAACAACGTGGCGACACCGCCGCACAGGTAAGCCAGCGGAATCTGGTCGGCCCGCACCCCGGCGTTGGTCTGCATGTAGATGGTGATGTAGGGGATCACCGTGAAACCGGTGGACATCACCAGCGCAGAGAAGAGAAAGGCCCAGCGGTGGTTCGGGTCGGCCAGCACTTGCGCGATGCCGCCCAGCGCGGTTCGGCCGTGGGCGGCATGCACGTGGGCAGTCATGGCGGGCATGGTACGGGCTGCCTGGACGGCCAGCACACCCACCATGGCCGCAATGGCGATGAACGGCGCGTTCCAGCCGCCATGCTCCGCCAGAATCAGCCCCAGGGGCACCCCGGCCACCGTGGACACCGAAAATGACGTCATCACGATGCCCATGGCGCGCCCGCGCCGCTCAAACGGCACCACGTCGGCCACGATGGTCTGCGACAGGGCCGACAGCACACCGCCAAACGCCCCCGCCAGAATGCGCGCCGCCATGAGCGTGCCATAGGTGGGCGCCACGCCGCAGGCCAGCGTCGCCAGCCCGAACAGGACGTAAAGCACCAGCAGCAGCCGCTTGCGGCCAAAACGGTCGATATACGTGGATGCCAGCAGCCCCGACGCCCCCGCCGACAGCGTGTAGGCCGACACCAGCAGGCCGAACTGCGCATCGCTGATGGAGAACAACTGCGTGAACTTCGGGCCCAGCGGCATCATGATCATGAAGTCGAGGATGTGGGTGAACTGGATGCCCGCCAGGGTCAGCAGCAGCCAGAGTTCGCGGCGGGGTGTAAGCGCAGAGGAGGAGGGCACAGAAAGGGGCCGCGAGCGGCCTGGTCGAAGGCAAGGCTGCACAGTGTGCCCCAAGGGCGCGGGCAGGCTTTGCCCCGGCGCGTAAAATCGGCAGGTTGCGCGCGGCCCCAACCCGCCAGCGCCTTGCTCACCGTCTGCGGACTACCCGCAGCAGCTTTCGACCGCCCACACCGACACCATGACCCAGCCCAGCTCCAACGCCCTGCACACTTCGGCCCTGACCTCGCTGCCCCTGCTGGCACGCGGCAAGGTGCGCGACAACTACGCCGTGGGCGACGACCGCATCCTGATGGTGGCCAGCGACCGCCTGTCGGCGTTCGACGTGATCATGGGCGAGCCCATTCCCGGCAAGGGCGAGCTGCTCACGCAAATGGCACTGTTCTGGTTCGACAAACTCGGCCATATCTGCCCCAACCACCTGACGGGCGATGCCCCCGAAAGCGTGGTGAGCCCCGAGGAAGCACCCCAGATCCGGGGCCGCTCGATGCTGGTGCAGCGCCTGAAGCCCATCCCGGTGGAGGCCGTGGTGCGCGGCTACCTGGCCGGCAGCGGCTGGAAGGAATACCAGGAATCGCGCTCGGTGTGCGGCGTGTCCCTGCCTGAGGGCCTGACCAACGCCGCCAAGCTGCCCGAGCCCATCTACACGCCCGCCGCCAAGGCCGCGATGGGCGAGCATGACGAGAACATCACCTTCGAGCGCACGGTGGAGATGATCGGACTCGACCTGGCCACCCGCATCCGCGACCTGAGCATTGCGATCTACAAGGCTGCGGCCGACATCGCCCTCACCAAGGGCATGATCATTGCCGACACCAAGTTCGAGTTTGGCCTGGCGCCCGACGGCACACTGGTGCTGATGGACGAGGTGCTGACCCCCGACAGCTCGCGCTACTGGCCTGTGGAGGGCTATGCCGAGGCCCTGGCCAAGGGCGAGAACCCGCCCAGCTATGACAAGCAGTTCGTGCGCGACTGGCTGGAGCAGGCCCAGGTCAACGGCAAGCCCTGGGACAAGACCGCGCCCTCGCCCCGCCTGCCCCAGGCGGTGATCGAAAAGACCGCCGCCAAGTACCGCGAGGCGCTGGAGCGGCTGACCTCCCGGTAAGCGGTCAGCAGCAACAGCCTGCCCGCCGGGTAGCGGCGGTCAGCTCAGCGGGGTTTCCTCTGCCTCAAAACGCAGCAGGGGCTGGCCCTCGCCGCCCCGCAGCAGCAACTGCGTGCCTTGCTGCCTAAAACTCTGCACCGCAGCCAGCGCCTCGAAGAAGCGCGCCTCCAGCCCGCTGGTTTGCAGGCACAGCGTGATGTTGGAAACCAGCCGGCCAAAACGCAGCCGCGCACCTTGCACGCCATAGTCCGCCAGGAACCGGTTGCACCCGCCCGAGCCCATGGCGCGGGGCTCATCCGCCTGCAGCACCAGATGGGGCACCATATCCCCCGGCGCAGGACGGGGCACAGCCTCGCCCTCGATCTCGATAAGCCTCCAATGCGTGAGCGCCAGGGGCACCCCAGCCTCCACCGTCGCAGGCTGCGGCAGCATGCGCTGCAGTTGCACATTCACGTGGCGGTAAGCCGCATCCTGCGGCACGGGGTGGCGCATATCGGTCGTCAAAAGCAGCCGCCCCTCCAGCGTCACCGTGGCTCGCACCTCGTAGCGCCCCTTGGGCAGGAACCGGGCTGACGGGTAGGGAATCCAGATCGCAAAAGGCGGATGGCCTGCGGGTGCGACGCGCTGGCGGCCCAGCACCACGGGGGGGAGGTCGGGGTTGGTCACGTCCAGCAAGGTGGCTTCGAACACCGCTTCGGGGGGCAACATGACGCGCTCCCGGGACAACGCAACGCCCGAGACGACGGCGTCAGGCTCGGGCGGACGGGTGGCGCAGCCCGCCACCCAAGCCATGCCCAGCAGGGCCGCAACCCGCCAGGAACCGCCCCAAAAACGCCGCAACGGCCGAGCCAGCGGGGTGAACAACGCGTGCGGCCTATTCACCCATTGACCCATTCATCCCTTCACACCCTCTCAGCTCAGCACCACGCTCGACAAGCGGCGCCGGTACGTGGCCACCACCGGGTCTTCGGGCGGGATCTGGCCCTCGGCCACCTTGGGCTTGGGGAGTTCGATGATTTCGAGGATGGCCACATAGGTCTTGCGGGCGATTTCTTCGCCCCAGGCCTTGTCGCGCATGAGGATTTCGAGCAGTTCGTCCATCGCGTCGGTCCAGCGCTGCTGGGCCATCAACCAGCGGGCACGGGCGTAGCGGGTGTCGAAGTCACGCTTGTTGGCCGCGATTTTTGCATCAAAATCGGCTCCAGCGCTTTCACCATAAGCGCTAACAGCTGCAAAATCAATAGCATCCATCCACACCTTGAGCGCGCCCAGCTTGCGCGAGCCAGCGGCCTTGGCGATCACCGGGGCAAAAGCAACCTTGGCATCGTCCTCGCGGCGCAACTGCAGCAAAAGCTTGACGTAGTCGAAGCGCACGTCGTCGTTGGACGGGTCGGTCGCCACCGCGTGCTGCAGCTTTTCGAGGGCCGTGTCCGTATCGCCATCGGCCAGGGCTTCAAGGGCTTCTTCCTCCTCGGCCTCAGCCACCATCTCTTCGGCCGTGGGCACATGTTTGTCGAGGAAGGCGCGCACCTGCCCCTCGGGCAAGGCGCCCATGAAGCCGTCCACGGGCTGGCCGTTCATGAGCAGCACGCAGGTGGGAATGCTGCGGATGCCGAACATGCTGGCGATCTGCTGCTCCTGGTCGGAGTCGATCTTGACCAGCTTGAAGCGGCCGGCGTATTCGGTCTCCAGCTTCTCCAGCACCGGGCCCAGCGACTTGCACGGGCCACACCAGGGCGCCCAGAAGTCCACCAGCACGGGCACGTTCATTGAGGCGGCAACCACCTCGGCTTCAAAGTTCTCTACGGTGACGTCAATCATGGGGGTGTGAGGCCATAGGCCTGAGAAGCGGTTTGCGCGCTATTTTGGCCCATCGAAACAGCCCCACGTCGGCAAGGGGGGCGCAAAAAGTAAAATCCTGGGTTCCACCCACAGCGGTGCGGCGGGCCCTGCGCACTGCTGCCACCCTCCAACCACCATGAAACCCATCCAGATCGGCGTGGTCATGGGTTCCAGCAGCGACTGGGACACCATGCAGCATGCAGTGCAGATTCTTGAACAGTTCGGCATCCAGCACGAGGCCCGCGTGGTCTCGGCCCACCGCATGCCCGACGACATGTTCGCCTACGCCGAGGCCGCCGCAGGCCGGGGCCTCAAGGCCATCATCGCCGGGGCCGGGGGCGCCGCCCACCTGCCCGGCATGATCGCCGCCAAGACCACGGTGCCCGTGCTGGGCGTGCCCGTGGCCAGCCGCCACCTGCAGGGCGTGGATTCGCTGCACTCCATCGTGCAGATGCCCAAGGGCATCCCCGTGGCCACGTTCGCCATCGGCACGGCGGGCGCCGCCAATGCCGCGCTGTTTGCCGTGGCCCTGCTGGCCAACGAAAGCCCCGCGCTGCGCGCGCGGCTCGAAGCCTTCCGCGCCGAGCAGACTGAAGTGGCCCGCAACATGACCTTGCCGCCCGCCACATGAGCCCCGACGACGCCTCTCTCAAGCCACTGCTGCCCGGCGCCACGCTGGGCGTGCTGGGCGGCGGCCAACTGGGCCGCATGTTCGTGCACCAGGCGCAGGCCATGGGCTACTTCACGGCCGTGCTCGACGCCGACCCCGCCAGCCCCGCCGGGTTGGTGAGCCACCACCATATTCAGACCGACTACGAAGACCCCAAGGGCCTGGCCGAGCTGGCACGGCTGTCGGATGCGGTCACCACCGAATTCGAGAACGTGCCTGCCGCCGCCCTGGCTGCGCTGGCCGTGCAACGCCCCGTGTCACCCGCCGCCAGTGCGGTGTCGGTGGCGCAGGACCGTGCGCGGGAAAAAGCGCATTTCGTCGCCTGCGGCGTGCCCTGCGCGCCCTACGCCGTGATCGAGACGGCGGAACAACTGGCCGCGGTGCCTGCCGATCTCTTGCCGGGCATCCTCAAAACCGCCCGCATGGGCTACGACGGCAAGGGCCAGGTGCGCGTGAAGACCACCGCCGAGCTGGCCGCCGCCTGGGACGCGGTCGGCAAGGTGCCCTGCGTGCTGGAGAAGATGCTGCCGCTGCAGCTCGAATGCTCCGTGCTCGTGGCGCGCGGCGCCGACGGTGCCATGGTGCACTTGCCCGTGCAGCGCAACCTGCACCGCGATGGCATCCTGGCCGTGACCGAGGTTTATGAAGAAAATCTGCCTCTAGCGCTTGCTACACAAGCGGTAGTAGCTGCGAAATCTGTAGCAGAAGGTCTGCAGTACGTGGGCGTGCTGTGCGTGGAGTTCTTCGTGCTGCAGGACGGCCACCTGGTAGTCAACGAGATCGCCCCGCGCCCGCACAACAGCGGCCACTACAGCCAGGACGCCTGCGACGTGTCGCAGTTCGAGCTGCAGGTGCGCACCATGGCCCGCCTGCCGCTCACCCAGCCGCGCCAGCACAGCGCAGCCGTCATGCTCAACCTGCTGGGCGACCTGTGGTTTGCGCAGGGCGATGTGCAGCAGTCGCCCCCGTGGGACCAGGTGCTGGCCCTGCCCGGCGCGCACCTACACCTGTACGGCAAGCGTGAAGCCAAACGGGGCCGCAAGATGGGCCACCTCAACATCACCGGCGCCACGCCTGCCGCCGCGCGCGCCACGGCGCTGCAGGCCGCCGCCCTGCTAGGCATCGCAGCGTTCTGACCATGATTCTTGACGGCACCCTGCCCGAATCCATTGCCGCCGCCACCCGCGCCGTGCGCAGCGGCGCGCTGCTGGGCCTGCCCACCGAAACCGTGTATGGCCTGGCCGCCGACGCCAGCAGCGATACGGCCGTGGCGCAGATCTATGCCGCGAAAGGGCGACCCGCCGACCACCCGCTCATCGTGCATGTAGCCAATGCCGAGGGCATCGCACACTTCGCCCGCGAGGTGCCGGGCTTTGCCCAGAAGCTGGTCGATGCCTTCTGGCCCGGCCCGCTCACGCTCATCCTGCCGCGCCGGCCCGGCGTGGCCACGGCCGCCACCGGCGGCCAGGACAGCGTGGGCCTGCGTTGCCCCTCGCACCCCGTGGCCCACGCGCTGCTGCTGGCCTGCGCGGCACCGGCCGACGGCACGGACCAGGGTGGCCCGCCCGTGTGGGGCGTTGCGGCGCCCAGCGCCAACCGCTTCGGCCGCGTAAGCCCCACCACCGCCCAGCATGTGCAGGACGAGCTGGGTGCCGACCTGCTGGTGCTGGACGGCGGCCCCTGCGGCGTGGGCATTGAAAGCACCATCGTGGACTGCACACGCGGCGTGCCCGTGCTGCTGCGCCCCGGCGCCATCACGCGGGCGCAAATCGCCGCGGCCTGCGGCATCGCACCGCTGTCCAAGGAGGACCTGCCCGCACACACGCCCCGCGCCTCGGGCACGCTGGAGGCACACTATGCCCCCGCCGCCAAGGTGCGCCTGATGGACGCCAAGGCCCTGCAGACCAGCCTGGACCTGCTGGGCGCCGACGCCGCGCACATCGCCGTCTATGCCCGCGCCGCGCTGCGCACCCGATCCTCCCAGCTCGTGATGCGGCGCATGCCCGACGACTCCACAGCCGCTGCCCAGCAGCTTTTTGCCGTGCTGCGCGGCTTTGACGACGAAGGGGTGAAGCTGATCTGGATCGAAACACCACCCGCCGCGCCCGACTGGGAAGGCGTGCGCGACCGTCTGCAGCGCGCCGCTGCAGCATAGAGCCTGTTCACTGGCATGGCTGCTTTACAAGCATTGGCATTGCCCCGCTAAACTACCTCCCACTTTTCTGGAGAAATACATGGCAGCAAATTGGATGCGCCGCACCGTCATGGTCGCCGCATGTGCGTCGGCCGCGTTGCTCGCGGCTTGCGGTTCCAGCACCACCGAATCGGCCATCTCGCCCCAGCGCTTCATTGCGTTTGGCGACGCCCTGAGCGATGTGGGGCAAAACGGCTCGCGCTACACCGTCAACGACGGCAGCGTCAACAACTGGACTCTGCAGGTAGCAAACAACTACGGCAAGCCCCTCACGTCCGTGTCTGCTGGCGGCACAAGCTATGCCACGGGCAACGCGCGCGTCAACGCCAAGCCCGACGCAGCAGGCAACACCAGCACCCGCACGATCACCGAGCAGATCGACGCCTTTTTGGCCGGCGGCAGCTTTGTGAACACCGACCTGGTGATCGTGAGCGGTGGCATCAGCGACGTGATCGCCGGTATGGCTGCCGTGAATGCAGGCACCCAGACCGAAGCCGCCATGGTGGCCGCCGCGCGCAAGGCGGGCGAGGACCTGGCCGCCCAGGTGCGCCGCCTGGTGACGGCTGGCGCCAAGTATGTGGTGGTGACCGGCACCTACGACCTCAGCAAAACCCCCTGGGCCAAGACCATCGGCCGCGAAGCCCTGCTGACGAATGCCAGCAGCCGCTTCAACGATGGCCTGCTGGTGGGCATCGTGGACCTGGGCGCCAACGTTCTGTATGTGGACTCGGCCTACTACGTGAACCTGTATACCGGCGTGCCCGGCAACTACGGCTTCAACAACGCCACGACGCCCGTGTGCACGTCGGTGGACGCCAAAAACGGCATCGGTATTGGCGCGGGCCAGGTCAACTCTGCCCTGTGCAACAGTTCCACACTGCTGCCAAGCGCCAGCCAGACCTCGTACGTGTTTGCAGACCCGATCTACCTCACGCCTTCTGCACAGCGCCAGTTTGGCACCTACGCCTACGACCGCCTGCGCGCGCGCTGGTAAGCCAACCGCCTGCCGCCACACGCAAAAAAGGCCGCTCATCGAGCGGCCTTTTGCATGGACGGAGCCAGTCCTTCAGAACCGATAGACCACACCCAGCGTCACCACATTGGGGTTGAGCTTGACGTTGATGGTCTGCCCGGTGGACAGCGTGTTGCGCGTCTTGACGAAGGTCTTGTAATAGGCCACGTCCAGCGACAACTGGTCGGTCAGGGCCACGCTCACGCCCACCTGTGGGGTCAGGCCGAACCGCGACTCAGCGCTCAGCGTGGTGGGCCGCGAGGGGTTGCCACCCGTGAGGCCGGTCAACGCTGCCGTGCCGCGCTCCTTGAAGAACTTGGCGTAGGTCACGCCCAGGCCCACGTAGGGACGCACGCGGGCGTTGGCCTCCAGAAAGCGGTATTGCGCAAACACGGTCATGGGCAGCACTTTGACCTCGCCGATCTTGCCCACACCCGCGATCGCACCGGCACCCACGATGTCGTGCTTGAACGGCAGGGCCAGGGGCACATCCACCGCCCAGTTGTCGGTAAGCATGTAGGTGATGCCACCCGCCAATTGCGTGTTGGAGCGCACGTCCACCTTGGTGCCCGTGAAGCTGGGGGCCGACAAATCCCCGCTGTTGACCTGGGGGGAGATTTGCGTGGCGCCCGCCCGCACCAGCCAACTGCCCGCCGTCTGCGCCTGCGCGCCCCCAGCGGTTGCCAGCACCAGGGCGCCAACGGCCCACGCAAAGGAATGCTTGATTTTTTTCATGATGGTGAAGAGCCTTGTATCGCCGTTGTGTTTACAGCCAGCCCGCGCGGGCCAACGAGCGTGACACCAGTTGGCTGACCAGTTGGTGCCCATAGGGGGTGGGGTGGAAGCTGTCGGAGAACGCATAGGTCTTCCACCAGTCCGCGCCGCCGGTGGCACCTGCGGGCGGCGTCATCGCCGACAAGGCCGTGGCCGTGCAGGTAGCGAAGGTGTAGCTGGGCAAGCCCTCGGCGCTCTGGCCCGTGATCGGGCAGGCCGTGTCCTTGGCATTGGTCAGCCCGAACTGTGCGGGGTTGGCCGCCTGCTCATTGAACGAGGTGTAGAAATCCACCACCACGACCTTGCTGTTGCCCTCGAAACGTTTCGCCAATTGGCCATTGAACGCCTCCATCCATGCCTTGAGCACGCCTTGCACCTGGGCAGCCGCAGCGGCCCCGGCGCTGGCCGTGACACCGCCCAGCACCTGCTGCAGGCGTGGGGTTTTGTCGATGGCGGGCATGTTCAGCACGGCCACGCGCATGGCGCCTTTGTTCAGGGCATTGGCCTCGATGGCGCCATGGAACTTGTCGGCCAGGGCCACCATGTAGGCGCCGCCCAACTGGGCCATGCCCGTGGCGCCGCCCGCGAATCCGGCAGTGACCGTGGCCGCAGGCAGCAGCGTGGTCAGCACGGCGCGGTAGGCCGCGCCGCCGTCCTTGGAGACCGCGAGATACGCGCCGATGAGGTCGGCCGCGTCGTTGCCGCCGCCGTCGATCAGCAGCAGGTCGCCCGCGTTGAAACCATCGGTCCCCGCGTCAGCCAGTTGCTTGACGATGGACACGGGCGAGGTGGGTGCCGTGAAGTTGTTGATGCGCCCGCCACCCACGGCGTAGTTGGTGCAGCCTGCTGCGGTGTTGAACGCGCTGCCGGTGAATGCGTAGCGGGGGCACAGCGTGTTGCTGAAATTGCTGGCCACCAGCTCAGGCCAGATGGGGGTGGACGATGGGCCCGTGGGCGCCGCGCCCTGCACGGTGAACTTGATGCCGAACGTGCCGCTGTCGGCAATGCTATCGCCCATGACCTTGACGGTCTTGATGGGTGCTGCCGGGGTGGTGTCGGCCCCGCCGCCTCCGCACGCCGCCAGCAGCGACGCAGCCGCCAGAGAAACCCACAATGCCTTGCGCTGGAAATTCATCGGTATTCACTCCTGCCATATCGGCCACAAAATGGAAAATAGCACGGCCGTGCTATTTGCTAATATCTTATGGCTCAAAGCAAAAACGCCCCACCGGGTAAATACCGGTGGGGCGTAGGGTGCGGGTTCTAAATAAGGCGGTTTATTTACTTGACTGCATCAAATACTGCACGCGCCTGCGCATGGCAGAACGGCGGCTCGTAGGTGCCGTGGTAGCTGCCGTAGTAGGTGGCGAAGGCTGCCGAGGTGGGATCGGTAGGGGCCTTGCCGCCGGGGCCAAAGGTGGCCTGCACGGCTGCATCCACATCGACCGAGGTGACGTTGGTCACGCCCCGGCTGTCAAAGTCGGCTTTCATCACGGCCTGGTGAACGGCCGGAGGCACGGTGGGGTCGCCCGCGCCGCCACACAACATGACGCGCGCCTTGGGTGTCCAGCCCAGCAGGTCGTTCTTCTTGGCCGCGAGGTACAGCGGGTGGGTGGTGCTGGTCTGTGAGCCGGTGGTGAACGCCGACTGGAACACGGCATCACGCGCCTGGTTGGGCGTGCCTGCAGGCAGGGTGCCCGTGGTCAGCAAGGTGGTGTAGTTGAGCGTGGGGTTGGGCAGCAGGTTCTCGATGTAGCCCGAGTACGGGGCCTTGAACACGTCCTTCACGTCCGTATAGACGTTGCCATAGACCTTTTGCCAGGCTGTGACCAGATAGGGCACGAAGAACTGAACGCCCGCAATGGCATCCGGAACGCGCAGCGAGCCCGACAGGTTGTAGGGGCCCGCCAGGTGCGCGCCAGCGACCACGTTGAACTCCGTTCCGTAGTCGCGCTCAGCCGCCCGGTGCGCCGCCATCGACGAGTGCCCGCCCTGCGAGTAGCCCGTGAACATGACTTTGCCCGACAGGCTACCCCCCACGGTGGCCGCCGCGTTGCGCGCCGCACGCACCGAGTCGATGACGGTCGTGGCTTCGGAGTCTGCATGCAGGTAGGGGTGGAAGCTGTAGCCCGACTTGGCGAAACCGAGGTAATCGGTGGCCACCACCGCATAACCCTGGGCCGCATACATGGCGATCAGCAGAAAGGTTTCGGCATCTTGCGGATTGGCCAGCGTGCGGGGCTTTTGTACGTCGGTGCCCTTGGCGTAGGCCACCAGCGGCGCCGCTGCGGTGCAACTGCCCGAGGGCACGAGCATCACGCCCGAGGCATTGGTGCTCTCGCCGCTCTTGGCGCCCGCAGTGGCGTAGTTGAGCGCCACCACCTTCACATCACATTTCGCCTTGCCGGAGATGCCCTGCAGACCGCTGCTGGAGGTGCTGGCGTCGATCTGCGCGGCCGTCAGCGTGGTCAGCACAGCGGGCGGGTCAATCAGGGAGCCACGCGCCGGGTCGTCAGAACCCCCACAGGCAACCAGCAAGACCGCCGCAGCGGCAACACAGGAAAGGCGGAAACAGTTCATGGCAAGGCACCTCGCGTCAGTGAAGAACGACGCATCGTGCGCGCATCTGCGCCGCAGCATCCATTGGGGATAACGCTTGAGACCAGGCGCGAAGACGCCTTGGCGACACCCCGCCCACCCTCTTCAGCGCGTACCGTACCGCAGCTTCATGCCCAGGATGGCTCCGGCCAGAGCCAGCGTGATGGCGTTGGCCGCCACGATGGGCCAGGCGGCCAGGGCCAGCCCATAGGCCAGCCACAGCGCCACGCCCGCCGTGAATACGCTGTACATGCCCAAAGAGATGCCGCTCACGTCCCGCGTGCGGAAGGTGTGCAGCGCCTGGGGCACAAAACTGCAGGTGGTCAGGCAGGCAGCGGTATAGCCGATGAGTTCGTGGGTTTGCATGGTGATACGGTCATTCGTTCATTCATTCACTGGTCGCGCGCCGTCCAGTCGATGAGGCTGTCGAGCACGGGCCGCGCGGCCCCTGCGTTGGCGTGGTTGACCACGGCCACCAGCACATAGCGGCGCCCGCTGGCTGCGTGCACATAGCCCGCTATCGCCATCACATCGCGCAGGCTGCCGGTCTTGAGGTGGGCGGTGCCCGCGCGGCTCTGGCTGCGGCGCAGCGTGCCGTCCACCCCCGAGATGGGCAGCGAGGCCAGCAGCTCCGGCATGGCAGGGGATGCCCAGGCCACCTGCAACATGCGGGCCAACGCCTGCACGGTCAGGCGCGCATCGCGGCTCAGGCCCGCGCCGTTGTCCACCAGGGGCAGCTCCACGTCGCCCAGGCGGGTCTGCCACCACAGGCGCAGCACCTCGCGCGCGCCGTCGAAGGTGGCCACGCCGTTCTTCTGCAACGCCAGGGTCAGCAACACCTGCTGGGCCATCACGTTGTTGCTGTATTTGTTCACGTCGCGCACCACCTCGGCCAGGGAGGGCGATGTGGCCACAAACGCGGGCTTGAGGCCCGAGGGCACTTTGCCGTCGCGCACGCTGCCGGTGAGCTTGCCCCCCAGCTCGCGCCACATGCCCTCTACCGCGCGCGCGGCAAAGCCACGCGGGTCGGTGGCGGCCACGGGCCATACGCGCTCGCCGCAAGCGGCCGGGTACACGCCCTGGAAGCTCACCTTCGCCGGGTCGGCCAGTTCGGCGCGCAAGGCGCCGCGCCAGTCGCCACAGTCAGTGCCGGCCGCCGCCAGCGACACGCTGGCCTGACGCGACACACCTGCCAGGGGCGGGTCGTACTGAATGCGCGCCAGCCCGGCAGCCACGTCGGGCACGAAGGTCATCACCGACGACTTGTAGTTGATCAGCAGGGCATCGGGCGAGGCGTTGTAGGGGCGCAGCGGCTCGCCGTCAAAACGCGCCGGGTCGTGCTCCGGCACATCAAAGGCGGTGCGGTCCAGCACGATATCGCCCACAATCACCTGAATGCCCTGGCCCTGCAGGCGCCGCATCAGCAGCCACAGACGCTCCATGACCAGCTTGGGGTCGCCCTGCCCCTGGATATAGACGTTGCCGCGCAGGCTGCCGTCCTGCACCGTGCCCTGCACATAAACCGGGGTGTTCCACACATACGCAGGGCCCAGTTGCTCCAGTGCTGCATAAGTGGTCACCAACTTCATCACCGACGCCGGGTTGACCGGCACCTGCGCCCGGTGCGCCAGGCGCGTGGGGGGCTTGCCGCCCTGGGCGTCCATCACCACCACCGACAGGGCCTCGCGCGGCAGGCGGGCCCGGCCGAGGGCGGCTTCCACCTCGGGTGGAAGTGGGCTCGAAGCAGGTGTCTGGGCCCCCACCGCCCCCACCAGCGCGAACCACGCCACGGCCCCGCCCAACACATGGCGCAGCATGGTGCGGCGCCGGGGAAAAGAAACAGAAAACATGGCGGAAGTCTATCGCCCGGCGCTGGGCCCAGGCGGGCGCTGATAATCCCCCGATGCGTTTTTCTCCTCGTACCATGGGTCTGTTGGCGGCTGTCGTGACAGTCACCCTCTGGACGAGCTTCATCGTCATCGCCCGCGCCGCAGCCGAGCGCACGCTCACCCCGTTCGACATCGTCCTGCTGCGCATCACCGGCGCCAGCCTGGTGCTGCTGCCCTGGGGCTGGTGGATGGTGCGCCGCCGCCGGGCCGCGCTGGGCGCTGCGGCGCCTGCCTCCAGCCTGGCGGGTTTCTCGCCCCTGCCGCTGCGCACCACGGCCATTCTGGGCACGTTCGGCGGGCTGCTCTATGCCGTGATGGCTTATTCGGGGTTCTTCCACGCCCCGGCCACACATGCCTCGGTGCTCATGCCCGGCAGCCTGCCGCTGTGGACGGCGCTGCTGGCCGCCTGGCTGCTGCGCGATCACATCACGCCGCTGCGTGCCGCCGGGCTGGCCCTGATCGTTGCGGGCGACCTGCTGGTGGGCGGGAGCAGCCTGCTGGCGGCTTTTTCGGGTGGCGACGTCTGGAAGGGCGACCTGCTGTTCATGCTGGCGGCAGTATCCTGGGCCACCTACAGCGTGCAGGCGCGGCGCCATGCGGTCGATGCAGTGCAGGCCACCATCGCCCTCGCCGCCTTTGCCTGCCTGGTGTATGTGCCCACTTACGCGCTGCTGATAGGGTTGGGCGCTGTCACGAGCCGCCTGGCCGTGGCACCGTGGAGCGAGATCGTCTTTCACATGGCGTTCCAGGGCGGGGGGTCGGTGGTGATCTCGGGCATCAGCTTCACCCGCATGATTCAGCACTTCGGGCCTGTGCGCTCGACCATGATCACGGCGCTGGTGCCGGGCCTGTCGGCCATGGGGGCGGTGTACTTTCTTGGGGAGCCGTTGTACTGGAATCTGGTCGCCGGGCTGCTGCTGGTGACCGCCGGTATCCTTGTGGGCGTGCTGCGCAAAAGCCAGGCCCCGGCAGCCCCCGCCAGCGCCGTGCAGCCCCAGCACCCGACAACGACACAACCCGGCCCATGAATCTTCTCGCCTTCGACACCAGCACCGACACCCTCTCCATCGCCGTACAACACGGCGATGGCGTGTGGCAGCACCAGGGGCCTGGCGGGGCGCAGGCCTCGGCCACGTTGATTCCGGCAGTGCGCGCCCTGATGGCGCAGGCCGATCTGTCGTTCGACGCTTTGGACGCCATCGCCTTCGGGCGCGGCCCTGGCTCGTTCACCGGCTTGCGCACCGCCTGCGCCGTGGCCCAGGGTCTGGCCTTTGGTGCACGCGGTGGCCAGGGCGTGCCTGTGCTGCCCGTAGACACCCTGCTCGCCGTGGCCGAAGAAGCCCGCCTGCAGCACGGCTGCGCCCAGGTGGTGGCAGTGCTGGACGCGCGCATGGACGAGGTCTACCACGCGCGCTGCGAGTGGCAGGCAGCCAGCGGCCACTGGCACACCGATGCCGACTTTGGCCTGGGGGCACCCGAGTCGGTGCAGCCCCCCCAAGGCTGGACGGTGGCCGGCAATGCGCACACGCCCTACGGCGAGCGGCTGGCGCCCGGTGCCCACCATGTTTTGGCCCTGCCCACCGCCACCGCCCTGCTGCGCCTGGCGCCCGCCCTGATCGCCGCAGGCGCCGCCGTGGCCGCCAGCGATGCCCTGCCGCGCTATATCCGCGATAAAGTGGCGCAAACCACCGCCGAGCGGGCCGCCCTGCGCGCCGCCCAGGCGGCGGCAACGCCTAAAGACCCCGCATGAGCGCCCTGCCCACCCCGCCCTCCTCGCCAGCCGACGACGCCAGCCACGCCCGCACCGAGGCACGTTTTGAAGCGCTCACGCTGGACCGGCTCGACGCCGTGTTGGCCGTGGAGCAGCGCGCCTACTCGCATCCCTGGACGCGTGGCAACTTCATCGACGCCATGGCCGCAGGCTACCAGGCGCAGGTGCTGCTGGCAGGCGACCACCTGCTGGGCTACTTCGTCGCGATGATGGGGGTGGACGAGGTGCACTTGCTCAACATCACCGTCACCCCTGAGTTCCAGCGCCAAGGGTGGGCGCGGGTGATGCTGGATGCGCTGGCCCTGTGGTCGCGCGGGCGCGGCGCGCAGTGGCTGTGGCTGGAGGTGCGCCTGAGCAACCTGCGCGCCCAGGCCATCTACCAGACCCACGGCTTTCGCCGCGTGGGCGACCGCAAACGCTACTACCCCGCAGACGAAGGCCAGCGCGAAGACGCCGTAGTCATGAGCCTGGGCCTGTAATCGCCCTCCTGTCCACAACACACCGATTGCCCGACCACCCGTATGAGCCTTCACCTTGATGCACGACAGCGCGCCATGCTGCAAGAAATGGGCGTCACCGTGTGGGACCCGGCGCCTGCTGCAATGCCCACAACGCAGGCACCAGCGGCCCCTTCCGTGACGGCGGTAGCAGCACCAGCGGTGGCCCCTTCGCGCGCGCCAGACCCCGTGCGCGCAACCCCCGACACCCGTGCCGCAGCCCAAACTACTTCGGCGCCCCCGCCCACAACAGCCCCCACCGCCCCGGCGCTGACACTGCACGCAGCGCAAGCGCTGTACCCCACGGCGGACCCCGCGCAAACGCCCGCAGACCTCGGCAGCGGCTGGCTGATCGTGGCGGAAAGCCTGGCCCCCGCCGACCCGCTGGGCGGTGACGCCGGGCGCCTGCTGGACAACATGCTGCGCGCCATGCAACTGCACAAGCACCCGCGCGTGTTCCTCGCGGCGCTGGAGCGGCCAGGGCCCGGTAGCAGCGCCCAAGCCAGTGCCGACATCCCCGCCACCTTGGCCGACACGGTGGCCACCCTGAAGCCCGCCATGGTGCTGGTGCTGGGCCATGTGGCCGCGCGCGCGGCCCTGGGCCGCACCGAGCCGCTGGGCCGCCTGCGCGCAGGGCCGCACCAACTGGCCGGGTCCCCCGCCGTCGTGACCTACGACCCGGCCTTTTTGCTGCGCTCGCAGGACACCAAGGCCGCCGCCTGGGCCGACCTGTGCCACGCCTTGGCCTTGGTGCGCAGCCACAGCGCTGTTTGACACAGTGCAGTGCGATAATTCAGCGCTTACTTATTTTTAACGGAGACAGCTCCTTGGAAACCTACCCGAGTTGGTAGCTTTCAGCTCCCCGGCCTGCCGTGGGGTTGAAAGCAACCCCTAATCCCCCACCGCAGACGCCAATCACAAAGGGAGTGAGCCCATGCTCAACATCTTTACGCTCGTCAATGGCCGGCTGTTCCAGGAAGAAATCGAATCCCTGGAAGAGCTGACCAAGTTCCAGCCCATCTGGGTGGACCTGGAAGCCCCCACCCTCGAAGAAAAACGCTGGATCAAGCAGCACTACGGCCTGTCCATCCCCGAGGATGCGATGGACGAGGACATCGAAGAATCCGCCCGCTTCTACGAGGAAGACAACGGCGAGCTGCACATCCGCAGCGACTTCTTGATCGACGACGACGAAGACCCGCGCTCGGTGCGCGTGGCCTTCATCCTGAACCAGCACAACGCCAACCTCAAGAGCCGGGGCGTGCTGTTTTCCATCCACGACGAAGACGTGCCCGTGTTCCGCCTGCTGCGCATGCGCGCACGCCGTGCGCCCGGCCTCATCGAGGACGCCAAGGAAGTGCTGCTCAAGCTGTTCGACGCCGATGCCGAATACTCGGCCGACACGCTCGAAGGCATCTACGACGAGCTGGAAAAGGTGAGCACCCAGGTGCTG
The DNA here is from genome assembly GCF_027492855.1 of Acidovorax sp. Taxonomy (GTDB): domain Bacteria; phylum Pseudomonadota; class Gammaproteobacteria; order Burkholderiales; family Burkholderiaceae_C; genus Acidovorax. The sequence goes on from NZ_JAPUDY010000086.1 coordinate 45,506, forward strand.
GCGGGCGACGTGACCGACGCCCGCGCCGGCGAGGTGCTGGCCGCCATCGCGCGCCAGGAAGACTTGAACGGCCGCATCCGCCGCAACGTGATGGACACCCGCCGCGCCGTGAGCTTCATGATGCGCAGCAAGATGCTCAACGCCGAGCAGTTCGAGGAGGCGCGCCAGATCCTGCGCGACATCGAGTCGCTGGACAACCACACGGCCTTTTTGTTCGACAAGATCAACTTCTTGATGGACGCCACAGTCGGTTTCATCAACATCAACCAGAACAAGATCATCAAGATCTTCTCAGTGGCCAGCGTGGCGCTGCTGCCGCCCACACTGATCGCCAGCGTGTATGGCATGAACTTCAAGTTCATGCCCGAGCTGGATTGGTCGCTGGGCTACCCCTACGCGCTCGGCCTGATGGTGGCCAGCGCCTTGGGGCCCATGTGGTACTTCCGCAAGCGCGGCTGGTTGAAGTAGCCCCCCTGTGGCGCTGCGCGCCCTCCCCCCCGAGGGGGGACGCCTCCGGTGGCCCGGCAAAGCCGGTTCCACGGTGGCGCTGGCGGAGGCGTGCCCTTTTATAGGGCAGCGGATTTGAAATGAAATTGCCTGAGCGCGCACATACCTTAGACGCCCCCTATCCGTTCGGGCTGAGCCTGTCGAAGCCTGGGCGCTCTTTGGCAACAACACTTCGCTAGGTGAAATTGGCCTCTAGCGCTTATTCAACAAGCGCTAACAGCTATTAATTTTATAGCGACCGCAACAGCGTCTGCACCATGTGTTCGGCGTAGCGGCTGGCCACGGCCTGCACGAACTGGGCGAAGTCGACATGGGCGGTATCGTCAGCGCGGTCCGAGATGGTGCGCACGGCGGCAAAGGGCAGGCCGTAGTCGTGGCAGACCTGGGCCACTGCAGCGCCCTCCATCTCCACGGCGAGCACGTTGTGCCCGGCGTCCCGCAGCGCGGTACGCAGGCGCTGGGATTCCTCTGCGGTCGAAACGAATCGGTCGCCGCTGGCCACCAGGCCGTGGTGAACGCGGTGTGCTTGTTCACCGGTTGATTTGAAGCCAAATTGACTGCTAGCGCTTGTTATACAAGCGCTAGCAGCTCCTAAAAGCAGAGCGGTCAGCGCTGGGTCACAGGCCAGTCGGGTGCGCGCGTAGCCCGGCAACTCCCAGCGGGCGAACAGCGGCGATGCGTCCATGTCGTGCTGCACATAGTCCTGCGCCACCACCACATCACCCACGTTCACCCCGTCCCCCAGGCCCCCGGCCACCCCGGTGAACACGATGCGCGCCACCCCAAAGTGTTCGATCAGCGCCGTGGCCGTGGTGGCCGCGGCCACCTTGCCGATGCCCGACAGCGCCAGCACCACCTGCCGGTCGTGCAATTCTCCGCACCAGAAGGCGCGGCCCGCATGCGTCACGCGCTGCGGATGGGCCAGGTGCTGGACCAGCGAGCTTTGTTCTTCGGGCAGGGCGCTCAGGATGGCGGTACTCATACAAACAAACCCTCAAATCTGCTGCGCTGCCACAGCGCGCTAATCAACGCCACGCGGCGACAAAAAAAGGCGGCCGAAGCCGCCTGGGGATTGTGGCGCGGGTTACTTCTTGTCGCGCAACTCGCGGCGCAGGATCTTGCCCACAGGGGTCTTGGGCAGCTCGGTGCGGAACTCGATCACGCGCGGCTGCTTGTAACCCGTGAGGTTGGCCTTGCAGAACTCCCGGACCTGCGCTTCGGTGAGTGCAGGGTCTTTCTTCACGATGACCAGCTTGACGGCCTCGCCGGTCTTTTCGTCAGGCACCCCCACCACCGCGCATTCGAGCACGCCGGGCAATTGGGCCACCACGTCCTCGACTTCGTTCGGGTACACGTTGAAGCCAGAGACCAGCACCATGTCCTTCTTGCGGTCCACCACCTTGAAGTAGCCGCGTTCGTCCATCACACCGATGTCGCCAGACTTGAAGTAGCCGTCGTCGGTCATGACCTTGGCGGTTTCGTCGGGGCGCTGCCAGTAGCCTGCCATCACCTGCGGGCCCTTGATGGCGATCTCGCCCGGCTCGCCCAGCGTGGTGACCTCACGGCCCTCGTCGTCGAGCAGCTTCATGTAGGTGCTCGGAATCGGTACGCCGATGGTGCCGGAGTACTCTTTGCTGGTGGTCGGGTTGCAGCTCGCCGAGGGCGAGGTTTCCGACAGGCCATAGCCTTCGCAGATGGGGCAGCCGGTCTTTTCGAGCCAGAGCTTGGCCACGGCGCCTTGCACGGCCATGCCGCCGCCCACCGAGACCTTGAGGTTCTTCCAGTTGACGGTGTCGAAATCCGGGTGGTTGGCCAGGCCGTTGAACAGCGTGTTGACCGCAGGGAAGCTGTGGAAGGTGTGCTTGGACAGCTCCTTGAGCACCGCGGGCAAATCGCGCGGGTTGGGGATGAGGATGGTTTTTCCGCCGGTGCGCATGCTCAGCATCATGTTCACGGTGAACGCGAAGATGTGGTACAGCGGCAGCGCGCAGATGCTGGTGGGCTGCTCGCCCGCGGGCACCTTCTTCATCACCGGGTCGTTCCAGGCCTCGGACTGCAGCACGTTGGCGATCACGTTGCGGTGCAGCAGCACCGCACCCTTGCTCACCCCCGTGGTGCCGCCGGTGTATTGCAAGAGTGCAATGTCATCGGGCTTGATGTCGGGCTTCTTGAATGTGCCGCGCGTGCCCTGCGCCACGGCCTGGTTGAAGCGCACCGCGCCCGGCAGGTTGTAGGCAGGCACCATCTTCTTGACGTTGCGCACCACGTAGTTGACCAACGCGCCCTTGAGCAGGCCCAGCTGGTCGCCCATGGCGCACAGCACCACATGCTTGACGGGCGTGTGCGCGATGCACTGCTCCAGCGTGGTGGCGAAGTTCTCGATGATGACGATGGCCTTGGCGCCCGAATCCTTGAGCTGGTGCTCCAGCTCGCGCGGGGTGTACAGCGGGTTCACATTGACCACCACGAAGCCAGCGCGCAGCACGGCGGCCACGGTGACGGGGTACTGCGGCACGTTGGGCATCATGATGGCCACGCGGTCGCCCTTGACCAGGCCCAGGCCCTGCAGATAGGCCGCAAACGCGCTGGAGAGCGAGTCGGTCTGGGCATAGGTCACGTCCTTGCCCATGAAGCTGTAAGCCACACGGTCGGCGTACTTCTTGAACGCCTCGTCCATGAGGGCCACAAGGGATGCGTACTGCGAAGGGTCGATGTCGGCGGGAACACCTTGCGGATAGGCGGCCAGCCACGGACGGTCGGTCATTTGTGTTGTCTCCTGGTAAGTTTTTTCGGTAATGAAAGTCGCGCCGATATTTTTCAGCACAGTCGTGCTTTTTTACTGAGGAATTATGCCCGTCAGCCCTTGAGCGCCACGAACACCTCGTCGAGCATTTTCTTGGCATCGCCGAACAGCATGCGGTTGTTTTCCTTGTAAAACAAGGGGTTGTCCACCCCGGCATAACCCGAAGCCATGGAGCGCTTCATCACGATCGAGGTCTTGGCCTTCCAGACTTCAAGCACCGGCATGCCTGCGATGGGACTGGCCGGATCGTCGAGCGCGCTGGGGTTCACGATGTCGTTGGCGCCGATGACCATGACCACGTCGGTGTCGGGAAAGTCCTCGTTGATCTCGTCCATCTCCATCACGATGTCGTAGGGCACCTTGGCCTCGGCCAGCAGCACGTTCATGTGGCCCGGCATCCGGCCCGCCACGGGGTGGATGGCAAAACGCACATTCACGCCCTTTTCGCGCAGGGTTTTGGTGATCTCGTACACCGTGTGCTGGGCCTGGGCCACGGCCATGCCGTAGCCGGGCACGATGATGACGCTCTTGGCATCGCGCAGCAGCTCGGCCGTCTCGGCGGAGCTGACAGGCACGGCCTCGCCCTGCGGCTCAGCAGCATCGCCCTTCTTGGCGGGCGTGCCAGCGCCCGACCCAAAGCCGCCCGCGATCACGCTGAGGAAGTTGCGGTTCATCGCGTTGCACATGATGTAGGACAGGATGGCCCCTGAGGAGCCCACCAGCGCGCCGGTCACGATCAGCAGGTCGTTGGACAGCATGAAACCCGTGGCCGCCGCCGCCCAGCCGGAATAGCTGTTGAGCATGGACACCACCACCGGCATATCGGCCCCGCCAATGGCCATGACCATGTGAACGCCAAACAGCAGCGCAATCACCGTCATCACCACCAGCGGCAGCATGCCCTGTTCAATGGTTTCTGCCCGCAGAAACTCACGGCCGAACCAGATCACGATCAGCAGCCCGGCCAGGTTGAGCCAGTGCCGCGCGGGCAGCAGAAGCGGCTTGCCGCCGATCTTGCCGTTGAGCTTGCCAAAGGCGATGAGCGAGCCGGAGAAGGTCACGGCGCCGATCAGGATGCCGACGTAGATCTCCACCTCGTGGATGATCTTCTCCGCGCCCTGCAACTGGATCGAGGTATCGACGTAGCTGGCAAAACCCACCAGGCAGGCCGCCAGGCCCACCAGGCTGTGCATCAGCGCCACCAGCTCGGGCATCTGGGTCATCTTGACGACCTTGGCGGCATACAGGCCGATGCCGCCGCCGATCACCAGCGCGCCGACGATCCAGGCCATGCCCGAGGGGCTGACGCGTGGGCCGAACACCGTGGCCAGCACGGCCAGCGCCATGCCCACCATGCCGAACAGGTTGCCACGGCGCGAAGTTTCGGGGTTGGAGAGCCCGCCGAGGCTCAGGATAAAAAGGATGGCCGCACCAAGATAGGCGACGGTAGCGAGACTTTGGGACATGTTCTGTGCTCCTCGTTGTTCTTGTCGTTATGGATTTATTTGCGGAACATGGCGAGCATGCGGCGCGTGACCGCAAAGCCGCCGAACATGTTGATGGCCGTGAGTACCGTGGCGGCAAAAGCCAGCCAGAGGATCAGCCCTGCGGGGCGCCCGTTCAAGGTGGCATCGGGCGGCGCGATCTGCACCAGCGCGCCGATGGCGATGATGCTGGAGATGGCGTTGGTCACGCTCATCAGCGGCGTGTGCAACGCGGGCGTGACGTTCCACACCACCATGTAGCCGATGAAACAGGCCAGCACGAACACCGTAAAGTGCCCCAGGAAGGCCACAGGCGCATAGGCGCCAATGGCCCAGAACAGCACGGCCAGCACGGCAAAAACAATGGTCAGCGTCTTGGCGGACATCGGCGCGCCCGTGCCATGGCTGGATTTCTTCGCGGCCACGGGGGCGGCTGCCGCCTTGGGCGCAGGCGCGGGGGCCTGCTTGAGCGGCGGGGCAGGCCAGGTGATGGCGCCATCCTTGACCACGGTGAGCCCGCGGATCGCATCGTCTTCCATGTTGACCACGGCCACGCCGTCCTTGGCCTTGCACAGCTCTTCCGTCAGGCGCAAAAGGTTGGTGGCGTACAACGTGGACGACTGCTTGGCCAGGCGCGAGGCCAGGTCGGTGTAGCCGACAATGGTCACGCCGTGGCGCACCACGGCTTCACCGGGCACGGTCAGCTCGCAATTGCCGCCCTGCTCGGCAGCCATGTCCACGATCACGCTGCCGGGCTTCATGCTCTGCACCATCTCGGCGGTGATGAGCTTGGGCGC
>NZ_JAPUDY010000087.1 GCF_027492855.1 Acidovorax sp.
AGCCGCAGGCCGCCGCCGCAGCGCATGCCGCTGCCGATGCCGCTGTGGCCGGTGTGGAAGATGGCGGGCATGCCGTATTCGGCGATCACCTCGTAGATGGGCCAGGCCATCTTGTCGTAGGGGTGGTAAGCCTGCACCGTCGGGTGGAACTTGAAGCCCTTGATGCCGTGCTCCTCGATCAGGCGGCGCGCCTCGCGTGCGCCCATCTTGCCCTTGTGCGGGTCGATGCTGGCGAAGGCAATCATCATGTCGCTGTTGGCCTTGGCGGCCTCGGCAATCTCTTCGTTGGGGATGCGGCGGCGGCCCATCTTGGACTCGGCGTCCACGGTGAACATCACGAGGCCGATCTTCTGCTCGCGGTAATAGGCCACCGTCTCGGCAATCGTGGGGCGGCGGCCGTTCTTGAAATATTTGTCGGCGGCGCGGTCGTATTCTTCGCCGTAGTTGTCGAACGGGTTCCAGCAGCTCACCTCGGCGTGGGTGTGGATGTCGATGGCAATCAGATTTTCGTGGTCCATGCGTGTCTCCTGGGTTGTCCTGAGTGGGCGCTCCCGTCCGGGTCGATTCTCCCGCAGCATGCGCCACGAAACATGACACAAGTCAAGGGTAAACACCGACGGAAAATGAACTGGAATCGCTTGAATTGATTATTAACTATAACCACAATTCGTTTTACATGAAAGCCTCTATGACCCATCCAGACATCCATTTCGAACTGCGCGGCGACCACCAGGAAGTGGCCGTGATCCGCCTGGCCCGCGCAGCCAAGCGCAATGCGCTGAGCGACAGTCTGATCCTTGCGCTGCGCGACCTGTTCGAAACCATGCCCGCCACCGTGCGCGCTGCCGTCATCGACGGCGACGGCCCCCACTTCTGCGCGGGGTTGGACCTGTCGGAGCTCAAAGAACGCGACGCCGGCCAGGGCCTGCACCACTCACGCATGTGGCATGCCGCGCTGGAGCGCGTGCAGTACGGCCCCGTGCCCGTGATCGCCGCGCTGCATGGTGCCGTGGTGGGCGGCGGGCTGGAGCTGGCGAGCAGCTGCCACATCCGCGTGGCCGATGAATCCACGTTCTACGCGCTGCCTGAAGGCTCGCGCGGCATCTTCGTGGGCGGAGGCGGTGCGGTGCGCATCCCCAAGCTCATTGGCGCTGCGCGCATGACGGACATGATGCTCACCGGCCGCGTGTACAACGCGCAGGATGGCGAGCGCGTGGGCTTTGCCCAGTACCTCGTGCCCGAGGGCCAGGCCTTCAACAAGGCCTTCGAGCTGGCCGTGCGCGTGGCGCAGAACGCGCCGCTGACCAACTACGCCCTCATGCACGCCCTGCCACGCATCGCCGAGCAGCCCGCCGACCAGGGCTTCTTCACCGAGGCCATGATGGCGGCGATTGCCCAAAGCGCCCCGGAGGCCAAGTCCCGCCTCGCGGACTTCCTCGAAGGCCGCGCCGCCAAGGTTCGCAAGGAGGATTGATGCCATGAGTGCCGCCACCCCGCACCGTTATCGCCCCGTGAATTTCGGCGTCACCCGCGTGAGCCTGCGCGACGATGCACCGGGCGTGCGCTACCTGCAGGCCGACCTGCCCCTGGGCGCGTTTGCCCGGCGGGTGACGGACTACCTGGTGCATTGGGCCGAGGCTACGCCCGACCACAGCTTTCTGGCGCGCCGCGAGCAGCTTGCCGGGGGCACAACCGGCGACTGGCAACATGTCACTTACGCCCAGGCGCTCGCCGCCGCCCGCAGCATCGGCCAGGCGCTGCTCGACCGAGGCCTGAGCCCCGAGCGCCCGGTGGTGGTGCTGAGCGAGAACACACTGGAGCACGCGCTGCTGGCACTGGGCTGCATCTACGCCGGTGTGCCCTACTGCCCCGTGTCGCCCGCCTATGCCACCGTGAGCCAGGACTACGACAAGCTGCGCCATGTCATGGCCACCCTCACCCCCGGTCTGGTGTTTGCCGCCGATGGAGCCCGCTACGGCAAGGCGATTCAGGCCACCGTGGCAGCCGATGTGGAAGTGATCCTGGCCCAGGGCGCCATCGAAGGCCGCCCAACCAGCAGCTTCCAGAGCCTGCGCGACACCATCGCCACACCGGCCGTGGACGCCGCCATGCACGCCACCGGCCCCGGCACCATCGTGAAGTTCCTGTTCACCAGCGGCTCCACCAAGATGCCCAAGCCGGTGATCAACACCCAGCGCATGTGGTGCGCCAACCTGCAGCAGATCACGCTGTCGCTGCCCGTGCTGGCCGAAGCGCCGCCCGTGCTGGTGGACTGGCTGCCGTGGAACCACACCTTTGGCAGCAACCACAACTTCGGCCTCACGCTGCAGCATGGCGGCACGCTCTACATCGACGACGGCAAGCCCACGGCCGGGCTGATCGGTGAGACGCTGCGCAACCTGCGCGAGATCGCGCCCACGGTGTATTTCAACGTGCCCACGGGCTTCGAGATGATCGCCCAGGCCATGAAAACCGACACCGCGCTGCGCGACAAACTGCTGTCGCGCGTGCGCATGTTTTTTTATTCCGGCGCGGGCCTGGCCCAGCCGGTGTGGGACAGCCTGCACGCCACACAAGAGGCTGCCATTGGCGAGCGCATCGTGATGTGCACAGGCCTCGGGATGACCGAATCGGCGCCTTCGGCCATGTTCTGCAACAGCCCCGACGTGCGTTCGGGCCACATCGGCGCACCCGTGCCCGGCATGGTGCTCAAGCTCGTGGATGTGGAAGGCAAAACCGAGGTGCGCTACCGCGGCCCCAACGTGACGCCCGGCTACTGGCGCTCGGACGCCGCCACGCGCGATGCCTTTGACGACGAAGGCTATTTGTGCACGGGCGATGCGGTGAAATGGATCGACGAGAACGACATCCACCGGGGCCTGGCGTTTGACGGCCGCATTGCCGAAGACTTCAAGCTCTCCACCGGCACTTTTGTGAGCGTGGGGCCGATGCGCGCCAAGATCATCGTGGCGGGCGCACCCTACATCCAGGACGTGGTGCTGACCGGCCTGAACATGAAGGAAGTGGGCGCGCTGCTGTTCCCCTCGCCCGCTTGCCGCGAGGTCGCTGGCCTGGGCCCGGATGCGCCATGGTCGGACGTGGTGGCCCACCCCGCCGTGCGCCAGCGCATCGAGGCCGTGCTGGACGAACTGGCCCGCGAAGCCACCGGCAGCGCGAGCCGCGTGGCCCGCGCACTCTTGATGACGGAGCCGCCCTCCATCGACAAGGGCGAGATCACCGACAAGGGCTCGGTCAACCAGCGCGCCGTGCTCAAGCACCGCGAGGCGCTGGTCACGGCCTTGCACGACGGCTCTGCGCCGCACATTCTTCTTGCGTCCTGAAAGAAAGCACCCCCACCAATGAGCTCCCCGCAACTCGCCACCGTGCGCCGCTACCTGGCAGCCCTGCACGCCAGCGACACCACAGGCCTTGTGGACTCCTTCGAGGCCGATGGCACCGTGGTGTCACCCTTCCTCGGGACGATGCCCGCGCACCGGTTTTTCCCCAAGCTGGCCGAGGCGTCCTCTGGCAGCGTGATCACGCCCCTGGACCTGTTCGCCAGCGTGGAGCCCTCCACCCAGGGCACGCGCGTGGCCGCCTACTTTCGCTACGACTGGACACTCAAGGACGGAAAGGTCGTGACGTTCACCTGCGTGGACGTTTTCGACTTCGCGCCCGGCAGCGATCGCATCGCCCGCATGACCATCATCTACGACACCCACCCGCTGCGAGAAGAAGTGGGCGACAAGTACGCCTGAGGGACCGCCCTGCACATTCCACCAAGGAGATTCCATGAAGATCGAAGGACAAGCCGCTCTCGTGACCGGCGGCGCATCAGGCCTCGGTGAGGCCACTGCGCGCGAGCTGGCGCGCCGGGGCGCCAAGGTGGCCGTGCTCGACCGCAACGCCGAGCTGGCGGCCAAGGTCGCGGCCGAGATCAATGGCCTGGCCTGCGCTTGCGACATCACCGACCCCGCCAGCGTCACAGCCGCCATCGGCCAAGCCGCTGCCGCCCACGGCCCCGCGCGCATCCTCATGAACGTGGCCGGCGTTGGCAGCGCAAAACGCGTGGTGCAGCGCGACGGTAGCGCGGCGCCCCTCGAAGACTTCGTGCGCGTGGTCAACATCAACCTGATCGGCACCTACAACGTAAGCCGCCTGTTCGCCGCCGCCTGCAGCCAACTGCCTGTGCTCGACAACGGCGAGCGCGGCGTGATGATGTTCACCGCCTCCGTGGCGGCCTTTGACGGCCAGGTGGGCCAGCAGGCCTACAGCGCATCGAAGGCCGGCCTGGCGGGCATGACGCTGCCCATGGCACGCGACCTGGCGCAGCACGCCATCCGCGTGTGCACCGTGGCGCCCGGCCTGTTTGCCACGCCGCTCATGCAAGAGCTGCCCGAGGCCGTGCAGCAATCGCTTGCTGCTAGCATTCCTTTTCCACCGCGCCTGGGCAAGCCCGAAGAGTTCGCCGAGCTGGCCTGCCACATCGTGACCAACGGCCACCTCAATGGCGAGGTGATCCGCCTGGATGGTGCCCTGCGCATGGCGCCCCGCTGACTTCCCCGCTTGCCGTTCCTTTACCGTTCATCCACCAAAGACACAACAGGAGACATCGCCATGACCACCACACGCCGTCAATTTGTTCAGGCCCTTGGCGCCAGCGCCGCACTGGGCGCACTGCACCCGCTCACCGCCCACGCGCAGGTGGACCAGGTCAAGGTGTACTTCGGTTTTCCGGCCGGCAGCTCGGGCGACACCGTGGCCCGCCGCGTGGCCGAGAAGTGGGGCGGCACGGCGTTCAGCAAGAACGCTGGCGTGGTGGAGAACAAGCCGGGCGCAGGCGGCCGCATTGCGCTGGAGACGCTGAAATCCGCCCCCGCCGACGGCTCGGTGCTGGCGCTGGCCCAGGTGTCGGCCATTGCCAACTACCCGCACATCTACAGCAAGATGAACTACACCGACAAGGACTTCGCGCCCGTGTCGATCGGCGCCATCATGCACCACGGCCTGGCCGTGGGCCCCATGGTGCCTGCCAACGTGAAGACGGTGAAGGACTTCCTGGCCTGGGCCAAGGCCAACCCCAAGGACGCGAGCTACGGCTCGCCCGGTGCGGGCTCCACGCCCCACTTCCTGGGCGCACTGCTGGGCATCAGCAGCGGCGTGGACCTGCGCCACGTGCCTTACCGTGGCTCCATCCCCGGCGTGACGGACGTGGTGGGCGGACAGATCGCCGCCATGGTCACCCCACACGGTGACTTCATCGCCAACTACAAGGCGGGCAAGCTGCGCATTCTGGCCACCTCGGGGCCCAAGCGCTCCATCTACGTGCCCGATGTGCCCACGTTTGCCGAGCAGGGCTTCCCCGAGCTGACCACGGAAGAGTGGTTCGGCTTCTACGCCCCGGCCGCCACCCCCAAGCCCATCATCACCGCCGCCAACGCCGCCATCAACGCAGCGCTGAAGGAAAAGTCGGTCATCGACAGCCTGGCCATCGTGGGCCTGATCCCACACGGCACCACGCCCGAAGAAATGGCCCGCTGGCAAAAGGCCGAATACGACAGCTGGGGCCCGCTGATCAAGAAGATCGGCTTTACCGCAGAGTCTTGATGCCCCCTTGAGGGGTGACGACGCCACCCGTGGCTTGGCAAAGCCAGCTCCACGGTGGTGCTCACCCAGGCCACGCCAGTTTTGCGACTTCAAGCAAAAATGGCCTCTAGCGCTTATTCAATAAGCGCTAACAGCTATTAATTTAATAGCAAACAAATTCTACCCCCTGTTCCCTGCCCACAGCGCTGCGAGGCCACGCTGTGAGCGCCCTTGCGCCTCGACCATCCAGGAGACATACGCATGACGACAAGAAAACACCGTGCCCCTGCGTCGGCACCGAGGCTGATCGCACTGGCTGCAACACTGCTGCTGGCCTGTGGCGGATCGAAGGCAGAGCTGCCCCAGCTCAGCGCCGCCCAGCCAGCGGCCCTGCAGTCGTGCACCACGCTGGCCACCAGCCTGGCCTTGCCCGACACGCGCATCACCTCGGCCGAACTGGTGCCCGAGGGCCCGCTGACACTGCAGAACCTGGTCACCCAAGTACCCGCGCACTGCCTCGTCAAGGGCAAGATGAAGGAGCGCACCGGCCCCGTGGATGGCGCCAGCTACGCCATCGGCTTCGAGATTCGGATGCCCGTGGCCTGGAACGGCCGTTTTCTGCACCAGGCCAACGGCGGCCTGGATGGCAGCGTGGTGACTGCACTGGGCGCGGTGAGCGGGGCCGCACCCATCGCACCCGGCCTGGTGCAAGGTTTTGCCGTGCTCAGTTCGGACGCGGGCCATGGCGCACCCTCACCCTTCTTTGGCCTGGACCCGCAGGCCCGGCTGGACTACGGCTACCAGGCCGTGGCCACGCTCACACCCATGGCCAAGCGCCTGATCCAAAGCGCCTACGGCAAGGCCCCTGACCGCTCGTACATCGCGGGCTGCTCCAACGGCGGGCGCCACGCCATGGTGGCGGCATCGCGCCATGCCGACGCATACGACGGCGTGCTGGCTGGAAACCCTGGTTTCAGCCTGCCCAAGGCGGCCACCGCACAGCTCTGGAAGGCGCAGCAGTACGCCCAGGTCGCATCCAAGGATGCCAGCGGCCAGCCCGATCTGGCCACTGCCGTGACCCCGGCCGAGTTCAAGCTCGTCAGCAGCAAAATTGTGGCCCGATGCGACGCACTCGATGGCGTGGCCGACGGCCAGGTGAACGACGTGGCGGCCTGCCAGGCGGCCTTCAACCTGCAGACCGACGTGCCCACCTGCTCCGGCGCGCGCGACGGATCGTGCCTCTCCAGCGAGCAAAAATCCGTTCTGACCCGCATCTTTGCTGGCCCCAAAAACAGCAAGGGCGAGGCGCTGTACACCGGCACCTGGTTCGACCCCGGCATGGCAGGGAGCAACTTCGCGTTCTGGCACTTCAATGCGCCCGCCACGCGCGACGCCGGGGCCGTGGCCTTCCTCTTCACATCGCCCCCCGCCACGGTGGCCGCTTTCAAGGCCACCGCGGGTCTGCAGTACGCGCTGAACTTCAGCATGGAAACGGACTACCCCAAGATGTTCGCCACCACGGCGCCATACGACGAGGCCCCCTGGTCGTACATGACACCGCCCAATGCCAACCGCCTGGACACCCTTAAGAACCGGGGCGCAAAAATGATCGTTTTCCATGGCGTGGCGGATGGCGTTTTTTCACCCGTGGACACCGCGAACTGGATGGACAGCCTGCAGGCCAGCCATGGTGGCAAGGCCGATGCATTTGCACGCCTCTTCCTTGTGCCCGGCATGAACCACTGCTCGGGCGGCCAGGCCACCGATCAATTCGACATGCTGGCCCCGCTGGTGGCCTGGGTCGAGCAAGGCAAGGCACCCGACAGCGTGACCGCCCGCGCACGCGGTGCAGGCGCCAACCTGGTCAACGCCGAGCTGCCCGCCAGTTGGTCCGCCGACCGCAGCCGACCGCTGTGTGTGTACCCCAAGGTCGCGCGCTACAGCGGGACGGGGGATGTGGAGAGTGCGGGCAGTTTTAGCTGTAAGTGATGGGGGATTGGAAGTGCGAAGCCCGGCTTGTGCCGGGCTTTTTTCTTTGTGCGAGGTGTTGACCAGCAGACCTGCTTGGTGAACTCGCAGAAGTTCACGACTTTTCAGCCAGAGCTACACATCAGTGAGACGCTACCCCTGTTGCCTCATAGGTCCCCGCATCAGAACCGCATCTGATGCAAGACTATTGGCGCAAGCGAAGAAAGTCAAAGCCTCCGCCGCCCTGCCAGTCAACCGAGGAAGAGATACCACCTTGCTCGCCATCAACGACCTTTCGTAGGCGTACAGCAGCAACAGTTGCAGCGTGTTCGCCCGCTTCAACACCGACAAATCGCCGGTTTGTTTTCAACGCTACAGCTCCTGTGGTTCCCGATCCAAGGTAAGGATCCAAGACCAAATCTCCCGGGTTGCTCGCGATCTGAAGAATCCGCGCCAAGAGTGCTTCAGGCTTTGGCGTATCAAACGGCGGTTCTCCAGGAAAAAGCGTCTGGATGTGCTTCTTTGCGTGGTCGTTTGTGCCAACATCGTTGGCGGTCCATAGAGTCTCTGGTGTGAGACCGCGTCGCGATGCAGAAAGAAACTTCTTGAGGCGAGGAACGCCAAGACCGTCTTTGCCAAACCAAACGTTCCCCTGCGCAATCTCTAGCTCCATGCGTTGCTGGTTGTAGACCCAACACCTTCCATTTGGGGGGGTATGTTTGCGGCCGTTTGGCGCAGTTATTACATAAAACTGAGAAGGTACGGCATGCCCAGCCTGTACGTTTGCAGAGACGGACTGCCACGGCCCACGAGGGTCATCATCGTGATTGACGTAACGGCCGCGCACATCCTCCGTCATAGTCAAACCATTGCGAGTTTGCGAGAACCTCCGAGGGTTCTTTGCGTATACAAGTAAGTACTCGTGGTTATTGGAAAAGGCTTTCCTATTTTCCCGAGTAGTCCGCTGTTGCCAGATGACCGTGGTGACAAACTTATCTCGGCCGATTAAGCGGTCCACGGCCACCTTGAGGTAGTGCACTTCATTGTCATCAATCGAAACCCATACGCTTCCATCCTCCGCCAGAAGCTCCCATACCTTCTTAACTCGAACGGCGACATCTCGTAGCCACTCCTCGTGGCCCGCGTCATCGTCGTAGTGCGTGAAGCGCTCACCGGTACGATAAGGTGGGTCCATGTAAGCACACTTCACACGGCCGCCTATGCTTGGGCCAAGACACGCCATAGCCGCTATGTTCTCGCCATGCACCACACAGTTCTCGGTGCCCGAGAGACCGTAGGACCAGCGCTTCACTGGAACAAGACGGGTAGTACCCAGGTCAACCACACTAGGTTCCGTGCGCGAACGCTCTGGTGCATTCCGCGATGTGAGGTCGTTCATACGATACCCTATGATTTTGATTTGTAACCCATGCCCTCGAACGTGCCGTCTGAAGAATTTACACAGCTACCGCTGAACCTCCCTGAGGCTCCAGTGGACGAGCCTGCTGGCTCCCCTGCGATCTTCAGGCCCATTCACTACCTCGGCAGCAAACTACGCCTAGCTCCTGCCATCGCGAACGCACTCGATGATGCGGATACTACTCGAGGAGGAACCGTCCTAGACCTGTTTGCAGGCTCCGGAACGACGTCCTTCGCTCTCGCGGGGCATCGGCAAGTCATAGCCTCGGACATACAAGAGTACTCGCGCGTTATCTGTAGTGCCCTCCTCGCACGCCGCCCAGTCACTGAGGACGTAGTCTCAATGTTCACCACCCGCTTACAAACAAGCTCCTCGCTGGCTGAAGCCTTACGCAGCGCGGTCGAGCCACTCGTAGAGTTTGAGGAGATGGCATTGGAAGCTGCATCCCATGGTGAGGCCGAATCCATCTGCTACGTGCTGGAGCACGGGTCGCTCCTTGCAGCAGAACGCGGACTTGGCAGCGGCCCATCCGACGAACTGAAAAGTCGCTTGAACGAGGTCACCCGACGACTTGCCAAGGCAGGGCTGGCAAGATCACCCGCAGCCACCGCCGTTCGCTATTTTGGAGGCGCTTATTTTTCTTACAGGCAAGCCGTGGAGCTTGATTGTCTCGCAGCACTCTTTGCCGATGCCTTTCCTCAGGAGCTTGGCGACCTGTTTACCGCGTCACTGCTGAGTACCGCCAGTCACATAGTCAACACCGTCGGAAAGCAGTTTGCGCAGCCCATTCGGCCTAGAACTAAGCACGGCAGCGTAAAGCGTCACCTTCTTGCGAAGATTCAGCGAGACCGGCAGCTCGATGTCCACACAAATTTTCTAGGCTGGCTCGGCCGGTATGCGGCCCATAAGATTCCAGGGGACGGTCATATCGCAATCCGGGCGGACTATCGAGAGGCATTGACAAAATTTGCTGGACAGTACTCCGTGGTCTATGCCGACCCGCCATATACCCGTGACCACTACAGCCGCTTCTATCACGTGCTAGAGACTCTAGCGCGGCGAGACAACCCGGAAGTAGCTCGTAGCCCCGGCTCGACCCAGCATGAACTGAGTCGCGGTCTCTATCGCGATGACCGACACCAGTCACCGTTCTGTATCAAAAGCCAAGTCGCCGGTGCCTTTCGCGATTTATTCAAGCTTGCCTCCGGTAATGGTGCGAGCATGGTAGTTTCATATTCACCGTTTGAATCCGGGGCACATCCTCGACTGATGCAGATTGATGCCCTGGTCAATTTGGCGCACGAGGTATATCCCAGTGTTGAACTAGAAAGTGTTGATGGAGTGAATCACAGCAAGCTGAACCACTCCAGTCTTAATTTCGATATGCCGCCGGAGGCTGAAGTACTCTTGGTCTGTCGACTCACACGGTAAGGCGTCCCCAGAGTGGCGATGCAGGCCACACTATTTGTACATCGGCTGCTTTATAAACAATACGACGCATACGGCCAGGGGGGGCAATATCTGTCTGGTCAAGAAGCAGCGCCATCGCGGCATGTCCCACGCTCCCTGGCATCAACAACATGTAGACGAACGTCCTGGCCCCCACTTTAGCGAAGACGCCTACGGGGCGACCATCCGCCGGATAGGCTAAACCTGAAGCCGCGTCCAGTTCAAATCGGTAATTGTGGCTTTGGACTGCTACAGCGGGCCTAACCTCCTGGAAACCAAGCGTGCCGTCGTCGCGAAGATGGAAGAAATACGCCCTGCGCTGCACCCTATCTGACGCGCCAAAAAACTCGAAGAATGTCGCCTGGTTGAAGTTTGCCTGCCCCCAACGGTTGCTAGCACGAGGAATTTCGGCAACCAGAATTTGGGTGTCTGGCTTAATCTGCGGAACTTCATCTGCAGGCTGGTCGACTTGGGCAATGCGGATGTCTGAGCCGTTCTCAGCAAGTGCGGCGGGACGCGTTTGAGCGACTTCGTCTTCTGCCTCGCTTGGCTCGACGATGCCAGCGTCTTGCATTGCCTTTCTTCGCGCAGCATTTCGCTCCAATAAGGCTAAGACGCGAGTGTCGCCGGGGTCAAGCTGACAGGCCGACGTAAATGCCACGTAGTCGTCCCACTGTTCACGCAATCGTTCCATCGCGACAGCATTGAGTCGTTCCACCGCATACGCCTCGATGTTCCAGCGCAGCCCGCCCGCAGTTAGGTTGCCCGAACCTGTTATTAGAAAACCACCATTTCCTTGGTCGAACCAGGCCACTTTGGGGTGGAAAATGGACTTCGAGTGCGTTGGCAGAAAGGCGCGCGCAGCAAGGCCAGGGTGCTCATGTCGGACCTGCGTTAGAGCATGCACTGCCGCCGTGTCCGTAATGGCGTCGACTCCGAACAACAACTCGAATGACCCTCGACCAAGGAAGTCGGTGAACTGGCTGTCTTTAAGCAATAGCTGGATGCCACCAGCCGAGAGAAAGGCAAACGCACCGCCGCCAGCCCGAGCCCCCACACACGCATCTAGCAACGTATCAACCAAGTACTCGCTATTCGGATTTGTCGGGTCCTGAATATGCAGAGGCATGCCTAGCTCCCAAAAGTTGTTTTGTTGGGGCGGCATCTCACCACATTCCTAGCTAGAAAAATACCAATTGCTAAAGAACGCCTAGCAACGCATGCCCCCGCAGGTAGCGCACCCAGGTACGCCTGGATGCTTATCCTGACGCTCAAAACGGCAACGCTACATAGTTCTCCACCAACGGCCCCAGCGCCTTCTCCGACGAGAACAGATACGTCAGGTCCGTGTCTTGCAACTTCTGGTCGTAGGCCAGCGAATCGGGGAAGGTGTGCAGTATGGTCGTCATCCACCATGAGAAGCACTGGGCCTTCCACACGCGGGCCAGGGCCTTCTCAGAATTGCTGTCGCCGCTTTGGTAGCGGGCCACCCTGGCGTGGTACAGGTAGGTAGAAGTCTGCTGCCCCGCAGACCATCACAGGGAATCAGCCAACTACTCCAACGCGCCCGGCGTGCGGCGTTCAGCCGACATTTGCGATCTGCTGGCTCCGTTCTTCGCCTTCTTCCCTTGGTCGTAATGCCACTTGATGGCGAAAAACATGCCGGTGCCGAACACGACCACCTTGAAGACAATGAAGACTATCGGGACCCAATCCATCTTTAATGGCTTTCCTAGCTGTTGATTGGCACTGTCGGGTGTGAAGTGCACTGCCTCAAAACGCTGCGTCGGAAGCTTCATTGTGTTCAAGCCATCGTCGAACCTGACGCTGACACCGTTGGGCAAATGATCTGAAAACTTGGTGCGATGCTATCGAGCCTGCTGTGCGGGCGTAAGCATCAGTTTTGCTCAAATTTCCCGTAGCAGATGGAAATCGCTGCGCAAGGCGGCTGCCTGGTAGGCAGCTTTGTCATTGGGACCACAAGGCGCGCCGAGTGCGCGGACGGATTGCAGGCCGCACTCAACGCCGATCCGGGCATACAAAAAAGGCCTGCATGGGGGAACCCCCATGCAGGCCTTTGATTTGGTGGCAGTGCTACTGCCGAGTGCTCAAAACGGCAACCCCACATAGTTCTCCGCCAACGACCCCAGCGCCTTCTCGGACGAGAACAAATACGCCAGGTCCGTGTCCTGCAGCTTCTGGTCATAGGCCAGCGAATTGGGGAAGGTGTGCAGCATGCTCGTCATCCACCACGAGAAGCGCTGAGCCTTCCACACGCGGGCTAGGGCCTTCTCGGAGTATTTGGCGAGCCCGGTGCTGTCGCCATTTTGATAGTGGGCGACCATGGCGTGGTACAGGTAGTAGATGTCCGACGCGGCGCTGTTCAGGCCCCGCGCGCCGGTGGGCGGCGTCGCCCGCCAGGAACAGGTTGCCGTAGCGCATGGGCTCGGCCACGAAGGAGCGCAAGGGGGCGATGGACTTTTCGATAGATGCGCCGGTGATGAGCTGCGCGGCCACCTCGGCGAGCTGGCGGCGTTTCAGTTCGGCCCAGAAGGCCTCGTCCGACCAGTCTTCGACGTTGTCCGTCAGCGGCACCTGGATGTAGTAGCGACTGAGCACCTGCGAGCGCAGCGAACACAGCGCAAAACCGCTTTCGTGCTTGGCGTAGATCAGCTCGGGTGACACCGGCTTGGTGCGCGAGAGCACGCCCAGCTAGCCAAACGGATAGACCTTTTCGTACCCCTTGAGCACGTCACGCGGGATGGACTTGCGGCTCACGGCGTGGAAGCCGTCGGCGCCGATGACGAAGTCGCAGTCGATGCGCACCACCTCGTCGCCACTGCGGTAGGTCACATACGGGGTGGCGCTTTTGAGGTCGTGCGGCTGCACGTCTTCGGCGTTGTGGAGACGATGCCTTGCATGCGGTCGCGCGCTTCGTACAGATCGCGCGCCAGCTCGGTCTGGCCATAGACGACCACCGAGCTGCTGCCGCAGTACTTGTGCAAATCGACCCGGTCCATGTAGCCGTCGTGGATCTCGCCTTCGCGGTCCATGCGCTCGCCGCACTGGGCCTCGCGCATCAGCGCGACAAAGCCGTTCTCCAGCACACCAGCGCGGATGCGGCCCAGCACGTATTCGCGGCTTTGGCGCTCCAGTACGACGGTATCAATGCCCTTGAGGTGCAAGAGCTGCGAGAGCATCAGGCCTGAGGACCCTCCGCCGGTGATGAAAACCTGGGTTTTCATGGATGTCTCCCGTGCGATGTGGTTCGTGGGTGGTTCATGACGTTGGTCAAACAAGCCCCCCAAAGATACGTGGCACAGTCGCAGCCTTGAATGGACGGATGGAGCCAGAACATGCACTTTTCGAACATGACCGAGAACCCCAGCAGCATCCAGCCCTACAGCCTGTTCGGCGAGTCGCAGCACCTGCCCGACGTGTTGCACTGCGAGACGATTACCGCGCGCTCGGTGCTGCACGACTGGGAGCTGGCGCCGCACCGACACCAGCGGCTGCACCAGGTGCTGCTGATCGAATCGGGCGGTGGCGTGGCGCCCTCGATGGCGAGCAGCACCCCCTGGCCCCGGCACGCTCATCAACGTGCCGCCCGGCCATGTGCATGCATTTCGGTTCACACAGCACGCGCAGGGCTGGGTGGCCACGCTGGCCGATGAGCTGATAGACGAAATTTTTGTGCGCGTGGGCGATGTGCGGCGCGACCTGGACCGGCCTACCGTGGCCCAGGCCAGCCCCGCCATCCACCAGGCCATGGCCCAGGTATGGGCGGAGTTCTCCGGCCGCGCCAAGGCCCGTGCGCTGGTGCTGCGCGGCGCGCGCCATCGAGGACCACAGCCCGGATGACACCGCCGCGCCAGAGTCCAACCTGGTGCAGCGGCTGGAGGCACTGATTGAGGCGCATTTTCGGGCGCACTGGCGGGTGGCGGACTACGCGCGGGCGCTGTCCGTCTCGCCCACCCACCTGAGCCGCGTGGCGCGCACCACCACCGGCGCGTCGGCCCAGCGGCTGATCGAGGCACGCCTGATGCACGAGGCCCGGCGCAACCTGGCCTACACCCACCTGGGCATGGCCACCATTGCCTACACGCTGGGCTATACCGACCCGGCCTACTTCAGCCGCGCGTTCACGCGCGACGCGGGGCTGTCGCCGCGCGCCTTCCGAGCTCAGGTGGCGGCGTCGGCGCCCACCAGCGCGCCGTGATGCCGGTGACAGGCTGCTGACACTCCGCTGTCAGCAGCCCCCGCACACCATCGGGGCTTCTTTCTTTCACACACAAGGAGCTTCCATGAAGAACGCCATCGCCTGGTTTGAAATCCCCACCACCCAACTGGACCGTGCCCAGGCCTTTTACGAAACCGTGCTGGGCCAGCCCATGCGCCGCGAGGCCATGGGCCCGAGCGAAGGCGCCGTGTTTGCCTACGACCCTGCCGCCGACGGCGCAGGGGGTGCGCTGATGATGGGCCCCACGGCGCCGCAGGTGTCGGGCAGCGGCACCCTGGTGTACCTGGATGCATCGCCCTCGCTCGATGCCGCGCTGGAGCGTGCCGTGGCCCAGGGCGCCCGCGTGGCCCTGCCGCGCCAGGCACTGCCTCCAGGCATGGGCTTCTTCGCCCACATCCACGACCTGGATGGCAACCGCGTGGGCCTGCACGCTCCGGCCTGATCGGCAGCACGCCACCCGCCCATCCCATGGCCCGCCCGCACACCATGATGCCGACCCGCACCGTACCCCAATCGGCCTTGTGGCCGGACACCGCTCCCGCGCGCTCGGCGCGGGGCGCCACCGCGGAGGCCACCTCCGCCCCGCGCCGCAACTGGATCGCCGTGGCCAGCGCCCAACACGCCCGCCGGGGCTGCGCCACGCCGGGCGCTGGCTACATGCAGGTGTGCCACGGCAAGGCCGCACCGCTCAAGCGCATCCAGCCGGGGGACCGCGTGGCGTATTACGCGCCCACGGTCACCATGGGCGGCAAGGACCGGCTGCAGGCCTTTGTGTCCATCGGCCTCGTGCTGCCGGGGGCGCCCTATGCGTTCGACATGGGCGGCGGGTTTGTGCCGTTCCGCAAGGACGTGGCCTACGTGCCTGGACGGGAGGCTCCAATAGCCCCCCTGCTGGACGACTTCGAGTTTGTGGACGACCGCAGCCATTGGGGCAGCAAGTTCCGCTTCGGGCTGTTCTCCGTCAGCGAACACGACATGCGGCTCATTGCGCAAGCCATGGAGGCCGACATGGCCCGGCTGCATCTGGGTGAGGGCGACGCTGAATAAGCCTCCGCGATGCGGCGGGCCCTGGGTCGGGATGGGCTGCAAGGCGCAAACCACAGCGATAGCCGTAGCTATCGCGAGGATTTGCAACGCCGCAGACCGTCCCGAGCCAGGGATGCGCCGTGCGCGAGGGGCTTGTTCAGCGTTGCCTTAGACCTCGCCTCCGCAATGGCGGCGCGGCCCCTGGCACCCTCAGCAGACGGCCATCAATGCGTCTACCACCTTGCGTTGGGCCGCGTCCAGGGCCGCATAACCTTCGCGCAGCATGCGCAGCACGATTGCGTGGATTTCCAGTTCGCCAATGGGCATGGGGTTCTCCTTGGAGCCAGGTTTGTGGCCACCACACGGGTGTGCCAGCCGAGGTGAGAGCGGCGCAGCCAGCACCCACCCGGGCCTGTCCCACCTGGGACCAAGCCCTGGTGCCACTGTGCCTCTCTGGTGCACGGGCAGTGGCGCGATGAGGCCGGGTGTTGGTGGCCTTTTCCGGGCTCTGCCCCTGGCGACAGACCGGCGGCTCCCGGTCCCTGGGGGCCGTGCGGGCCAGCTTGGACCATGACCAGGCTTCGACGTCGGGCGCATCGTAGGAGCGGTAGAACTGCCCGCCCCAGGAGAAGTACGAGCCCTTGTTCCCCGTGGACAGGGTGCGGGTGCCCACGGCCAGCGGACCTGCGCACCGCTATACGTGACAAGGCTCTATTGCGGGGTCAAGGAAGAAGACAGGATCCTCAAATGCTCCATTTTTTATAGCTGCTAGCGCTTATTCCAGCCGCGCCTGAACGCCAAAAGGCTCTAAGGATGCGCAGGCCCCGCCCGCACACGCGCCAGGGCTTCTGGCACGTCGTTCCACACAGGGCGGCCCGGCGCATAACGCTGGCGCATATAGCCCGCCAGCTCGGTGATCTGCGCATCGCTGAGCGCGTGGCCGAAGGCGGGCATGAAGCCGATGTCGCGCGCGGCGGGCTCGCGGATGCCGTGCACGATGACTTGCAACAGGTTGTCGGGCCGGTCGCTGTGCAGATTGCTGTTCAGGGCCAGCGGGATATTCACACCCAGCAGCCGGGGCCCGTCGCCATCATGGTGGCAGGCCGCGCAGGCGCCATTGAACAGGCGCTGCGCGGGGCCGGGTGGGGGCGCAAGCGCGGCAGCCTGGGCCACGGCAGCGGTGGCGCGGGCCTGCGCTGCATCGGCGGCAGGCTCGGTGGTGGCGTTGAACGAGGCAAGGTAGCTGGCCATGGCGCGGATGTCGCCATCGGGCAGGTGCGCCAGCTCACGCACCACGGGCGCCATGGGGCCGGAGGCGCTGCCGTGCTGCGCGCTGTGGCCGTGGCGCAGGTAGCGATAGAGCGATTCAGCGCTCCAGGGCACCGGCGCCTTGGCCAAGCCGGTGAGTGCAGGCGCCTCCCATCCGTCGATGAACGCGCCTGAAAGGAACGCCGCCCCGCCCTGCTCCGCACCCAGCGCATTGCGTGGCGTGTGGCAAGCGCCGCAGTGGCCCACGCCCTGCACCAGGTAGGCGCCCCGGTTCCATTCGGGCGGGCGCGTGGGGTCGGGCGTCCAAGGCGTGGCATCGTGAAACAGCGCGTTCCAGCCCGCCATGAGCGGGCGCACGCTGAACGGGAAGGCCAGTTGGGTTGTGGGCACCTTGGCACGCACGGCGGGCTGCGCCATCAGGTAGGCATACAGCGCAGTGAGGTCGTCGTCGCTCATCTTGGTGAACGACGTATAGGGAAACGCGGGGTACAGGTGTTTGCCGTCGCGCGAGATGCCCTCGCGCATGGCGCGCTGGAAGGCGCTGAACGACCACTGGCCGATGCCCGTTTCGGCGTCGGGCGTGAGGTTGGTGGTGTAGATGGTGCCGAACGGTGTTGGCATGCCCCGCCCGCCCGCATTGGGCGTGCCGCCCGGTGCGGTGTGGCACACCACACAGTCGCCCGCCACAGCCAGCTGCCGCCCCCGCTCGATGGTGGCGGCGTTGTAAACCGACGCGCCCGCCGTCTGCGCGACGGGCGCGATGGATGGGCGCCAGCCCAGCAGCGCGGCCCCCATGGCCAAGCCCCCGGCGACCAGTGCCAGGGTGCGCGCCCAGGGGCTGCGCGAGCGTGGCCAGGTGGCCGTGGCGGGAACGGTGGGGGCCGGAAGCTCCAACGTGGGCAGCACGTCCGCAAGCGATGTGGTCGCCGCGCTGGCCGAGCTAGCGCCTCCATCACCCACGGGATCGGGCAGCGGGTTGAGCCCGGCACGCACCACCTCAGGCGTGAAGGGTGGCGCGCGAAAACGCACGCCCGTGGCGTCGAAGATCGCGTTGGCAATGGCCGCCGTGCCAGGCACCGAGGACGACTCGCCCGCGCCCAGCGGCGCCTCGTCCTGCCGAGGCATGTGCATGACCTCGATGACGGGCACCTCGCGAAAGCTCAGAATGGGATAGCTGCCCCACTCGCGGTTGTCCACCGCCTGCTTCACCGGCTCAAACGTCACCTGCTCCTTGAGCGCGCGGCTGGTGGTCTGCAGCACATTGCCGTGCACCTGCTGCTCCACGCCTGCGGGGTTGACCAAAAGCCCTGCGTCGTGCCCCACGACCACGCGGCGCACATGCACCTCGCCCGTCTTTTTGTTGACCTCCACATCGGCCACCCAGGCAGCCCAGGCAGCGCCAAAGCCGGGCCATTTGCTGTGGATGTAGCGCGCGTAGGCAAAGCCCTGGCCCTGCACCCAATCGCCTTCCAACGCCCTCTGCTGCGGGCCGGTGCGGCGCAACCAGCCCGCTTTTTCGGCGGTAACCTGCACAAGTTCCGCCGCACGCGGGTCGTTGAGCAGTTGCAGACGGAAAGCAACAGGGTCCACCCCAGCGGCCGTAGCCAATTCGTCCACATACGACTCGTGCGCGAACGAGCTGGGCAGGGCTGACACGCCGCGCAGCCACGACGCACGCACGATGGGCGCCATATCGTTAACGGCAACGCGCAAGTTCTCGTAGCTGTACGGCGGGCGCGCGGTGCGGTCGCCCATCTCGTAGGCCTGGGCCACGGGCTCGATGGTGCGCGTGAGCAGCAGCGCCAGCGTGGGCGCGCCGTTCGATGGATACGAGGTTTCAAAATCGTAAGCCGCCACCGAACCATCAGCATTGAGCCCACCGCGCACCTGCATGAGCTGGGCCGCGCCTTTGGGCTCCCACAGGTGCTCCTGCTCGCGCGTGAGCTGCACACGCACCGGGGCGCCCACGGCACGCGCAAGCAACGCGGCATCGGCAGCCACGTCGTCGGCACCGTTGCGGCCATAACAACCTGCGGCCTCCATGCGGATCAGGTCGATGTCCACATCGGCCAGGCCCATCAGGCGGGCCAGGTCGGCACGCAGCACATGCGGGTTTTGCGTTCCAGCCCACACCGTCATGCGCGGGCGGCCTGCGCTGTCGTCACTGCGCCACTCAGCCACCGCACAGGACGGGCCGATGGAGCCGTGCATCTGGTATGGCCACACGTAGGTGCGCGGCATCGGCTGATCGGCAGCCGCCAAGGCAGCATCCACATCGCCCTCGTCCACCAAACGGCGCTGCGTGGCGGGGTTGGCGCGGATGGCCTGCGTGAGCGCCTCGGTGCTGTCCTGGCGCGGAAAACCGGGCCAGTCTTTCCAGCGCACACGCAGCTCGCGCAGGGCCTGTTCGGCCTGCTCCTCGCGCTCGGCCACGATGCCCACAAAGTCGCGGATCACCACCACCGCACGGATGCCAGGGATGTGGGCAATAGACGCCTGGTCCACCGCTTCGAGCGTGTTGCCGATGAAGTCACCATGGTCCGCCCCCGCATACGGCGGGCGCACCACCCGACCGTGCAGCATGCCAGGCACGCGCATGTCATGCACAAAAACCAGCTCACCGCTGACCTTGGCGGGAATGTCCACGCGCGGCGCCGAAGTGCCCACCACGCGGTATTCGGCAGCGGGTTTGGTGGGCGTGGCCTCATCCAGCTCCAGCACCACGTGACGGCCAGCCAGCAGAGCGCCGCAATCCACGGGATGCGCTGCCTCCGCAGCCTGTGCCGCGAGCCAGCGGCGAGCCTGCGCAGCGGCAATGCGCAACGGCTTGGCATGGATCTGGATGGACGCACTGGCGATGGTGGCGCCCTGGTTGGGCGCGCTTGCCGTGTCGCCCAGCACCATGTGCACCTGCGCCAGAGGTACATCCAGCTCTTCGGCCACGATCTGCGCCAATGCAGTGCGGATGCCGGTGCCCAGGTCCACATGGCCATTGAGCGCAGTCACGCTGCCGTCGTCCCATACCGCGAGCAGGATCTCCACGCCCTCGGCCGGGTTGCCCGCTACCAGCGCGGGCTGGCCCTTGGCAGGCGGCGGCGCTGGCGGCGGATGGCGCACCACCAACAACACGCCGTCTGCGGCATGGAAGTCGGCACGGGTTCGCGGTGCGTGGGCGCGCGGTGGCTGGGGCGTTTTCATGCCCGGATCTCCCGCATCAAAACGACGGCGCGCCGCACCGCGCGAATGATCTCCACATGCGTGCCGCAGCGGCACAGGTTGGCTGACAGCTCGCGGCGGATGGCGGCTTCATCGGGGTCGGGGTTTCGCTCCAGCAGGGCCACGGCCATCATCACCATGCCGTTCAGGCAGTAGCCACACTGCGCAGCCTGTGCGTCGATGAAGGCCTGTTGCACGGGGTGCAGGGCAGCATGGTCGCCGCAACGCGCAGGCAAGCCCTCCAGCGTGGTCACGCTGCGCCCCGCCGCGCCCCACGCAGGGATCACGCAGGCCCGCGCGGCCACACCGTCCACCAGCACCGTGCAGGCGCCACACTCGCCCAGGCCGCAGCCGTACTTGGGGCCGTTCAGCGCCAGGTCGTTGCGCAGCAGGTGCAGCAGCGTGGCGCCGGTATCCGCCGCAGGCACCACACAGGGCTGGCCGTTGATGATCGCGGGCTCACTCACGGTTTTAGAGCCTGTTCAAGGTCTTTTCATGGGGTACGTTGCCCCGCACAAAGGCAGTGGATGCAAGGCACCCACCGCAAGCCGCACTGATGTGCGGCGAGGATGGGCTGCGGCGGGCGCCTAGATCGTGACCATTTGATGTCATGCATACCCCATGAAAAGACCTTGAACAGGCTCTTAGACGCTCAGGTAGGCCCGGCGTACTTCTTCGTTGGCGGCCAATTCGGCCATCGTGGCCTGGTAGCGGATCTGCCCTTTCTCCAGCACATAGGCCCGGTCGGAGACCAGCTCGGCAAAATGCATGTTCTGCTCGGACAGCAGGATGCTCACGCCCTGCTCTTTCAGCTCCAGGATCATGTGCGCCATCTGCTCCACGATCACGGGCGCCACGCCTTCCGATGGCTCGTCCAGCAGCACCAGGTAAGGGTTGCCCATGAGCGTGCGCGCCACGGTCAACATCTGCTGCTCGCCGCCGCTCATGCGCCCGCCGGGGCGCTGGGGCATTTCGCCCAGGTTGGGGAAGAGCTTGAACAGACGCTCAGGCGTCCACACCGGGGCTGCGGTGCCATCGGGCCAGTGGCGGGCTGGCTGGCGGCCCACTTCAAGGTTCTCCATCACCGTGAGGTCGGTGAACACGCGGCGGTCTTCGGGCACGAAACCCAGGCCCAGGCGGGCTGCATCGTGCGGGTCGCTCTTGGAGAGGTCTTTGCCCATGAACTGGATGTGCCCCTTGCGTTTGGAGAGCATGCCCATCAACGTCTTGAGCGTGGTGGACTTGCCCGCGCCGTTGCGGCCCATCAGGGCCACGACCTCGCCGCGGCACACGTCCAGGTCCACGTCGTACAGGATCTGTGCCGCGCCATACCAGGCCTGCAGCCCTTTGGCCTGCAGCAGCACTTCTTTGGATTCACCGCCGATGGTCATGCTGCCTCCGCCGCTGCTGCTGTTTTCTTCTCAAAGGTCTTGCCCGTGCCGAAGTACACCTCCTGCACCTTGGGGTGGTCGCGCAGCTCCAGCGGCTTGCCCTCGGCAATCAAGCGCCCACGCGCCAGCACGATCATGCGGTCGGCGTAAGCAAACACCACGTCCATGCTGTGCTCGGTGAACAGCACGGCCATGTTGCGGTCGATCACAAGCTGCTTGGTCAGCGCCATGAGCTCGTTGCGCTCCTTGGGCGCCATGCCGGCGGTGGGCTCATCCATGAGCAGCAGTTTGGGCGAGTTGGCCATGGCGATGGCCAGCTCCACACGCTTGACGTCGCCATAGGCGAGCACGCTGCAGGGGCGATCAGCCTGGGACTTCATGCCCACTTGGTCCAGCAGCACCAAGGCCTCGTCGCGTTGGTGGTCCGCTGCCTTGCGCCACATGGAGAACAACCGGTTGTCGTGGGAGATCAGCGCCATCTGCACGTTTTCCACCACGGTGAGCGAAGCAAAAGTCTCGGCGATCTGAAAGGTGCGGCCCACGCCCATGCGCCAGATGTCGCGCGGCTTGCGGCCCACCAGCTCCTGCCCATTGAGCTCGATGGAACCTGCATCGGCCGACAACTGGCCGTTGACCATGTTGAAGGTGGTGGACTTGCCCGCGCCGTTGGGGCCGATGAGTGCCAGCAGCTCGCCAGCGGCCAGCTCGAAGTGGATGCCATCCACCGCCTTGACACCGCCAAAGGACTTGCCCAGGCCCGTGACTTTAAGAAGACTCATGCCTTGCCCTCCTTTGTATTCTTGGCTTCGCGCTTGTTGTCGAACACCTGCTTGAAGGCACCCGCAATGCCCTGTGGGAACAGCAACACCAGAATCAGAATGATCGCGCCCAACATGGCGCGCCAGTAGTCGGTGTTGCGCGCCACCGTGTCGTGCAGCCAGGTGAACGTGACCGCGCCCACCACGGGGCCTGCCAGCGTTTGGATGCCGCCCAGCAGCACCATCACCAGGCCATCGACCGAGCGGCTCACATGCAACGCCTCGGGCGAGATGCTGCCCTTGGAGAACGCAAACAACGCACCACCCAGGCCCGCGAACAGCCCGGCAATCACAAACGCCGTCCACTGCATGCGCTTGACGTCGATACCAATGGCGTCGGCGCGCAGCACCGAGTCGCGCCCTGCCCGCAGCGCATAGCCAAACGGCGAGAACAGCACCCTGCGCAGCAGCAGCACGCCGCCCACCACCAAAGCCAGCGTGAGGTAGTAGTAATTGCGCTTATCCGCCAGCCACTCAGCGGGCCACACGCCGGTGAGGCCGTTGCTACCGCCCGTAAAGCCATCCCACTGATAGCAGATGGCCCAGGTGATCTGCGCAAACGCCAGCGTCAGCATGGCCAGGTACACGCCCGACAGGCGCACACAAAACCAGCCGTAGAGCAGCGCTCCAGCAGCGGCAACCAACGGTGCCAGCACCAGGGTCAGCTCCATGGGAACGCCTGCCGAGCGCACCAGCAGCGCAGCCGCATACGCCCCCAGGCCAAAGTAGGCCGCGTGGCCGAACGAGTGCATGCCCGCAGGCCCCATGATGAAGTGCAGACTGGCCGCGAACAGCGCCGCAATCAGCAGGTCGATCATCAGCACGGTGAGGTAGGGAGAATCCGTGGTGACCAGGGGCAGCAACACCAGCACCGCCACCAGCACGGCGCTGCCGATCTTGAACCAGCGATCGGGTGCACGCAGTGGCGCCTCGGGCAGGCCGGTGTTGCGGCTCACACCCTGTGGCCTGCCCATTAGGCCCCAGGGGCGCCACACCAGCACCACGGCCATCACCAAAAACTCCACCACCAGCGTGAGCTTGGAAAACGACACGCTGATGCCAAAAATCTCGACGACACCCAGCCAGATGCAGATGGCCTTGATCTCGGCGATCAGCAGCGCCGCGACATAGGCGCCCGGAATGGAGCCCATGCCACCCACCACCACCACCACAAACGCGGCGCCAATGGTGTTGAGGTCCATCTCCAGCGTGGCAGGCTCGCGTGGCAGTTGCAGCGCGCCGCCCAGGCCAGCGAGCAGGGCACCCAGGGCAAAAACCGCCGTGAACAGCCAGGCCTGGTTCACGCCCAAGGCGCTGACCATCTCGCGATCTTGCGTGGCGGCACGCACCAGCGTGCCCCAGCGGGTGCGGGTGAGCAACAGCCACAAAAGGCCCAGCACCACCGGGCCCACCACGATCAGGAACAGGTCGTAGGAGGGAAACTGGCGGCCCAGGATGTTGACCGAGCCCGACAGCCCTGGGGCGCGCGGCCCCAGCAGCTCTTCCGGCCCCCAGAACCAGAGCGCAGCGTCCTTGATGACCAGCACCAGTGCAAACGTGGCCAGCAACTGGAACAGCTCGGGCGCCTTGTAGATGCGGCGCAGCAGCACCACCTCTACCAACGCCCCTAGCGCCCCCACCACCACGGCCGCCAGCAGCAGCGCGGGCCAGAAGCCCAGGCCCGTGCCCAGCTTGGCCACCAGCGAATAGGCCACGTAGATGCCCACCATGAAGAACGAGCCATGCGCAAAGTTGACGATGCGCGTGACGCCGAAGATCAACGAGAGCCCGGCGCCCACCAGGAACAGCGAGGACGCACCCGCCAGCCCGTTGAGCAGCTGAACGATAAAACTCGAAAAACTCATTCCAAATCCTTCGGGGTCACGGCAAAGTCCATCCCTGCGGGCCGATGCCTGCGCTGGTGCTCAGAGATAAAGGGCCGCTGGCGAGTGCCAGCGGCCTTGCGCAGCCTTCAGTCGGCGGGGCGCATTTTCTTGACTTCGTCGTTCGAAGGCTGGACCCTCGCGCCATCGACATAGCGGTAGTCCACCATCACGCCCTTGCCGCCTTCATTTTTGGTGCGACCCACATAGCCACCCATGGTGGACTGGTTGTCCTCGGGGCGGTAGGTGATGCGCCCAAACGGTGTAGGCACCTGCAGGCCTTTGAAGGCGGCGACGAGCTTTTCGGTGTCGGTGGAGCCCGCCTTCTTCATGCCTTCGGCCAGCGACTTGATGGCGCTGTAGCCCACGACGGAGCCCAAGCGCGGGTAGTCATTGAACTTGGCCTGGTAGGCCGCCTGGAAGGCCTTGTGCTCGGGCGTCTGGATGCCGTACCAGGGGTAACCGGTAACGAGCCAGCCGTTGGGTGCTT
Source organism: Acidovorax sp. (assembly GCF_027492855.1). Taxonomy (GTDB): domain Bacteria; phylum Pseudomonadota; class Gammaproteobacteria; order Burkholderiales; family Burkholderiaceae_C; genus Acidovorax. The sequence continues at coordinate 24,757 of NZ_JAPUDY010000087.1, forward strand.
CGTCTTTGAGCGGGTCCATGTACTCAGGCTCGCCCGTGAGCAGGCTGACCACCTCACGGCCCTGGAACAGGCCGCGCGTGTTGCCTTCGCGCACAAACTTGGACAGGTCGGCACCAAACAACACGTTGAAAATCGCGTCAGGCTTGGCATCGGCCAGGGCCTGCACCACGCTGCCCGAATCGACCTTGCCCAACGGCGGCGCCTGCTCGGCCACAAACTCCACATCGGGCTGCGCTGCCTTGAGCAGTTGCTTGAAGGTGGCCACGGCCGACTGGCCGTATTCGTAGTTGGGATAGACCACCGCCCAGCGCTTTTTCTTGAGCGCAGCGGCTTCGGGCACCATCATCGACACCTGCATATAGGTGGAGGGGCGAAGGCGATAGGTGTAGCGGTTGCCGTTCTGCCAGACGATCTTGTCGGTCAACGGCTCGCCTGCCAGGAAGAAGAACTTCTTTTGCTTGGCAAAGTCGGTCAGCGCCAGGCCGATGTGCGAGAGGAACGAGCCCGTGAGCACATCGACCTTCTCGCGCGACACCAGCTCCTCGGCTGCGCGCACGGCGTCGCCGGGGTTGGCGTTGTCGTCGCGGATGACAAGCTGGACCTTCTTGCCCAGCACCCCACCCGCAGCGTTGATCTCATCGACCGCCAGCTCCATGCCTTTTTTGTAGGGCTCCAGGAAGGCGGGCTGCGCCTTGTAGCTGTTGATCTCGCCAATCTTGATGACATCCTGGGCCTGCACCACAGGGGCCAGCGTGAGGGCCAGCGCGGCTGCGGCCGTGGAACGCATGAGGTTTCGTCGCATCGTCATGGGGAAACTCCTGAAAGGTGGGTTGGTGGGGGAGGTCGGTGAGAGTGATGGAAGATGGTAGTTCGCGCTCAGCGCAGGCCGTCCACGCCTTTGATTTCGGACACCTGCAGGCCTCCGATACGGGCCAGGGGGCGGCCGCCGTCGGTCACCACGATGGCGACCACAATTTCGTTGGTGCGGGGGGCGTCGGCCACGCGGGCTTCCATGGCGTCGAAGTGGCTGCGAACGTAGGCGGCATCCTTGTGGCCCAGGGGCACGTCGATGGCCGTGCCCAGGCCACCAATCTTCTTGCTCGATGGCACCAGGGCGGCGCCCTTCTCGACCGCCACACGCAGCGGTGCACCCAGCTTGGGGTGCAGGATGGCGGCAGCGTGCTCCAGTTCGCCCGCCTCGCCCACAATAGCCGCCTTGCCGTAGCTCTGGGCCTGGCCTGGCGCAATCCCCAGGGCTTGCACGCAGCGCTCACCCAGCAGCGCACCCAGCTCCTCGCCGATGGCCACGAGTTCGTCGAGGTTCTCGACATAGCGGCCGGCGCAGGGGTTCTCGATCACGGCCATGGCCAGGGCCTTGCGCACGGGCGGCTGCACCTCGCGCCCCATGTCCACGCGCACTTCGTCGGTCTGAACAATGATCTTGCGGATCTTGGCGGGCATGTCTTTGTCTCCTTGTGTTGTGTGTTTCAGCGCAGGCCGTTCCACTGACTGATGTCTGCTGCCTTGAGACCACCAACCCGCGCATGCACGCGGGAGCCGGTGCTCATGGCCAGGATGAAGACGATCTCGTCGGCCAGCGGCGCGCCAGGCACGCGCACCTCGATGGCGTCGAAATGGCTGCGCACGTAGCTGGCGTTGATGTGGGTGAGCGGTACATCCAGCGCCGCGCCCGGCCCACCCACTTTTTTGGTGGACGGCACGATGGACAGCGCATTGGCGGGCTGCCCCGTCTTCTCCTCGGCCTGGCCCTTGGCGTAGGCATTGCGGTCGCCCTTCCAGCCCAGCAACTCACGCATCGCATAACCGCCCGGCACATGCCAGAGCGCACCGTGCTCCAGTTCTCCGGCTGAGCCCACGATGGCACCCTTGCCATAAGTCTCGATGCGCTCGGCGGGCACGCCCATGGCCTGGAGCAGGCGCCGGGCCATGTCCAAGCCCACGTCCTGCAACGCATCCATCATGGGCAGGATGTCTGGCTCGTACCGGCCTGCATAGGGGTTGGTCAGCACCGCGCCGATGGCGCCGCGCAGCAGTGGCACGTCGGCCACCGGCCCGAATTCATGCCGGATGTCCTCAAGGTGGGTAAAAACGCGTCGTATCTGGATCATGTTGGAGCCCCGTCAAATTCGTTAAGCAAATACCGAACCCACTTGTGTCTGGGCGGCGCCACTCGCGAGAGCCGACGCGATGCCCAAGGTGCAGGTGGCCGCGAACTGCCCCTGGCAGGCCAGCAGTGCAGACCAGATCAACCCGCGCGTCTGCAATTCTTGCGCTTTTTGCAAACCCTGCTGCAGCGCGCGGTGCACCCGCTCCGCGGGCAAAGGCGGCACATCCACCGTCACGGGGATGGCCCCCAGATCACTGTCATCGCGCACCTGCCGGGCAGGCATGCGGCCGATGCGCGCATCTTGCACATTGACGGCATTCGCCACAATGGTCGCCGCCGCATCGGCCTGGGCCGCTGTGCACGCCAACACGGTAACGCTGTCGGCAATACCCAGCGACTGGCTGCGCCCACGCCAGCCACTGGTGGCCACGCCCCGCGCCGGCATCGCACTGGTGATGCGGATCTGCCCATCCAGCGACAGGCCACCCTGCAGCTGCGCGGCATTCAATGCAGCGATATCAGCGTACACCCCCACCATGACCGACTGGCCCGGTGCCAGGTGCAGCGCAATGTCGCCGCCATTGTTGACCCAGGCGCGGTCCACGCCATCCTGGGCATAACTTTGCAGAATCTCCTGCGCCACCGCACCTGCCACGGCGGCCATCGGCGTGATGAAGTCTGCGCGATAAGGCACGCAGGCATCCCACATACGCCGCGCCACCACCCCCTGCAGGGGACAAAACTCCCCCACGGGCGCACGCAGGGCGGGGAGTTCACCCACCAGCTCCTGCAGCAGTCCCTCAAAACGCTGCCACGCACGCTCATGCGCCTGGGCCACGGCACCAGGGTTGCCATCGGCCTGGAGGACAAGGTCCATGGGGCCGTGTTGGAAGTGCCAACGGCCGTCGGGCAAGCGCTTGCGGAAGGCGTTCATGGTGCGGCCCCGGTCAGCCCAGCAGGGGCGGGCGGCCCAAGGGCCAGGGGTTGGCCGCGGGCAAGGCCTGCCACACGCGCGCCTGGGGTGCCCCGTCGTTGTGCCAGGCGCCGCGCTCCAGCACCTCACGCAGGCTGCGGATCTGATCGCCATGGCCGCCCAGTGCTTCATAGTCTGCGCGGCGCATGCTGAACTCGATGGGCGCCACGATGGCTGGCGTTGGCACGGTGCCAAAGCTGTTGTCGGGCATGCGCAGCACATCGGCCATCACCGTGATGCCGCCGCCGGGCCACACATAGGCCGGGGCGCCACCACAGGTCACGTTGACCAGCGCATGTTTGATGGAGCGTGTGAGCAGCACCGGGTTCTCCGTGACACCCGCCCGCAAGCTGCCGCCCGCACCGCCCAGGAACAGCACCGACGCCAGCGAGGGCTCGCAGTTCTCGCCAATGCGGTCCACGATGCGGCGCACCTCGGCGGGCATCTCTACTTCCACGGGATTCAGTTGCTCGTCCAGCACGTACCAGGATGCATGCTCGCCCGTGGTCGATGTCATGAGCAGGCGCAGCCCTGGCCGGGCCACCTCGGGGTCCCAGCCTTCAATGATGGCTAGCGGATCGGCAATGTCGGTGCCGCCCCAGCCCGTGCCCGGATTGGCCACCTGAAAGTAGCGGCCGGGCGTGGACTTGCGCCCGCGCATCTGGATGCCTGAAGACTTCATGTCCAGGCAACGCCCGGCCTGGTGCTCGGTGAGCACGCCGGTGATGTGGTCGTCCACCACCACCACCTCGTCCGCATGGCCGTAGAACTGGCGCGCGAAGATGCCGATGGCCGCAGAGCCGCAGCCCACGCGCATGCGCTGCTCGGCCACGCCGTTGACGATGGGCGCACGGCCCGCCTGGATCACAAGCTGCGAGCCGCCATCGATGGTGAACTCCACAGCCTGCTTGTTGCCCAGCATCTGCATCATTTCGGCGGTGATGCGGCCTTCCTTTTTGGTGCCACCCGTGAGATGGTGCACGCCGCCGAGCGACAACATCTGCGAGCCGTATTCCGCCGTGGTCACGTGGCCCACCACCTCGCCCTTGCAGCGCACATTGGCCTGCTCAGAGCCGAGAAAGCGGTCGGTGTCGATCTTCACCTTGAAGCTGCAGTAGCTGAAGATGCCCTCGGTGACCACCGTGACCATGTCCACGCCATCGGTTTGGGAACCCACGATGAAGGGCGCAGGCTTGTAGTCAGGATAGGTGGTGGATGAGCCCACACCCGTTACGAACACTTCTTGCGTGAGCAGCAGATCACCGTCCCATGCTGGCGCAGCCGCAGCTTCTGCATCGACGTCCGATGGAGCGCGACCCGCAAACGGCACCAGCGTGGCCTCGCCCGCCTCCAGCGTTTTGCGCAGCAGCACCACTGGGTCCAGCCGCACCAACACACCGGCGTGGTTGGCATAGCGGTCGCAGGCCCCCGCGCGGCCTTCCGAGATCTGGCACAGCACCGGGCACGCGTTGCACTCCACCTTGGCAGCGTTCATGCGCTCGTTGCGCGGCCTGGCGCGCTCCAGCACCTGCGGCAGCTCGGGCGCATCGATGCCCGGAAGCCCGTCGGTCTTGGTGTGTTCAGTCATCGTGGCACCCATTCATTGCATCTTTTCAAATGCTTGTACGTGCATTGCATTTTGTGTAGCATTCACTTAACTTAAATGTTGTGAACACTACATTTATCGCGAATGTAGCGCAATCGCTCATGGTCCGCAATGGTGTTTTTGCGCCCCCGCCGTTGGGGTATGAGGAGCCCTAAATGACGCACGTTGTCACCGACGCATGCATTCGGTGCAAGTACACCGACTGTGTCGATGTCTGCCCCGTGGACTGCTTCAAAGAAGGCCCCGAATACCTGGTGATAGACCCGGACGAATGCATCGACTGCGCGGTCTGCATCCCCGAGTGCCCGGTCAACGCCATCTATGCAGAGGACGACCTGCCAGAAGGCATGGAAAACTTTCTCGATTTGAATAAAAAGCTGGCTCCGCGACTGCCCACAATCACCAAAAGAAAGCCGCCCTTGCCAGATGCGGAACAATGGAGGGTTGTGAGCCACAAGCTTTCTGGGCTGGATATCGCGTTCTGACGCACCGGCCTCAGCCTTTCAGCCAGCTTTTTTACCGAATTTCTCAACTTTTAGCCGACGAAATCACCATGAGCGCCTTTCTTGAAGAACGCGTCCTCTCCGTCCACCACTGGACGGACCGCCTTTTCTCCTTCACCACCACGCGCGACACCGCCTTGCGCTTCTCCAACGGCCACTTCACCATGATTGGCCTGCGCGGCGAAACCGGAAAGCCCCTGCTGCGGGCCTACAGCATCGCCAGCGCCAATTACGAAGAACACCTGGAGTTCCTGTCGATCAAGGTGCCCGACGGCCCGCTGACCTCGCGCCTGCAGCACATCAAGGTCGGTGACACCATCGTGGTCGGTAAAAAGCCCACCGGCACGCTGCTGATCGACTACCTGCTGCCCGCCAAGCGCCTGTATATGCTGTCCACCGGCACGGGCGTGGCCCCCTTCCTGAGCGTGATGCGCGACCCCGAGACCTACGAGCGCTTCGAAGAAGTCGTGCTGGTGCACGGCGTGCGCGAGGTGAAGGAGCTGGCCTACCACGACTACATCACGAAGGAGCTGCCAGAGCACGAGTTTCTGGGCGAGATCGTGAGCAAGCAGCTCAAGTACTACCCCACCGTGACGCGCGAGGCCTTCAAGAACCAGGGCCGCGTGACCACCGTGATCGAGAACGGCCAACTCGCCCGCGATCTGGGCCTGCCCGCGCTGAACCCGGCGGAAGACCGCGTGATGATCTGCGGCAGCCCCGAGATGCTGCGCGACCTCAAGCACATGATGGAAGAGCGCGGCTTCAAGGAAGGCAACACCACGAAGCCGGGTGACTTCGTGATCGAACGCGCGTTCGCAGAGCAGTGACTCCCGGCTGGCCTTCACGGGCCAGCCCCACCCACCAGGACCCGCCATGTCTGCCACCCCCACCAAGAGCCGGGCTGCATCCACCCGCTCCCCGTCAGCCCGCAAGACAGGTGTGCGCGAGCAGGCGGCACAGACAACGCGCGACAACATCCTGAAAGCGGCGACCAAGGTGTTCGCGCGCTACGGCTACGAAGGCGGCAGCGTGGAGAAAATCTCCAAGGCGGCCAAGTCCTTCGACCGGATGATCTACTACTACTTCGGCAGCAAGGAAGGCCTGTTCATCGAGGTGCTGGAGGAAACCTACCGGCGCATGAACGATGCGGAATCCAAGCTCGACCTCGATACCGAAAAACCCGTCGAGGCCCTGCAGGCGGTGATCCGCTTCGTGGTGGGCTACTACCGCAAGAACCCCGATTTCATCACGCTGCTCAACACAGAGAACCTGCACAAGGGCAAACACATTTCCAAATCGATGCGGGCCCGCGAATACTCTTCGCCCGCCATCGAGGTCATCCGCCGCGTGCTCGAAAGCGGCCAGGCTCAGGGCCTGTTTCGCAAGGATGTATCTGCACGCGACCTGTACCTGCTGATCGCCGCCACGGGCTACTTCTATATGTCCAACCGGCACACGCTGTCGGCCTTTCTGGGTGAAGACCTCGAAGCACCAGAGGCCCTCGCGCACTGGGAGACCTTCGTCATCGACAGCGTGCTGCGCACCGTGGCACCTGGCCCCAGCCTGCCCAAGAGCAAGGCGATGGCCTAAAAAGATTTTTCCTGCGGGGTGCCGCATGGCGCCCCGCCAACCACCCCACGAGGAGAATCATCCATGGCAGAAGCAGCAACTGGCGGCAAGTCGGGCAAGGTCGTCATCCAAAACATTGGTCTTTTGTTGTCGGGCGACCTGGACCGCCCCATCCTGGACGCCGACACCATCGTCGTGCACGACGGCCTCATTGTGGCCGTGGGCCGCTACAAAGACTGCGACACCGAACACGCGCAGACCGTGATCGACGCACGCCAGACCTGCGTGGCGCCGGGTCTGATCGACAGCCATGTGCACCCCGTGTTCGGCGACTGGACGCCGCGCCAGAACCAGATCGGCTGGATCGACTCCACCATGAACGGCGGCGTGACCACCATGGTCTCGGCCGGTGAGGTGCACCTGCCCGGCCGACCCAAGGACATCGTGGGCCTGAAGGCCCTGGCCATCACGGCGCAGCGCTCGTTCGACAACTTCCGCCCCGGTGGTGTGAAGGTGATCGCGGGCGCGCCCATCATCGAAAAAGGCATGACCGAGCAGGACTTCAAAGACCTGGCCGATGCGGGGGTGACGCTGCTGGGCGAGGTGGGCCTGGGCTCGGTCAAGGCGGGCTACGAGGCCCAGCAGATGGTGGCGTGGGCGCGCAAGCATGGCATCCAGAGCACCATCCACACCGGCGGCCCGTCTATCCCCGGCTCGGGCCTGATCGACAAGGACGTGGTGCTGGAGGCCGATGCCGACGTGATCGGCCACATCAACGGCGGCCACACCTCGCTGCCCTGGAAACATGTGTGCGAGCTGTGCGAAAAATCCTCCCGCGCCATCGAACTGGTGCACAACGGCAATGAGAAGATCGCCATCCAGGCCGCGCGTGCGGCCATTGAGCTCAAGTGCCCGCACCGCGTGATCCTGGGCACCGACGGGCCTGCAGGCTCGGGCGTGCAGCCGCTGGGCATGCTGCGCATGATTGCACTGATTTCAAGCTTTGCCGACATTCCCGCCGAACTGGTGTTCTGCTTTGCCACCGGCAACACGGCGCGCATCCGCAACCTGAACTGCGGCCTGATCGAAGTGGGCCGCGCGGCCGATTTCGTGTTCATGGACCGCGCCCAGCACACGGCGGGCGCCACGCTGCTGGAGAGCGTTCAACTGGGCGACATTCCGGGCATCGGCATGGTGATGATCGACGGCCTGGTGCGCTGCGGCCGCAGCCGCAACACGCCGCCTGCCACCGAGATTCCGGTGGTGGTGCAGTAGCCCCGCCCACCGCCCAAGGCGGGATCAATAGGTGTCTGCCACCCGCACCGTGCCAGGCTGCGCCTGACGGTAGCCGTCGTCGGCACCCCGCGCCGCGCCGCCCTGGTCCACACGGAAGCCCTTGCCCTGCAGCACCACGGGCGTGCCCACCGCCGTGGGCTCGGCGCGCTGGAAGTGGCGCACCGAGCCATCCTCCATACGCACCGCCACCTGGTACACGGTGGTGGTGCGCGTGCGCTCTTCCACCTTGTGCCCCACATAGCCGCCGCCCACGGCACCCAGCACCGTGGCAGCCGTGCGGCCACTGCCCTTGCCGATCTGGTTGCCCACCACGGCCCCCAGCACGCCACCGGCCACAGCCCCTACCCCCGTGGCGGGCGCTGCCTGCTGCACGGCCTGCACGGACTCGATGCGCCCGCAGCTGCGGCACACCGGTGCAGCCGTGCGCACGGGCTGCGCCGAACCCGCCCCCAAGGGCGCCCTCTGGCCTGGAGCCACGTCGGCGGTTCGCGGTGGGCTGGTGCGCGGCTGCGAGCCGCCATTTGCTCCACTATTGATAGCTGCTCGCGCTTGTTGATTAAGCGCTAGAGGCCTTTTTTCTTCAATTATTTCTGCCTCAGGGGTGCGCGGCACTGCAGCCAACGGCATGGGCGCCACAGCGTCAGCAGCAGCGGCGGCTACCGCTGGTGTAGCGCGTTGCTGCCACACCAGGGTGGCGCCCAGCGCCAGCACGCTCACGCCCAGCACGCCAATGGCGGCCCACATCCATTTCAAAGCCGGGCCGGGGTGGGGGGCTGCGGTGCCCGTGGCAGGCATGGCTGAGGGTTGTACGGTGAGATTCATGGTGACTTCCTTGTGTTGTTGATGTGGCCGTGGGGTCTCGGCTCAGCGATCTCCCATCAACGCCACTGTTCGCCCCACGGTACACAGGGAAGGTCAACACCATGCCGTGGCTTTGTAAGTGGCGGTAAGGGCCTGTTGCAATCTCTGCTGGAACAAAGGCCTTCTTGCGTCACCGGGCCTTCTCTCCAAGTGCCTGCACAGGCGCCCTCTCCCGCTTGCCAGAGGTTGCCAATATTTACAGTTGCTCGGCCGCAGGGCCGTGGGGCTCGCTGTGCAGAGCAGCCTCCAGCGCCTGCGCGCAGCTCGCAGAAAACAGCAGGATGGCCGATGAGAAGTAGATCCACATGAGCAGCACCACCAGCGAGCCCGCCGCGCCGTAGGCCGAGACCACCGCAGCGGTGGACAAGTACCACGCCAGCAACTGCTTGCCCACGGTGAACAGCGCTGCCCCAACCACGGCCCCCATCACCAGGTAGCGCAGCGATGGCTTGGGGCCCACGCCGATGCGCATCAGGCCCACGAACAGGGCGACGGCAAAGCCAAAAGCGACCGCTTCATTGGCCATGCCCAGCAGCGGCGCCACAGACAGCAGGGGCACCACCGCCAGCCGCTCGCCCGCCCAACCCGCCAGCAGTTGGATCAGCGTGGACATCGCCAGCGACACCATGAGCAAAAAACCCAGGGCCAGCACATAGGCCAGCCCTCGCAGGCGCAGCGATGCCATGCGCCACCAGGCAGCCTGCGGCTCGGGCGGTGCGCCGTCACGCCGCCACAGGCGCTCCAGCGCCGATTGCAGCTCCACAAACACCCCGGTGGCCCCCGAGACAAGCACCACAAACCCCACGATGGAGGCAATGCGCCCTTCGGCCGGTGCCCGTGCGCTGGCCATGGCTTGCCGCACCACATCGGCCACCTGCTGGCCCATCACGGACTGCACCTGGGCGATCAGGCTGGTTTCGAGGTAGCTGCGGTCCATCCACCAGCCCAGCACGCCCACCAGCAACAGCAACAATGGCGCCAGGCTGAGCATGCCGTAAAACGACATGGCAGCGCTCATGCGCAGGCCATCGGCGCCCAGCCACAGTTGCGTGGCGTGCCAGAAGGGCTGCGCCACGCGCCACAGGGGCGTCAAAACGGGCTGCAAGGGTGCGGCAATGCGCTGAAACAAGGTGGCAGTGGACGACATGCCCCAAGCCTAATGCCCGTGGGCCTTGCAGTCCATGCGGCTTGCGCGGCTTTGCGAGTAGGCGCAGGCCCACAAATGCGTGGCCGCAGAGCGACTACAGCTCCCCAAGGAAACGCACACCCAACCCCATCGCGGCAGGCCAAGCGCCATGGCGCGAATTGCAGGAGCAGGGTCTTACAGGATACTCAATGCGCTATATTTTTGATAGCTTACAGCGCTTGACTAGAGAGCGCCAACGGCCAAAATATCTCTGAAATTCATCGCCACAACGACCATGCACCCCCACGCCCTCACCCGCCTGCACTCCGTGCTGCAAACCCATGTGGACCAGGGCCTGCTGCCCGGTGCCGTGGCCCTGGTCCACCACCGGGGCCACACGGTGTTGCACGCCGCCGTGGGCCACCAGCGCCCGCCCTCTGCCGAATCTGCGGTGCCCGCCATGGCGCCCGACACGGTGTTCCGCATCTACTCCATGACCAAGCCCATCGCCTCGCTGGTGGCGATGATGCTCATGGAAGAAGGCCGCCTGCTGCTGTCGCACCCCGTGGCGCACTACCTGCCTGCGTTTGCAGGCCAGCGCGTATACGACGAAGCCACCGGCACCACCATGCCCGCCCGACGCGAAGCCACCGTGCACGACCTTCTGCGCCACACCGCAGGCCTGAGCTACGCCTGGGAGGCGGGCGCGGTCCCGGACGCCTACCGCGCCGCGCGCGTCGGCTCGCGCCGCCACAGCAACGCTGAGCTGGTCGCCACGCTGGGCCCGTTGCCGCTTGTGCGCCAGCCCGGTAGCTGCTGGGAATACAGCCGCGCCACCGACGTGCTGGGCGCGGTGTTGGAGGTGATCGAGGGCGACAGCCTGGGCGCCATCTTGCAGCGCCGCGTTTTTGACCCGCTGGGCATGCACGACACCGGCTTCTGTGTGCCCGCCGCACAGCAGCACCGCCTGGCCGAGCCCTTTGCACGCGACCCGCAAACCGGATTGGACGTGGCGCTGATCGACGTGACCGCCCCACCCGTGTTCGAGTCGGCAGGTGGCGGGCTGGTCTCCACCGCCAGCGACTACGCGCTGTTCCTGCAACTGATGCTGGGCCAGGGCACGGCATCAGGGCCCGACGGCCCCGTGCGCCTGCTGGGCCGCGCCACGGTGGACTTCATGACCGCCGACCACCTGGGCAGCCTGCCCGCGGCCGGCGACATCCTGCCCACCGGCTACGGCTACGGCTTTGGCCTGGGCGTGGCCGTGCGCACAGCCACCGGCCAGTCTCCCCATCCAGGTTCGGCAGGGCGCTACAGTTGGAGCGGCCTGGGTGGCACCTTCTTTTTTGTGGACCCTGCCGAAGACCTGTTTGCCATCCTGCTCACCCAGGCCCCCGGCCAGCTGCGGTATCTGTGCGAGCTGTACCCGGCGCTGGTGTATGCGGCGCTTTGATCAACGTTCAGGCCCGATCCACCCTAACCGATCGGGCTGAGCTGGTCGAAGCCCTGCGCAACGCTCGACGACCTCAGCCCGAACGGGTGGGTCGTTTTGAACGCGAATCGATCTGACAGGCCCGCCCCTCAGAACACAGCGCCCTGCTGCGGCTGCCGCCAGAGGCCCCACAGGCCCCGGCTTACACTCAACGTCCAAGCCAAGGCGCGCGACACAGCCCCACCCGCAGTACGCAAGCCCGTCCCCCAGACCTCTTTTTTGAACCTATGCAGATTCGCTGCGCACTCGTCGGCATGCCCGGCTCGGGCAAGTCCACCGTCGGCCGGCATCTGGCCAACCGGGCGGGCGTGCCCTTCATCGACCTGGACCACCGGCTGGAACAGACCCTGGGCACCACCATCCGCAGTTTTTTCGAGGCCGAAGGCGAAGCCCGCTTTCGTGATCTGGAAGCCCAGGTGCTGGCCGAAGTCACCCAGCAGCCCGGCGGCATGGTCCTCTCCACCGGCGGCGGCGCCGTGCTGCGCCCCGAGAACCGCGAAGTCCTGCGCCAATTCGGCAACGTGCTGTACCTGCGCGCCTCGCCCGAAGAAATCTTCAAGCGCGTCAAACACGACAAGACCCGCCCCCTGCTGCAAGGCGGCAACCCCATGGACAAGCTGCGCGACCTTTATGCCCAGCGCGACCACCTGTACCGCGAGACCGCCCACTACGTGATCGAGACCGGGCGGCCGTCAGTGCATACGCTGGTCAATATGGTGATGATGCAGTTGGAGATGGCGCAGAGTGCGGGTGGGGCGGCGCCCGCCGGGCCACGCTGAACAACAAACGTCCGCAGCAGGCCCGCTCTATGCGATGAAGAACGGCGCGTTGGTGATCAACGCCCTCTCGCCATCCCAGAACTCTTGGTGTTTGTGATGGGTCTCGATGGCCTCGGCCACGCAGCGGCCGTCGAAGCGAACTTGAAACTCTCGCATGCCGTCGTGAAAAAGCGCTCGCTCAATCGCGGGAGCCTCCAACATGGCTGACGGCAATCTGCGGCCGCTCATCCACGCGCAGGCTGAAAATGTCGGCGCGCGAATAATGACCAGCGACATCGAAATCGAATTTCCCGCGGACGATGTCCTCTATGTCCAGGTCTGCAGTCAGAATCGATTCGCCCGAGAAGTCGGGGCCGGCCAACACCTCTCCCAGTGGGCTGATGATCATGCTTCCGCCTCGCATCAGCACGTGCCCCGGTTCGTCGGAGATCTTGTTTCGCATCCCCTTCGGAAAATCCGCCCTCGTCAGGAACTGGCACGCCGACAAGACGAAACAACGACCTTCCAGCGCGACGTGCCGCATCGTCGCAGCCCAGCTGTCCCGGTCATCCGCGGTGGGCGCGCAGTAGAGGGCGACGCCCTTGCCATACATCGCCATCCGCATCAGCGGCATGTAGTTTTCCCAGCAGATGACCGCCCCCAGCTTTCCCCACGGCGTGTCCACAGTGGTGAGCGTGGAGCCGTCGCCAAACCCCCAGCACAAGCGCTCTGCCGCTGTCGGCATCAGCTTGCGGTGCTTTCCAAGCAATGTTCCTTCAGGACCGAAGAAAAGGGCGGTGCAGTAGAGGGTCCCGCCGTCACGCTCGATCACGCCAATCGTCAGGAACAAACCGGCCCTTTTTGCTGCATTGGCGAGTGCCTGCGTGTGAGGGCCGGGCACATCAATGGCGCACGCGGCGTAGTCAGCGTACTCCTGCCGACTCTCGGTGGTTCGCTTGCCGATGAAAATGTCGAAGTCGGCGCCCTTTGGGTATCCCCCGATAAAGGCTTCTGGAAACACGGCCACCTGGGCCCCGCGTTTTCCACACTCTTCAATCAGCGAGACGGCCTTTGCGACCGTGGCCGGTGTGTCATCGCCCACAGAGCTCGCTTGAACCACGCATGCTTTCAGTGTTTTCATAGGTTTCTCCTGTTTAGATACCGAGGTACGTTCTGCGCACCTCGTCATTACCGACCAGTTCATCAACCGTTCCGCTCAGTGCTGCGTGCCCGCTCTCGAGCACAGCCACGATCAACGTCAAATTCGTCGTGGCAAGCAAGTTGCGCAGGGTTGCCATGACGCTGTCCATTTCCAGCAGCACAAACACCGCTACAACTTCATCCAGCAGCAGAAGGCCGCGTAGCGAGCACACGCGCGACTTCGCCAAGCGCCTTCTGAGGGAAGCCAGGCCATCCGCTTACGCGTTGGCGGCATTGCCCGAGACCGATTTCATTCCATTGCGGGGCGCTCGCACCGAACCGTGCGCTGGCACCGCTTAGCAGCAGAACGACGCCGATTTTTTGCGGCGCCGTGTGGGCTGAAAGACTCGCGGTTGGCAACAGGCCGCGGTGATCGAAAGCAGGCGTTTCATGGCTTCATCCTCAATGTTGGTGTCGACCTGAATCGCATGATTCGGCGTGATCGCAAGTATCAAAGCCGTCTTACTTGGATGTCAATAAATTTCGACACATCGATATTGAATTGCAAGGAAAACACCTAATTTTCTTGATAGATTTACATCTATTTTCATGGAAAATGTTGTCGAGATTTTTCGACAAATTGGAAAATGATGATTGAAAAACTTGCAGCGATGGGACTCGATCCAAAAGAGCAACGCTTCTACTTGGCGGCCTTGGAGTTGGGGGCCGCGCCGGTCACGGCAGTGGCAAACAGAGCGGGCGTAACGCGGACAAACGGCTATGACCTGCTTGCACGTCTTGAGAAACGTGGGTTGCTTGCGCAAGTACACGGTGAGGAAGGTATTCGGCAGGTCGTACCCGCAGACCCTGGCGTTTTGATCCGCGACTGGGAACAAACGCGGCTGATGCTCAACGATCTGGTTCCCGAGCTAAGGTCTCTGTTCAACAGCAGCCCGCGTAAGCCACGGTTGCGTATTCACGAGGGCGTAGATGGAATTCAGCGAGCCATATGGGCGACCCTCGAATGCAAGTCGGGCGTTCTGCTGGGGATTCTTTCAATGCACGAGCTGATGGAAGTGCCCGGCGATGCCTGGATGGCGACCTACATCGCTGAACGCGTTCGTCGCGGAATCAAGCTGGAAGTCGTTCGATCTCATTCGCGAGAGACCATGAAGGTCTGGCCAGCCAGCAAAGGAGAGCTGCGGGAGCTCCGCTACGCGCCTCCTGGTGTGGACTTGGGAATGACGGCGTATATCAGCGACGATACGGTGACCTATGTTTCATCCAAGAACGAGAACTATGCACTGACCATTGAGAGCCGGGAACTGGCCTCGTTGCAGCGCAGCCTTTTCAAGTCGCTTTGGGCGATTTCCCAGCTTGACCAGACGAGCTAAGAACCTGTTCATTGTTTCCCCGAGGATGCAAGATGAATTGCCCCGGGGCGATTCAGGGCTGTCACGGAAATTTCTACTTTGAGTTCCGGCCAGTGCGCATATCCCAGTGATCTAGACTGGGACCATCGTGGCGCTGCAAGGTGGCGCTGTTCCGGCCAGTGCGCATATCCCAGTGATCTAGACTCAGGGCAGCCAGGAATGGCATGCCTATCGCGTTCCGGCCAGTGCGCATATCCCAGTGATCTAGACTCAGTTGCTGGCCGCGCCCGCAGCACCCACCGTTCCGGCCAGTGCGCATATCCCAGTGATCTAGACTGCATTTGACGTGGGCACCAACTACGTGCCCGTTCCGGCCAGTGCGCATATCCCAGTGATCTAGACTCGGCAGGGCAATGTGGTCATCGGAAGAGGAGTTCCGGCCAGTGCGCATATCCCAGTGATCTAGACTTAGGCCTTTGGCGATGTGTGGAGATTTTGAGTTCCGGCCAGTGCGCATATCCCAGTGATCTAGACTCGCGCGCGTGGCGGGCTTCCCGTTTGAGCAGTTCCGGCCAGTGCGCATATCCCAGTGATCTAGACTGAGGCGCCGGGGTAATCACTGCGATCACCAGTTCCGGCCAGTGCGCATATCCCAGTGATCTAGACTAGCGGGCGCGAGAAGCATGTGTTCTCGGTGGTTCCGGCCAGTGCGCATATCCCAGTGATCTAGACTGCCGCCACCATCACCCAGCGCGGTGCGCAGGTTCCGGCCAGTGCGCATATCCCAGTGATCTAGACTCATGGGCTACCGCAACGCGGCGGGCCTGCAGTTCCGGCCAGTGCGCATATCCCAGTGATCTAGACTCGAGGCGGTGGACTGCCCGGCGCTTTCTAAGTTCCGGCCAGTGCGCATATCCCAGTGATCTAGACTTTCCCGGCGAAGCTAGAGCGCGACAGGCAGGTTCCGGCCAGTGCGCATATCCCAGTGATCTAGACTGAGTTTTCGAGGTGCAGCACGGTGATCAGGGTTCCGGCCAGTGCGCATATCCCAGTGATCTAGACTGACTGAACCGACCAGCGAAAACCAACGAGAGTTCCGGCCAGTGCGCATATCCCAGTGATCTAGACTCTGAGAGTTTTACGTTTGCCAGACCGACGTGTTCCGGCCAGTGCGCATATCCCAGTGATCTAGACTGGTTCAGGCGGTGTTGGCGTTCCTCGCGTTGTTCCGGCCAGTGCGCATATCCCAGTGATCTAGACTAGCGGTTCGTTTGAGGTGGCGGTGCCAGCTGTTCCGGCCAGTGCGCATATCCCAGTGATCTAGACTGCGGTGCTCGGCCACCTGACAGCGGTGCGAGTTCCGGCCAGTGCGCATATCCCAGTGATCTAGACTTTGTTGCTCATCTGCGTGTAGGCGCCCAAAGTTCCGGCCAGTGCGCATATCCCAGTGATCTAGACTCTGTGCGGCCATGGCTGTACGCGTGTTCTGGTTCCGGCCAGTGCGCATATCCCAGTGATCTAGACTCTGATCGCGATAACTCCTTGATTCGTTAGAGAGTTTTTCGCTTTCAGAGGCCTAGAAATCAGCGCCCTGGTTCAGAAAAGGTCGAATTGGTCCGGCGCTTTTTGCGCGGGTTGTTTCGTGCGCCCGCGATAGGTGATCGCGCGCTCGTATTGTTTGTCGGTGAACTGGAAGATATGCACTTTACCACCCGGAGGCAAGGCGCGTTCGACCGCGCGGCACAGCGTGTCCACTTGTGTCTGACTGGTGCAAAACCGCATGTACACGCTGAACTGGCTCATTTCGCAGCCCAGGTCGAGTAGCGTGTTACGAAACTGCGTGGCGGCCTTGCGTTCAGCCTTCTCCACCACCGGTAAATCGAACATGACCACCATCCACATAAGTCGGTACCCAGACAACATGGTGCGTGCGGCTGGCGGCGCGGGTCAATCAGGCTCGAAACTGCCCGCCAGCGAAAGAGGCAAACCAGGCAAGGGCAAATCAAGCTTCGCACGTTCACCCAGATAGACCTGCGCCAGCGACGTGGCAAGGCGCTGCATGCACACCATCACGGGTGTCACGCCCGCTGCCGTCTGCATGTCGTCGTACAGCACACGCACCAAGGCACGTTTGGTGTCGGGGGTGACGTGTGGCTCGCCAGCTTTGTTCAATTGCCACGCCTTGAGATCCACCACCGGACGAAAGGGCTCCATCAGGTCGTCCACCAGTCGCATGGCGTTGGCGTCATTGCTGTGATGCAGGCCGATGCTGGGGTGCAAGCCAGCTGCCACCACAGCGCGGGCCGTGGCGGACCGCAGGATGGTGTAGCCGTAGTTCAGCAAGCCATTCAATCCATCGCCGTCCTGGTCGCGCCGAAAATCCGAGCCAAACAAAAGCCCCCAATAGCGGCGCGCGCCTTGCGCTTCTATGTTCTCGGGGTCACCGCTTTTAACTTTGGACACCAGGGCTTGCAGGGGCGCCGTTGGCGCGGCGGCGGCCTCCAAGGCTGCGGCCTGTTGCTCCAGTTTGGACTTGACCACTGCTGCCCACAGACGCTTTTGCATTGGCAATCCTGCCGCAATCTGCGCCTCTATGCGCTTGGCTTGAACATGGTGGCCGTCAAGCGAAAGCAGCATACCCACGGCGTTGTGGTTGGCGCCGCACAGCACAAAGGGCGCGCCACGCTCGGCCAAAGCCACCAGCAGATTGTTGGTATAGCTCAGGCCGTGGGCGTTGGCGATGACGGCGGCAATGTCGTCCAGCGGCACCTGGCCCAGTTCCTTGCGGTCGCCTTCGGTGTCCTTCACCACCATAAAGCCGCGATTCACAAAGAGGTGGCGCCGGTCGTCTGCGATTTCGACAATGCGGCCGATCATGGCGCTTCAGCCTTGGAAGCCAGGGTCACGCAACTCGCCGATGGGGGAGATGGTGACTTGGCGCCCTTGAGCGACTTGCAATGATCCTGCCTGCTTGTAGGTATATCGCCACGCTCCATCTGGATTGCGATTTCTGGCGTCGACGTTGGCTTCATGATGGTCAGCAAGGCTTAGCCGACCTGCCGAGTTAATTGATGCGATGCGCATCGTTCGCTCATTGCTATCGACTTCCAGTCGAACGAAATCATCAATGACCAGTCGCATCACCAACTGTCTGCCGTTCTGCCCCACCTTGATGTGTCGCATACCATTCAGCCCTTTCTGTCGAACGATCCGATACGCCTCAAACGTCGAGATCACCTCCCCCTCCCACCTGCCCTTGTCATTCACCGTGATCTCAATACAGTAATTGCTGCCGCCCACATAGCCCTTGTAGGGCAATGGCCGCCCTTCGGCATCCACGCCATGGCGGCTTGGCTGGGTGGGTTCTGCAATGCGGATCAGGTTGCTAATCTCGCGCCCAGTGCTGCCGTCAGCCTTGCGCCGCTGTTTGATGCTGCCGTCCTTGCGAATACCGTAAGAGGTTTCCTCCATCATCGCGCCTTCAAAGCCGTGGTCGGGCTTGTGGCTCACCCAGATGTGGCGCACAGCGCGTTCCACATGGTCGCGGTAGGTATCCCACGGCAGAGGCATTTCTTCAACCAGCCGCGTCAGACCACCCTCGCGCGCTTGCGCATTGGCGCTGGCAAAGCGCTGCATCAAGCCCTGGTCGGTCACGCCGATCACGCAAGCGTCCACGGCATGGTGACGATGGTCGTTGCGGTTTTTCTCGCCGTTCAAGCCCAACACATCGTTCAGGCCGAATTTGGCGCGCAGCATCGCCGTCATTTGGCCGGGGATGACGCGCGTGGCGCTTCCGGGGCATACCAGCCGCAGGTAGCTGGCGGCCACGCGCGACAGGTAGCGCGTGTCGTTGAGCGCGCGGGCCAAAAAGTCCTTGTCCTCGCCCAGCCAACGCTCGTAACCATCCGGCGCGAAGCGGTAGCGCTTGCGCAGCGGCATGCGCTCGGCGCGCTGAAGAATGCCGTCATAGCTCCAACCTTGCGATTCAAAGTCGGCGCGCGCATCCCACGGCGTGCGGTTGCGCTTGATGCGATTGGCCTCGCGCAGGGCCACGGTGCGGTTGTTGAGGCTGTCGTCCAGCGTTTTTGAAAACGGCAAGATGTGTTCAATCTCCACCCGCTCGCTCAGCAACATGGCGGCGCTGATCTGCACGCCGCTGTACGGGCAGCGGCGGTCGGCCACGTCAAAGCTCAGCTCTTCCCACAAAATCCACTTTTGGATGTCGCTGGTGCGCACGCGCTCGATACTGATGCCCAGGGTCTCGGCAATCCGTTCGCGGATGCGGGTGTTGCGCTTTTGGTTGTCTGCCTGCTTGCGCTGGGCATCCTGCTTCTGCTCACGGCTTTGTTTCAGGTCGCGCGCCAGCTCAACCACTATCTCGGTGGGGCGGCCATAGCGGCGAATGAGCGCATTCACCACCACGCGCACCTGATTCAACCCGATGTGCACCGTGGGGTTGGCGATCTTGCCGAAGCGCTTTTCCTCCGGGTCTTCGGGCTTTCCGGTGCCAAAGGCCACATGGCGTTGCAAGGCCTTGCCGTAGTAGGGTAACTGCTTGAAGGCGAACACCGGTTTGATCTCGCCCGTGGAGGCGATGGTGCGCTCCCCCACCGGGTCCACCTCGTCCTGCGAGAACTCAAAGTCAAACCCCAGATCGCTGTGATGCGAAAAGCCGGCGGCCAACACCGCCTTGTCGTAGGTCACCACGTCACGCGCCAGCTCGGGCACGATGCGTGCCAGGGCCTTGCGGCTCAGGCTTCCGTAGCCTTCGGGCAAGGCCGTGTTGGCAATGGCCTCGGCCCGCGCCTCATCCACGCTTGCGTGTTGCTGCAGCCAGGCAATCAGCGTCCCCTCACCCTCCTCGCTGACCAGTTGCCACACGATCTCGTCCTGCAGCGCAGTGTCAAAGCTCGCCCACGCCGTGCCGAACAGCTCCTTGTGCGACAGCAGGGCACTGGTGGCGTTGCCCTTGATTTCGCGGCGTTTTTCGTCCTCCAGGTTGAACTGCACCGTGCCCGACAGCTTGAGCACCTTGCGCATCTGCTCAAAACTCATTTTGTTGCGGCCTTCCAGTGCGGCCACCAGGGCATCGCGCTGCGCCAGGGTCAGCGGCAGTTCGCGCAAGGTTTCATCCAGCAAGCGCAGGTGGTTGACCTCCTGGTAGATGCGAAAGCGCTGCGTGCTGGGCAAGGCCAGCGGTGCGCGCTCTTCCTCGGGCAGCAGGGTGCAGCGGCCAGGCCGCACGGGGCGCAAGTTGCGCTGGTGCAGCAAGGTATCACGCAGATCAGTACGCGCCACCTCGTGAAACAAGCCCGGCTGCAGCGCAGCTTGCGCGGCCCACAGCGCGTCGAACTCCTGCGCAATCATGGCACGGTCCACGTACAAAGCGTAGCTCTTGTCGGTTTCGCGGTACCGTGCCCGCACGCCCTGGTTCTTCACGCCTTCTGGCTTTTGCTCCATGCGCACCTTCCAGAACCATTCCCCCACCGTGGCACAGCCGCTGTCCGCAATGTGCTCGCGCAGTTGGTGGATGGCCTTCTTGAGCGCGCCGCTGTCGTTGTCCTTGCGGTCGGTCTTGCGGTTGCTCTGAAAACCCCGGCGCTGGTTGATGTGGAACATCGCCCGCGCAAATTCCCCCGGCGCCAGCGCCTCATGCAGCCCCTTGGCGCGCAATTGGTACGGGTTGAGCCGCTCCAGAGCCTTGCGCTCGGCGGCATCGGCGGGGAAGAAGCCATGGCGCTGCAATTGCTCCAACATGCGGGCCTTGCGCTTGAGCAGGCGGTCGCGCCGACGGCGCATGGCGCGGGCGGCCCGGCGGGTCACAGCCAGTGATGAACCATCCTTGGGGTTGCGGCCATCGCTGAAGATGCGAACACCCGCTTTGATGATGGCGGTCGGCTCATCATGCGCGCTAAGTCGCAACAGCGACCAACCTAAAGATGTTGAACCCAAATCCAGGGCGAGTCGATAACGGAGAAGATGTTTGCGAAAAGAGATCAATTTAAATTCCCTACACGACACCAAATATCTGTACACTCACCCGAAAGAAAGGTGCAAAGATGAACAAAAGAAGAGTTCAAAGCGCATGGTCACGCTAGGCTCGTCCATGCGCTGAGAAGGTAGCCCTGTTGGTGCGGTCATACATTCCATCTCCTCATTTAGCAAGTCCAAATGTGAAGGTGTCGTGTAGTTCCGGCTAGAACGCATATCCCAGTGCTATGCATTCAGACGTCTTATACTAGTGACTCATATCACTGGGATATGCGCTCTGGACGCTAACAAGCTGAAAGATGCACCAAATGGAAAGCCCCGCATGCGGGGCTTTCGTCTTTCTGATCGAACAAACCTCTAGCGCTTATCCAGCAAGCGCCAATAGCTCATAAATTCATAGCATTACAAGTTCGGCGCCAGCAACCGCGCCAGCACCTTCTCGTCCATCCCCCGCCGCTCGGTCATGTCGTGCAACTGATCTTCGCCGATCTTGCCGACGTTGAAATACACGGCATCAGGGTGGCCGATGTAAAAGCCGCTCACGCTGGCGGCGGGCATCATGGCCAGGCTTTCCGTCAGGGTCATGCCGACCTCTTCGCACTGCAGCACGCGGAACAGCTCGCTTTTGGCGCTGTGGTCGGGGCAGGCGGGGTAGCCGGGTGCGGGGCGGATGCCGTGGTACTTCTCGGCGATCATGTCGTCGTTGCTCAGCGCTTCGCTGGCAGCGTAGCCCCACAGGTCAGTGCGCACGCGGTGGTGCAGGCTTTCGGCAAAGGCTTCGGCCAGGCGGTCGGCCAGGCTCTTGAACATGATGGCGGAGTAGTCGTCGAGCGCGTCGATGAAGGCCTTTTCCTTCTTCTCGATACCCAGGCCCGCCGTCACCGCGAACATGCCCGCGTAGTCGGCGATGCCGCTGGACTTAGGCGCCACAAAGTCGGCCAGGCAACGACTGGGGCGGGTCACGCCGTCGATGACGTGTTTTTCTGCCTGTTGGCGCAGGCCATACCAGGTCATGGCGACCTCGGTGCGGGTGTCGTCGGTGTAGAACTCGATGTCGTCATCGTTCACGCTGTTGGCGGGCAGCAGGGCCATCACACCGCTGGCGGTAAGCCAGCGGCCTTCGATGATCTTCTTGAGCATGGCCTGGCCGTCGGCAAAAACGCGCGTGGCTTCCACGCCCACGACCTCGTCGGTCAGGATGGCGGGGTACGGGCCAGCCAGATCCCAGGTCTGGAAGAACGGGCCCCAGTCGATGTATTTGGCCAGCTCGGCCAAGTCGAAGTTCTTGAACACGCGGCGGCCCAGGGCGCGCGGCACAGCGGGCTGATACGCCTGCCAGTCCACGGGCGTCTTGTTGGCGCGGCTCTTGGCCAGGGACCACAAGGGCGTGGCCTTTTTATTGGCGTGCTGGGTGCGCACTTTGTCGTAGTCGGCGTTGAGCTCCTGCACGTAGCTGTCCACGCCGTCGCCCAGCAGGCTTTGGGCCACGCTCACGCTGCGTGAGGCGTCTGGCACATAAACCACGGGGCCTTCGTAGTGCGGCGCGATCTTGACGGCGGTGTGCACACGCGAGCAGGTGGCGCCACCGATGAGCAGCGGGATCTTCTTGATGCGAAAGTGCTCGTCCTTTTGCATCTCGCCCGCCACGTACTGCATCTCTTCAAGGCTGGGCGTGATCAGGCCCGACAGGCCCACGATGTCCGCGCCTTCGACCTTGGCGCGCGCCAGGATCTCGTGGCAGGGCACCATCACGCCCATGTTCACCACCTCGAAGTTGTTGCATTGCAAGACCACGGTGACGATGTTCTTGCCGATGTCGTGCACGTCGCCCTTGACGGTGGCGATGATGATCTTGCCCTTGCTGCGCACGTCGCGCCCGGCGAGTTCGTCCTGGCGTTTTTCTTCCTCGATGTAGGGGATGAGGTGGGCCACGGCGCTTTTCATCACGCGCGCGCTTTTCACCACCTGGGGCAAAAACATCTTGCCCGCACCAAACAAATCGCCCACCACGTTCATGCCGTCCATGAGCGGGCCTTCGATGACGTGCAGCGGGCGGCCGCCCTTTGCCAATACCTGCTGGTAGGCCTCTTCAGTGTCTTCGGTGATGAAATCGGTGATGCCGTGCACCAGCGCGTGCGACAGGCGCTCGCCCACGGTCTTGGGCGCCTCGGGTGTGCCGCGCCATTCGAGCTTTTTGCTCTCGTCCTTGGCGCCGCTCTTGGCGGTTTCAGCGATCTCGACCAGGCGCTCACCGGCGTCGGGGCGGCGGTTGAGCACCACGTCTTCCACACGCTCGCGCAACACGGGTTCCAGGTCGTCGTACACGCCCACCATGCCCGCATTGACGATGCCCATGTCCATACCCGCCTTGATGGCGTGGTACAGAAACACGGTGTGGATGGCTTCGCGCACGGGGTCGTTGCCACGGAAGCTGAAGCTTACGTTCGACACGCCGCCCGACACCTTGGCGCCCGGCAGGTTCTGCTTGATCCAGTGCGTGGCCTCGATGAAATCGACGGCGTAGTTGTTGTGCTCTTCGATGCCGGTGGCCACGGCAAAGATGTTGGGGTCGAAGATGATGTCTTCGGGCGGGAAGCCCACCTCATCGACCAGCACGCGGTAGGCACGCTCGCAGATCTCGATCTTGCGGGCGTAGGTGTCGGCCTGCCCCACTTCGTCAAACGCCATCACGACGGCGGCTGCACCGTAGCGCTTGACCAGGCGCGCCTCGTGCTTGAACTTCTCCACGCCCTCTTTCATGCTGATGGAGTTGACGATGCCCTTGCCCTGGATGCAGCGCAGCCCGGCCTCGATTACGTCCCACTTGGAGCTGTCCACCATGATGGGCACACGCGCGATGTCGGGCTCGGAGGCGATGAGCTGCAGAAAACGCACCATGGCGGCCTTGCTGTCGAGCATGGCCTCGTCCATGTTGATGTCGATGACCTGGGCGCCGTTTTCGACCTGCTGGCGCGCCACGGCCAGGGCTTCTTCGTACTGGCCGTTGAGGACCATGCGCGCAAACGCCTTGGAGCCGGTGACGTTGGTGCGCTCGCCGATGTTGACGAACAACGTGCCCTCGCCGATGGAGACGGGCTCCAGGCCAGACAGCTTCATGGGGGGCGGCGAAATAGCAGACATAGGGCTCACCTGTGCAGGAACAGCAAAATCAAACAGGTGAGCGTCGTTGCGGTGGGGCTTCTTTTTGCGCCCAAGCCTGACGGCCCCATCGTGGTGAGGCCGCTGCAACGCTCCTTGGGCGAGCCGTAGATTTTACCGGCTCATACGGAAGAACGTATCAGCGCACCGGCAGGAACTGCAGGAAGGTGCCGCCCACAATGCCCTGCACATAGCTGATGGCGGCGCGGCGGTATTTTTCAGTGGTGAAGGTGGCCAGCAGATCAAGCCGCGCGATGATCTTGCCGAACTCGCGCTCAAAACTCAGGTTGCGGCCTTGCGGGCCGATCTCGTCGGCCAGCAGCAACGGCTGGCCCTGGGCATTGCGGCGCTGGGCCAGCAGCCACACGGCGGTTTCGACATTGCGCGCGGCGTTATAGAGGTGCTGGGCATCCACGCCGTCGAGCAAGAAGAACTCCGTCTTGCCGCCGTGGGCCGTGATGATCATGTCGGCCGTGGCATGGATGAAGGCCGCCACGCGGTCGCCCGCAAACTCTGGCGCGAGCGCCAGGCCCATTGCCGCGATGTCACGGCGCCCCTGCAGCGGCGCCCAGGGCTGGCGCTGGGTGATGGCGGCGCGCACCTGCTCGATGGCTTGCTCGCGGCTCGCGGCACCGCTTTTGCGCCATTCGGCCGGGTTGCGGCGGTAGAGCTTGTCCATCAGGCGGACCAGCCCCTCCAGGTTTTCCGCCATGGCCAGCGTGGCGATGCGGTTGGCATCGGACTGGGCCATCTCGGAGGCCGTGGTCGGTGCGCCCTTCACCTCGCCACGCGATACAGGGGCATTCCCTGCGCAGCCTGCCAGCGCGGCGCACAGCAGCACCGGAGACATCGCAGAGAACAAAAAGGAAGAAGAAAACGAAGGAGGAGGAGTAAAAAAAATGGGCCCACGCATCTTGGGCCCATTATCAGCAAGCAAAAGGCCCCGCAGCCAGGGCCTCTTTCTGTTCACATTGTTTGACTTTGACGGTTCCGCATCACGCCGCTGCGGCCTGGGCTGGCGCCATGGCCGATGCGGGCAGGCCGAACAGGTGGTCAAACACCCAGTTGAAGACAAATGTGTAGCACAGGAAAAAAACGATCAGCCCCAGATCCATCACGAATGCCTGCCACAGGCTGACCTCGAACCACCAGGCAAACAGCGGCACCAGCGAGAACACCAAACCGCCCTCAAAGCCGATGGCATGCGCCACGCGCCGTGCCGTGCTGCGCCCGCGCACCGCCTGGCGCGACTCCCAGCGCTCGAAGGCCCAGTTGAACACGATGTTCCAGACAACGGCGATCACCGAAGCCGCCGCTGCCACCACGCCCGAATGGCCCGCGCTCTGGCCCGTGAGCATGGCCAGGCCCGCAGTGGCAGCCCCGATGGCGATCAGCTCGTACAGCGTGACGTAGATCACACGGCGCTTGGCGCCCTGCAGGCCGAATAGAGTAGGTTTTTTGTCCATGGCCGGTACTTTATATTCGACGCACTGACACATAAAGTCAGCTTATTTCAGTTTTATTGATAGGTTGGTGCCCATGGCCTTCAACTCCGACAGCGTGCAGGTGTTTCTTACCGTGCTGGACCAGGGCTCGTTTTCTGCCGCCGCCCGTTCCCTTTCGCGCGTGCCGTCGGCGGTGAGCATGACCATCGCCCACCTGGAGGCAGAACTGGATGTGCAGCTGTTTGACCGCAGTGGCCGCGAGCCCCGCCCCACCGCCGCCGCCCGCGCGCTGGAGCCCCAGGCACGGCTGCTGGCGGGGCAGTTGCAGCAGCTCAACGCCCAGGCGCTGGCGCTGACGCAGGGGCTGGAGGAGCGGCTGACGCTGGCGATTGCGCCCGAGCTGCTGGCCGCGCACTGGACCCAGCCGCTGGCGGCGCTGGCGCAGGAGCACCCCTTGCTGCAGGTCGAGGTGCTGGCCGCGCCGCAAGTCGATGCGTTGGTGCTGCTGCACAGCGGCCGCGCACAACTGGCGCTGGTGTTCGAGCGGCCCAGCATCGACGGGCGCGAGGGTTTTCAGGAGGTGGGCACCGAAACCCTGGTGGCCGTGATCGCCCCCGAGCACCCGGTGATCACCGCGGCCCGCAGCGCTGCCGCAGCGCGCGGCGAGCCCCCAGCCAGTGCCCAACTGCGCGAGGAGCACCTGACCACCACGCGCCAGATCGTGGTGGCCAGCCGCGACCT
>NZ_JAPUDY010000088.1 GCF_027492855.1 Acidovorax sp.
GGACAACACGGCCACCAATGCGGGTGCGGTCTATGTCTTTACCCGCAGCGCCAGCGCCTGGAGCCAGCAGGCCTATGTGAAGGCCAGCAATACCGAGGCGTATGACAACTTTGGCACCAGCGTGGCCCTGTCGGGCGACGGCAACACCCTGGCGGTGGGGGCCTACCTTGAGGACAGCAGCGCCACCAGCATCAACGGCAACCAGACGGACAACACGGCCACCAATGCGGGTGCGGTCTATGTCTTCACCCGCAGCGCCAGCACCTGGAGCCAGCAGGCCTATGTGAAGGCCAGCAATACCGGGGCGGGTGACGGCTTTGGCACCAGCGTGGCCCTGTCGGGCGACGGTAACACCCTGGCGGTGGGGGCCTCGGGGGAGGGCAGCAACGCCCAAGGCATCGGCGGCGACCATGGGAACAACGCGGCTGGCAACTCCGGCGCGGTCTATGTGTTCACCCGCAGCGCCAGCACCTGGAGCCAGCAGGCCTATGTGAAGGCCAGCAATACCGGGGTGGGTGACTACTTTGGCTACAGCGTGGCCCTGTCGGACGACGGCAACACCCTGGCGGTGCCGGCCTGGGGGGAGGACAGCAGCGCCACCGGCATCAACGCCGTTGGCGGCCAGGCGAACGATGCGGCCGGTAACTCCGGCGCGGTCTATGTGTACTGACCCCGCGCCCGGCGCTGCTGACTGCTGGCAGCAACGGCGCTAGGCGCGGCATCAGCGGAGCACCAAAAATTCAAGCCAAATTGGCAGTTTGCGCCCGCAGGATAAGCGCTAACAGCTACCGATTTGATAGCAATCAAGACAAGCGCGACTTCAGAAACCCCACCGTGCCATAGCGTTTGACCTCGGCATAGTGGTCGCGCGTGAGGCCCTGCACCATGGTGGCGTAGGCGTCGGCCAGGTCGGGGGCGATGGTGAAGTGGTCGTAGTTCACGATGACGGCCACGCGTTCGCCCTGCGCGGCGAGTGGTGCCAGCAGGCGGCGCACTTCGTGGCCGATGGCGTCGACGGTGTTGCGGGTGCTGATCTTGAGGCCGGAAAAGTCCACATGCAGCAGCCTGCGCGCGGCGTCGAGCTCGAAGCGCTGCACCAGCGGGCGGTTGAGCAATTGCTCGCGCAGGCCCAGCGGGCCGGGCTCGAACAGGCGCAGGTCCATGGCCTGCAGGCCGGGGCTGATGCGGGGCGCAAAGCCCATGTGGGCGAGCACGTCGCGGTGCAGGTCGATGCCGGGCGCCAGCTCGATCAGCTCCAGCGCGCCGCCGCCATCGGGCTCGCCCGAGGGCACCAGGCGGAACACGCAGCGCTCGGTCACATACAACACGCGCTGGCCGCGCCGCAGGGCCTCGGCGCCGCTGAAGGTGCGGTGCTCAACCTCGCGCACCAGCTTGCGCGCGCCGCCTTCGTGCAGGATGTGCAGGCGGCCGTCCACGGCCTCTACCTGCAGCGCGCCCGCCGTGAAGGTGCCCACAAAAACCACGGTCTTGGCGTTTTGGCTGATGTTGATGAAGCCGCCCGCACCCGCAAGGCGCGGGCCGAATTTGCTCACGTTGAGGTTGCCGTGCTGGTCGGCCTGCGCGAGGCCGAGGATGGCGATGTCGAGACCACCGCCGTCGTAGAAGTCGAACTGGTTGGGCTGGTCGATGATGGCCTGCGGGTTCACGGCGGCGCCGAAGTTCAGGCCGCCTGCGGGGATGCCACCGATCACGCCGGGCTCGGCGGTGAGCGTGACGAGGTCGATGATGCGCTCTTCGGCGGCCACGTTGGCCACGCCTTCGGGCATGCCTATCCCCAGGTTGACCACCTGGTGCGGGCGCAGCTCCAGCGCCGCGCGGCGGGCGATGATCTTGCGCTCGGTGAGGGGCATGGCGTCGAGCGTGTCCATGGGCACACGCAGCTCGCCCGCAAACGCGGCGCTGTAGGGCTCGGCAAAGGTCTGGTGGTGGTGCGCGGGCTCGGTGGCCAGCACCACGGCGTCCACCAGCACGCCGGGCACTTTCACCTGGCGCGGGTTGAGCGTGCCGCGCTCGGCAATGCGCTCGACCTGTGCAATGACCACGCCACCCGAGTTGCGCGCGGCCATGGCGATGGCCAGGGCTTCGAGCGTGAGCGCTTCGCGCTCCATGGTGAGGTTGCCGTCGGCATCGGCCGTGGTGGCGCGGATGATGCCCACGTGGATGGGGAAGGCCTTGTAGAACAGGTAGTCCTGCCCGTCGATGGGTAAAACGCGCACCAGGTCTTCGGTGGTGCGCGTGTTGAGCTTGCCGCCGCCGTGGCGTGGGTCCACAAAGGTGTCGAGGCCCACGCGGGTGAGCGTGCCAGGCTTGCCCGCAGCGATGTCGCGGAACAGGTGGGTGATGACGCCCTGGGGCAGGTTCCAGGCTTCGATCTGGTTGTCCACCGCCAGCTTCTGGATGCGCGGCACCAGGCCCCAGTGCCCGCCGATCACGCGGCGGAGCAGCCCGGCGTGGCCCAGGTGGTTGAGGCCGCGCTGCTTGCCGTCGCCCTGCCCGGCGGCATACACCAGGGTCAGGTCGCGTGGCGCCTGGGTGGCATGCCAGCGCTGGGCCAGCGCAACGGCAATGCTCTCGGCAAAACCGATGCCCACAAAACCGCCCGTGGCCACGGTGTCGCCGTCGTGGATGAGCTGCACGGCATCGGCGGCACTGACGATCTTGTTCTTGTAGGCGGCGTTCTGCGCGCTGGCGGCCAGGGGTGCCTGCATGGATTTGTCTCCCGGTGGGATGGATTGTTTTGTGTGCGCAGCGTAGTGGCTTATTGGCAGCAGCACCACTACGGGCGAGTACGGATGGTCAGGGGTGGCATATCGACCACTTTTGCTTAAAAGTCACTGGTTTAGAGATTTTCAACGTATTTATATGCGCGTTGATTTGCAATACAGTGTGTTCATCGTCGCCTTTCCTGGCGCTTTCTTTTTCCCTTTTTTTCTTTTTCTTCAGCGAGCTTTTTCATGACCGACCGCACCACCGTCCACGGCCTGCAAGTGGCCACCCCCCTCTTTCGCTTTGTCGAAGACAAGGTGCTGCCCGGCACGGGCGTTGGCAGCGAAGCGTTCTGGAAAGGTTTTGGCGCCATCGTGGCCGACCTGGCCCCGCGCAACATCGCCTTGCTGGCCGAGCGCGACCGCCTGCAGACCGAGCTGGACACCTGGCACAAGGCCAACCCCGGCCCCATCGCGGACATGGTGGCCTACCGGGGTTTTCTCGAAAAAATCGGCTACCTGGTGCCCCAGCCTGCCGATGTGAAGGCCACCACGGCCAATGTGGACGATGAGCTCGCCACCCAGGCCGGCCCACAACTGGTGGTGCCTATCCTGAACGCGCGCTACGCCCTCAACGCCGCCAACGCGCGCTGGGGCAGCCTGTATGACGCGCTGTACGGCACCGACGCGATCCCCGAGACCGATGGCGCCGAAAAGGGCAAGGGCTACAACCCCGTGCGCGGCGCCAAGGTGATCGCGTTTGCACGCCAGGTGCTGGACGACACTGCGCCGCTGGCCACGGGCTCGCACAAGGATTCGACCGGCTACCGCGCCGAAGGCGGCCAACTGGTGGTGGCACTCGCCAACGGCGGCACCACGGGCCTGAAGGACCCCTCGCAGTTCAAGGGCTACCAGGGCAATGCCGCAGCGCCTTCGTCGGTGCTGCTGCAGCACAACGGCCTGCACCTCGATATCCAGATCGACCGCAGCACGCCCATCGGCCAATCTGACGCGGCGGGCGTGAGCGACCTGGTGCTGGAAGCCGCGCTGTCCACCATCCTCGACCTGGAAGACTCCGTGGCCGCTGTGGACGCCGAGGACAAGGTGCTGGGCTACAGCAACTGGCTGGGCATCATCCAGGCCACGCTGACCGAGCAGGTCGCCAAGGGCGGCAAGACCATCACGCGCGGACTGAACCCTGACCGCGTCTACACCGGCCCCACGGGGGGCGAGGTGCGCCTGCATGGCCGCTCGCTGATGTTCCTGCGCAATGTGGGCCACCTGATGACCAACCCGGCCATCCTGTGGACCGACGCGCAAGGCAAGGAGCGCGAGATCCCTGAAGGCATCATGGACGCGGTGGTGACGACTGCTATCGCACTGCACGACCTGCAAGGCCATGGCGCCAACGGTATCCGCAACTCGCGCAAGGGCAGCGTCTACATCGTCAAGCCCAAGATGCACGGCCCCGCCGAAGTGGGCTTTGCGAGCGAGCTGTTCGGCCGCGTGGAGCAGTTGCTGGGCCTGCCCGCCAACACGGTGAAGCTGGGCATCATGGACGAAGAACGCCGCACGTCCGTCAATCTGAAGGCCTGCATCGCCGCCGCGTCGGCCCGCGTGGCCTTCATCAACACCGGCTTCCTGGACCGCACGGGCGACGAGATGCACACCGCCATGCACGCAGGCCCGATGATCCGCAAGGGCGACATGAAGACCAGCGCCTGGATCCAGTCGTACGAAAAGAACAACGTGCTGGTGGGCCTGTCGTGTGGCCTGCGCGGCAAGGCGCAAATCGGCAAGGGCATGTGGGCCATGCCCGACCTGATGGCCGAAATGCTCAAGCAGAAAATCGCCCACCCCAAGGCGGGTGCCAACACCGCCTGGGTGCCCAGCCCCACGGGCGCCACGCTGCATGCGCTGCACTACCACCAGGTCAAGGTGAGCGACATCCAGATCGAGCTGGAAAAAACCGACGCCAACGGCGAGCGCGACAACCTGCTGACCGGCCTGCTCACGGTGCCCGTGAGTGCCAACCCGGCCTGGACCGACGCCGAGAAGCAGCAGGAGCTGGACAACAACGCCCAGGGCATCCTGGGCTACGTGGTGCGCTGGGTGGACCAGGGCGTGGGCTGCTCCAAAGTGCCCGACATTCACAACGTGGGCCTGATGGAAGACCGCGCCACGCTGCGCATCAGCAGCCAGCACATGGCCAACTGGCTGCTGCACGGCGTGGTAACCGAAGCCCAGGTGCGCGAAACCTTTGAACGCATGGCCGCCGTGGTGGACGGCCAGAACGCGGGCGACCCGCTGTACCGCCCCATGGCCGGCAACTTCGGCACCAGCATGGCTTACAAGGCGGCCTGCGACCTGGTCTTCAAGGGCATGGAGCAGCCCAGCGGCTACACCGAGCCACTGCTGCACGCCTGGCGTTTGAAGCTGAAGGCTGCGCAGGCGGCCTGATTCCGGTTTGCGCGAGGCGGCAGCGGCCGCTCCTCTATTGATAGCTGCTAGCGCTTATCCATCAAGCGCCAGCAGCTATTTTTACTTGATAACATCCACAACACCATTCTATCGGCCACCGCTTTACACTGGCTGGCAGTGCCTCTGCTGCCACCGGCTCCATGTCCACCGAGAACCCTTGCTCGCCATCCCAGTCCTGCTGCCCGCTGTGTGGCGGGGCCAATCAGTGCGCCATGGCAGCGGGCGGCGCCCCCGAGAGTTGCTGGTGCATGACAGCAGCACCCATCGCCCCCACCGCCCTGGCCGCCGTGCCCGAGGCCCAGCGCGGCCAGGTGTGCATCTGCGCGGCATGCGGCAGCCCGCAGGCGCAAGAACCAGTGCCCCCAGCTTTTGCACAGCGGCCCCCGCCTGCGCCGATATGATTTCCGCTTTCGTTTTGATAACCCGAAGGAGTCTGAAATGCCCACGTACCACATTGAAATGATGGAAGGCCGCACGGTCGAGCAAAAACGCAAGCTGGTGGAAGAGATCACCCGCGTGAGCGTCGAGATCCTGGGCGGCTCGCCCGAATCGGTGGACATCCTGATCACCGACGTGAAGCGCGAAAACTGGGCCACGGGCGGCAAGCTCTGGCTGGAACGGACCTGAGAGCCTGAACCACCACGGCCCGGCCGTTTTTCACCGTCCCCACCGCCTGCGTTGAATCGCCCATGACGGAATCTTCCGGCTCCTTGTCGGTGCTGCGCG
The DNA here is from genome assembly GCF_027492855.1 of Acidovorax sp. GTDB lineage: Bacteria > Pseudomonadota > Gammaproteobacteria > Burkholderiales > Burkholderiaceae_C > Acidovorax. The sequence continues at coordinate 5,934 of NZ_JAPUDY010000088.1, forward strand.
CGCGCTATGGCGAGCGTTACCGCTGGCTGTTGCTGCTGTCGGTCATGGTGGGCACGATGGCGTCGATCATGTCCTCGACCATCGTGAACGTGGCCATCCCGGACATGAGCCACCACTTCGCCCTGGGGCAGGAGCGCGCGCAATGGGTCACCTCGGGCTTCATGGTCGCCACCACGGTGTCCATGCTCACCACGCCGTGGTTGCTATCCCGCTATGGCTACCGCGCTACCTATGTGGGTGCCATGCTGCTCTTGCTCGCGGGTGGTGTGGGGGGCGGGCTGGCGCGCGACTTTGGCCTGGTGCTGGCCGCGCGTGTGGCCGAAGGCCTGGCGGCAGGCGTGGTGCAGCCCATTCCCGCCGTCATCATCCTGTATGCCTTCCAGCCGCACGAGCAGGGCCGCGCCAGCGGAGTCTTCGGCATGGGTGTGGTGCTGGCGCCTGCCCTCGGCCCCAGTATCGGCGGCCTGCTGGTGGACTGGTTTGGCTGGCGCTCTATCTTTTTCATGGTCGTGCCACTGTGCCTGGCCTCGCTCTGGCTGGCCTACAAGTTCGTGCCGGTGACCGCGCCCGGCGGCGTGCAGGCCAACCGGCAAGGCGAGGCGCTGGACTGGCGCGGCCTGCTGCTCGGCACGGTGGGCACGCTGTGTTTGCTCAATGGCCTGGTGTCGCTGCACGGCGGCTCCATGGTCGAAGCCGCCGGCCTGCTGGTCGGCGCCGCCATCGCCGTTGCGTGCTTCATCGCCTGGCAGCGCAGGCTGATCCACAGTGGGCGCAAGCCGCTGATGGACCTGCGGCTGTTCCAGTACCGCCAATTTGCGATGGGCAGCGTGGTGGCTTTCATTTATGGCACGGCGCTGTTTGGCTCCACCTACCTGCTGCCGGTGTTCATGCAACTGGGGCTGGAGCTGTCGGCCTCACACGTGGGCACCCTCATGCTGCCCGCAGGCTTTGTGCTGGGGATCACCATCGCCTTCGTTGGCCGCCTGGCAGACCGGCAACCCACCCATTTCCTCGTCAGCACCGGCCTGGGCTTGCTTGCGCTGTCTTTCGGGCTCATGGTGTTCGTGGGCCTGGGCTCGCCGCTGTGGACGCTGGTGGCCCTGGCCATCCTTGGGCGCATCGGCCTCGGTTTCATCCTGCCCTCGCTGAACCTCGGGGCCATGCGGCCGCTGGACAAGTCGCTGATCTCCCAAGGCTCCAGCGCCATCGGTTTTTTGCGCATGCTCGGCGGAGCGGCCGGTGTGAGCCTGTGTGGCATCGTGCTGGAGTGGCGGCTGGCTGCCCATGGGGCGGCGCTCACCGTGGGTGCCAGCAATCCTGCCCGCATCACAGCGTTTGGTGAAACCTTTCTGATGCTGGCCAGCCTGTGCCTGCTGGCCATGGTGGCCGCCTGGCAGTTGCGCGAACCGACGACGCCACGCTGAAGCCGCGCCCCTCCTGTAGTGGTGTGCTCAAACCCTATTCGCGATACGACCTCGAAGAAGAAACGGAACCCAAGCCATGTGCCAACTGCTCGGCATGAACTGCAATGTCCCCACCGACGTGACCTTCAGCTTCACGGGGTTTGCGCAACGCGGCGGCAAGACCGACCACCACAGCGACGGCTGGGGAATCGCTTTTTTTGAAGACAAGGGCCTGCGGCACTTTGTGGACCATCTTGCGGCGGTGGACTCCCCCGTGGCCGAGCTGATTCGCCGCTACCCCATCAAGAGCAAGAACGTCATCGCCCACATCCGCAAGGCCACGCAGGGCGTCGTGAGCCTACAGAACTGCCACCCTTTTGTGCGCGAACTGTGGGGGCGCTACTGGGTGTTTGCCCACAACGGCGATCTGAAAGACTTCCGCCCCCGGCTGCACTCGCATTTCCGCCCGGTGGGGGACACCGACAGCGAACATGCGTTCTGCTGGATCATGCAGGAGCTGGCCAAATCACACGCCAGCGTGCCGTCCGTCCGAGAGCTGACCCTGACGCTCCAGGAATTGGCGGCGCAGATCAGCCCGCACGGAACGTTCAATTTTCTGCTTTCGAATGGCCAGGCATTGTGGGCGCACGCCTCAACAAGCCTGTACTACATCGAAAGACGCCACCCCTTCGGTTCCGCGCAACTGAGCGACGACGACCTTCTGCTGGATTTCTCCAAAGAAACCAACGAGAAAGACGAAGTGGCGGTGATCGTGACAAGCCCACTGACAACAAATGAGCAGTGGACGGCATTTGGCAAAGGAGAACTGCTGGTGTTCGAGCAGGGTCGGCGGCTACCGGTTTGAGTTGCCGGTTTGAGCTGCCAAGCGTGAGTCGCCAAGAATGCGAGGCTCAAGAGGGTCTCACAATTTCGAGGCCCCCAAAGCAAAGCGCCCTTCTACTCCATGGGGAGCAGAAGGGCGGTTTGGGCTG
>NZ_JAPUDY010000089.1 GCF_027492855.1 Acidovorax sp.
ATGATTGAACGACGATCCATGAGGTTCTCTCCGATATATTGATTGCAAAACTTGGGCAGCACGCGTTGTGCGCGGCAAGCCAAGGACTCGTTTCAGCCGAGGCTCATTGTAGAAACATGCCCCCGCATGCTTTTGCGGGTTTTCCCGCGAAATCCGCCCTGGGCCGCGCACCTTCAGGCTTCTGCAAGCAAGTGCCCAGCATTCGCGCAGACGGGTTCTTGTGCCGCATCAAGCCCCTGCGACCCATGCGGCCGCATGGAAGGATCAGACGGCGCCGTCTGCCAGAAAGCGCGTGGCGATGGACTTGCGAATGCCGGTGGCATCCAGTCCCTGCAGCGACAGCAGCTTGGCCGGATCGCCATGTTCGATGAACACGTCGGGCAAGCCCAGTTGCAACACGGGGCGCACGATGCCCATGGCGTTGAGCGCCTCGGTCACCGCACTGCCTGCGCCGCCCTGGATGGCGCCCTCTTCCAGCGTCACCAGCGCGTCGTGGCGCTCGGCCACTTCGCGCAGCAGGGCCTCGTCGACGGGCTTGGCCCAGCGCATGTTGACCACGGTGGCGTCGAGCGACTCGGCCGCCTCCAGTGCCGGGTATAGCAGGGTGCCAAACGACAGGATGGCGATGCGCGGGGCCTTGGCGTCCGTGCCCTGGCGCTCGCGGCGGATCTCGCCCTTGCCAAACGGCAGGCCATCAAGCCCCGCCAGCGGTGCCACGCCCGTGCCGCTGCCGCGCGGGTAGCGCACGGCCACAGGGTGGCTTTGCTCGAAGGCGGTGGAGAGCAGTTGGCGGCATTCGCGCTCATCGGCCGGGCAGGCCATGCTCATGTTAGGAATACAGCGCACGAACGGGATGTCGTAGGCGCCCGCATGCGTGGCGCCGTCGGCCCCCACCAGGCCTGCGCGGTCCAGCGCAAACACCACAGGCAGGTTCTGCAGTGCCACATCGTGGATCAATTGGTCGTAGCCACGCTGCAAGAAAGTGGAGTAGATCGCCACCACGGGCTTGAGGCCCTCGCAGGCCATGCCGGCCGCGAAGGTCACGGCGTGCTGCTCGGCAATGCCCACGTCGTAGTAACGATCAGGGAAGCGCTTTTCAAATTCGACCATGCCCGAGCCCTCGCGCATGGCGGGGGTGATGCCGACCAAGCGCGTGTCGTGCGCGGCCATGTCGCACAGCCATTGGCCGAACACCTGCGTGAAGGTGGGCTTGGGCTGCGTGGCGGGCTTGGTCAGGCCCACGCTGGGGTCGAATTTGCCGGGGCCGTGGTAGGCCACGGGGTCGGCCTCGGCCAGCTTGTAGCCCTGGCCCTTCTTGGTCACCACGTGCAGGAACTGCGGGCCCTTGAGGCTTTTGATGTTCTCCAGCGTGGGGATCAGCGAATCGAGGTCATGCCCGTCGATGGGGCCGATGTAGTTGAAGCCGAACTTCTCGAACAGCGTGGCGGGCACGACCATGCCCTTGGCCTGCTGCTCAAAGCGCTTGGCCAGCTCCAGCAGCGGGGGCATGGGCTTGAGCACGGTTTTGCCCACGTTCTTGGCGGCGGCGTAGAACTGGCCGCTCATGAGCTGCGCGAGATAGCGGTTGAGCGCGCCCACGGGCGGGCTGATGCTCATATCGTTGTCGTTGAGCACCACGAGCAGGTTGCAGTCGGCCACACCCGCGTTGTTCAACGCCTCGAAGGCCATGCCAGCCGTCATCGCGCCGTCGCCGATGATGGCCACGGCGTGGCGGCTCTCGCCCTTGCGCTTGGCGGCCAGGGCCATGCCCAGCGCCGCCGAGATGCTGGTGCTGGAGTGCGCCGTGCCGAAGGTGTCGTAGATGCTCTCGGCCCGCTGCGGAAAGCCCGAGATGCCGCCCATCTGCCGCAGCGTGTGCATGCGGTCGCGCCGGCCGGTCAGGATCTTGTGCGGGTAGGTCTGGTGGCCCACATCCCACACCAGGCGGTCTTCGGGGGTGTGAAAGACATGGTGCAGCGCCACGGTCAGCTCGACCGTGCCCAGGTTGGAGCTCAGGTGCCCGCCAGTCTGCGAGACGCTCTGCAACACGAACTCGCGCAGTTCAGCGGTCAGCGCCTTGAGGTCTGCGCGCGAGAGCTTGCGCAGGTCTGCCGGGTCGTTGACGGTCTGGAGCAGGGGGAAGGAGGTCGTGGACATTTACTATTCTTTTAATAGCTGCTAGCGCTTGATGGACAAGCGCCAGAGGCCAATTTTGTTCAAATTCTAGTAAGAGCGGCGCACGACCATGTCGGCGAGCGCAGCCAGGGCGCGGGTATCGGGAAGGCCGCTCGCGGCCAAGGCGGCATGCGCGTCGTGAAGCAGCTCCTGGGCATACGCCTGGGCGCGTTCCAGGCCCAGCAGCGATACATACGTGGGTTTGTCGGCAGCGGCGTCCTTGCCAGCGGTTTTGCCCAGCGTGGCGGAGTCAGCCACCACGTCCAGGATGTCATCCACCACCTGGAACGCCAGGCCCATGGCCGCGCCATAGTCCGACAACGCCTGGTAAGCGGCAGGCGCCACAGGGCCGCAGGCAGCGCCCATGAGCACGCTGCCCTGCAACAGCGCGCCGGTCTTGAGCTGATGCATTTGGCGCAACTGCTCTTCCGTCAGCGCCAAGCCCACACTGGCCAGGTCGATGGCCTGGCCGCCTGCCATGCCGGCCGAGCCCGCAGCGCGGGCCAGCAGGCGGCACAGCGTGGCCTGGGTGGCGGGCGCGATGGCGCTGCAGTCGGGTGTGAGCAGCTCGAACGCAAACGCCTGCAGGGCATCACCGGCCAGCAGGGCCTGGGCCTCGCCGAACTGCACATGCACCGTGGGTTTGCCACGGCGCAGCACGTCGTTGTCCATGCAGGGCATGTCGTCGTGCACCAGAGAGTAGGCGTGGATCAGTTCCACTGCGCACGCGGCGCGCAGGGCCGCTTCGTCAGACACCACTGCCGCGGGTGCGCCGCTGCACACGGCCTCGTACGCAGCCAGCACCAGCAAGGGCCGCAGACGCTTGCCGCCATCGAGCACGGCATAACGCATGGCATCACCCAGCCCGGCGGGCGCACCGTCACCCACCCATTGCGACAGGGCCTGCTCCACACGGGCCAGGTGGTTCTGGCTCCAGGGGGCTACATCGAACGGGGAAAGATCGCTCATCACTGCGGCGGACGGCACGGGCACTGCACTCATTCCTGGGTCCATGGTTGGAGCTGGCCATCGTCCAGCACCTTGATCTGGTCCTGCACTGCCTCTAGCCGCTGGCGGCAAAACGCCAGCAGGGTTGCGCCGCGTTGGTAGCCCGCCAGCATCTGGTCCAACGGCAGTTGGCCCGACTCGATGCGGGCCACAAGCTGCTCCAGCTCTTCCAGCGCGGCTTCGTAGCTGGCGGGTTCGGCGGGAGGCGCAGGGGTGGCGGGGGCCTTGGGCATGGACGGGGCGCAGAGCGCGGGTGAAAAACCGGCCATTTTAGGCGCACCACCACGGCGCATGGGCGCGCAGCCGCCGGAATGGACGCGATGCTCCAGAAGCGGCCCCGCGCCGCTGCCCGCACAGCCCGGCCACGCCCATGTTTTGACCTGCATCTAGAACGAATGCTTTCAATACACGTAGCTGGGATGCGGGAATAACCCCACCGCCTATAATCCCATTCCCGTCGAGCCGGCTACCCACCCTAGCCGGTTTCTTTTTTCTGGATGCGCTTCGGCGCACCTCCCGCACTTCCCTGTGGGGAGTCTTTAGGTCAGGTCACCCATGTCTGATTTAAGTCTTCAACTGCAGCAGGCCGCAAGCCAACTACCAGTTTCAAGCTACTTTGACGATGCGCTGTTTCAGCGCGAGCTCAGCACCATCTTCCAGCGCGGGCCCCGCTATGTGGGGCACCAATTGAGCGTGCCGAACCCCGGCGACTACTACGCACTGCCCCAGGAGGGCGAGGGCCGCGCACTCGTGCGCAACGCCCAGGGCGGGGTGGAGCTGGTCTCCAACGTCTGCCGCCACCGCCAGGCGGTGATGCTCAAGGGCAAAGGATCGCTCACGGGCCAGGGCAAGGGCCACGCGGGCGGCAACATCGTGTGCCCCCTGCACCGCTGGACATACAGCCCCAAGGGTGAGCTGCTGGGCGCACCACATTTCTCGCACGACCCGTGCCTGGATTTGAACAACTACCAGCTGCGCGAGTGGAACGGCCTTCTTTTTGAAGACAACGGCTACGACGTGGCCGCAGACCTCGCCCAGATGGGCCCGCGCGCCGACCTGGACTTTGGCGGCTACGTGCTCGACCACGTGGAGCTGCACGAGTGCAACTACAACTGGAAGACCTTCATCGAGGTCTACCTCGAGGACTACCACGTCGGCCCCTTCCACCCGGGCCTGGGCAGCTTCGTCACCTGCGACGACCTGCGTTGGGAGTTTGGCAAGAACTACTCGGTGCAGACTGTGGGCGTGGCCAACCGCCTGGGCAAGGCAGGCAGCCCCGTGTACGAGCGCTGGCACAAGGCCCTGCTGGATTACCGGGGCGGCAAGCCGCCAGAGTACGGCGCTATCTGGCTCACGCTGTACCCCCACATCATGATCGAGTGGTATCCGCATGTACTCACAGTGTCCACGCTGCACCCCATCAGCCCCACAAAAACGCTGAACATGGTGGAGTTCTACTACCCCGAGGAGATCGCCGCCTTCGAGCGCGAGTTCGTCGAGGCGCAGAAGGCCGCCTACATGGAGACCTGCATCGAGGACGACGAGATCGGTGAACGCATGGACGCTGGCCGCAAGGCCCTGCTGGCGCGCGGCGACAACGAAGTGGGCCCTTACCAAAGCCCCATGGAAGACGGCATGCAGCACTTCCACGAGTGGTACCGCGAAAGCATGGGAAGTCCCCCCTGAGTCGCTTCGCGCCTTCCTCCAAGGGGGACGCCCACAGCGCGGCGGGGCGGCCCTTGCGCGGGGGCACTGGCTTGGGGTCGCGCCAGTTTCTCAAGGCCTTGGCCTACGCTTGGCGCCATAGGTCACCGAACCGTCGAACAGCAAGGTAAACGTTGGCGAGTAACGGCGATTACCCAAAATGCTCTCATTACAATAGCTGCCAGCGCTTGTTCCCTCAGCGCTGGTAGCTATTTTTATTTCAACCCCACATTCCCATGCAAGCTCTCTGGATGGTGTTGGCTGCGTTCCTGTTTGCCAGCATGGGCGTGTGCGTCAAGATTGCATCGGCCTACTTCAACGCGGCAGAGCTGGTGTGCTACCGGGGCGTCATCGGCATCGTCATCCTGTGGCTGCTGGCGCGCTCGCAAAAGGTGTCGCTGGCCACCAAGTACCCCGGCATGCACGCCTGGCGCAGCCTGGTGGGCGTGACATCGCTTGGGGCCTGGTTCTTCGCCATTGCCCATCTGCCCCTGGCCACGGCCATGACGCTCAACTACATGAGCAGCGTGTGGATTGCCGCCTTTTTGATCGGTGGCGCGCTGCTGGCCTGGCGCCCCTCGCCCGCCACGCCACGCCCCGCCCTGCAAGGCCCGCTGGTGCTGACCGTGCTGGTGGGTTTTGTCGGCGTGGTGCTGATGCTGCGCCCCAGCCTCGACCAGAACCAGGCCTTTGCGGGCCTGATCGGGCTCATGTCCGGGCTGACCGCCGCCTTTGCCTACATGCAGGTGGTCACGCTGTCGCGCATCGGCGAGCCGGAATCGCGCACGGTGTTCTATTTCGCGGTGGGCTCGGCGGTGGCGGGCGGTGCGGCCCTGCTGGTCACGGGCACATCCCCCTGGCCGGGCTGGCCCGCGCTGTGGCTGCTGCCCATCGGCTTTCTGGCCGCTGGCGGCCAACTGTGCATGACCCGCGCCTACTCCCGCGCCAAAACACAGCGCGGCACCCTGGTGGTCGCCAACCTGCAGTATTCGGGCATCGTGTTCGCCGCCATCTACAGCGTGCTGCTGTTTGGCGACCAGATCCCGCCCATTGGCTGGCTTGGCATGGCCCTCATCGTGGGCAGCGGCATCGTGGCCACCATCTTGCGGGCGCGGGCTGCGCCCGGCGCACCGGCGGAAGAGCATTGAAAGCCACAATGGAGTTCATTTCGCCCCCATCCGCCACCTTGCCCACCTAACGCCGATGACCACTTACACCACGCTCATCTCCGCCCCCGACCTGCAAACCCTCATCGCCAGCGGCGCGCCGCTGATGGTGTTTGACTGCAGCTTCGACCTGACGCAGCCCACGGCAGGCGCGCAGCAGTATGGCCAGGCCCACATCCCCGGCGCCGTGTATGCCGATTTGAACGAAAACCTGAGCGCCAAGCATGGCGCGCCAGGCGCCACCGGCACGCTCACCGCGCACGAGGCCGACCAGCCCGCATCGGGCGGCCGCCACCCGCTGCCCAGCCGCGAGCGCTTTGCGATGTGGCTCTCCAGCGTGGGCTTTGCCAACGGCATGCAGGCCGTGGTGTACGACCGCCAGGGCGCCAACTACTGCGGGCGGCTGTGGTGGATGCTCAAGTGGGCGGGCCACGACGCCGTGGCCGCGCTCGACGGCGGCCTGCAAGCCTGGCAAGCCGCAGGCGGCGCGGTGGCCAGCGGCGCAGAGCCCACGCGCTTTCAATCGAACTTCCAATTGAATCCGCCACTGCGCCAGTTGGCCACGGCCGACGACGTGCTGGCCCGGCTGCAGCAGCCCGGCCAACAAACCGTGATCGACGCCCGCGCGGGCGCACGCTACCGGGGTGAAGTGGAGCCGCTGGACCCTGTGGCCGGCCATATTCCGGGCGCCCTCAACCGCCCCTTCACCGAGAACATCGGCGCCGATGGCCGCTTCAAACCCGCCCTCGTGCTGCGCGCCGAGTTCGACGCCCTGCTCGCAGGCCGCGACCCGGCCACCGTGGTGCACCAGTGCGGCAGCGGCGTGAGCGCGCTGCCCAATCTGCTGGCGATGGAAGTGGCAGGGCTCGGAAAAACAGCCTTGTTTGCAGGCAGTTGGAGCGAGTGGTGTTCCAACCCCACACGCCCTGTCGAAAAAGGCTGAGTCGCCGAAAAAACACCCCTGGCAGACCACCACGGTTGTAAAAGCGCAAAAAAGATGGTTTTGCGGGCGCTATCAAAACCATGAGCAGAAATCAACGCCCTGCCTTGGCCGCCGCAGCAAGCCCGCTCCCCGGAAACATCGCCGGGGAACTGCGCGGCTTGTAAGGCAAATTCCTACACACCCCACTGCACAACCAGACGCGCGGCACAGCCAAATCCCGACTTAATTTCTGATTGGGGCGGTTTCACAATCCATTTCAACGGATCACGCAAAACCTGCAACGGCAGGCAACGCAAGGTCCGGGAACTGGAAAAAAGGAAGCTGCCATGACCAACGAACAACTCCTCGCCGAAATCCGCGAAGCCAACCTCACTTACCTGATGCTGGCCCAAACCCTGATTCGCCAGGACAAGGCGGAAGCCGTGTTCCGTCTGGGCATGAACGAAGAGTCTGCCGATATTCTGGCATCTCTGTCGGCAGCGCAAGTGATGAAACTGGCCTCCCGCAACACGCTTCTTTGCAGCTTCCGGGTGGACGACAACCTGGTGTGGAGCCTCTTGACCAATCACTCGGCCAAGAAGGTGGGCAACGAAGCCACCAACACACTGCACGCCAACATCCTGATGGCCAGCCGCGTGTCGGAAGTGCTCTGAGCGCCCCTCCCTCCCCGCCCCGCACCCCGTCGCCAAGGAAAGCCCGCCATGTCCTCCTCCACTGCCACCCCCACCGCCAAGGCCCCCGTCAAGAGCGTTCTCAACGAGTCCAAGCAGATCGAACGTGCCGCGATGCTGATCCAGATGGGCGCGCGCATGCAGGTGCTGGAGTCGGAGACCACGCTGTCGTATGAACGCCTGATCCGCCTGTACAAGGAGATCGCGGGCAAGTCGCCCTCCAAGGGCCAACTGCCTTTCTCGACCGACTGGTTCCTGACCTGGCAAGAGAACATCCACAGCTCGCTGTTCCTCAACATCTACGAATACCTGTCCAAGGGCGTGGACCTGGACGCGGTGGAGTTGCTGACCAAGGCCTACCGCCTGTACAACGAACAGGTCGCCACCGCCGAGATCGAGCCCCTGCTGTCCTTTACCCGCGCCTGGCGCCTGGTGAAGTTTGTGGACGCGGGCATGCTCACGCGCACCAAATGCTCACAGTGCAGCGGCCAATTCGTGACCGAGCTGTACGAAAACCGCCACTTCACCTGCGGCCTGTGCAACCCGCCCGCCCGTGCAGGCAAGAGCAAGACGGCGGGTGCGCTGATGCTGCATTGATGTGCCGAAAATTTGAACGAAATGGCTTGCTGAGCCATTTGCCTAGACTGCACTCGACTCCCACCACCCGTTCGGGCTGAGCCCGTCGAAGCCAGGGCTTGCGGTGTGCGTGCGAGGCTTCGACAAGCTCAGCCCGAACGGGTCGTGGGAGCGAAGTTCGAGCGATGAAAAAATTGAGCAAAACAGTGCTCTACCGCCCAATCATCAATCGCTAGTAGCTACTATTTTTATAGCAAATCATTCATCAATAAGACGTCCCGAAAGGTCTCTTTGACCCTACCGCCCCACCAGCAACGCCCGCACGTTGTCATCGATGGGCACGGCATAGTTGTGCGCCGCCACCACCATGTTGCCGTCGGGTTTGACCAGCTTGATGCTGACGTACAAAACGGTGGCCGACACCGCATAGGTGCCCACCACCACGGCCTGCGCATCGTGCGATCGGCTTACCTCGCGCAACTCGCGCGACAGCAGCAACTCGCCTTGCTCGCGCTGCATCACCACGTTGTCGCGCAGCTTGAGCTCCGTCACGGGAAAGCCCTGCTGCACCAGGCGACCTGCAATCTGCTCAGAAAAAATACGCCCCAGGCGGGACGACTCGCCCAGCCGGTCCACGTTCACCAAGGTAGCGACCAGCACTGCGTGTCCCCGGTCGAGCGGCGCGTTCTGCAGCAGCATGTCCGCCGCGTGGTGGTTGGCAACAATGATGGCGGTGCGCTGCCCGCCGGTGCGGCCCGCTCCTGAGGCGCCGTCGCCGTAGTAATAGCTCGCGCAGCCCGATAGCGCCGCCATCACTGCAGCCATCGCCGCCGCCCGCAAGGGCAAACCTCGGCCGCGCATCATGGGCTCACCACCCGCCACGTCTTGATGGACGCGGGCGCGGGCCCCGGAAATTTTGGCTCTGCGGGCAAATACAACAGGGCATCGTCGTGGACGATGGAATACACATCCGATGTCCCGGCCAAGTAGCGCCCCCCGCTTTCGAGCGCAGCGGTCACCAGCACCTCTGAGCGCGACGGCGCGCCCAGGCGGGGGTAGGTCACCGGAACCTCGGGCGCCACGGGGGCCTTGCGGATCTGCGTGGCCGCAACAGCCGCCCCAAAGGCACTGCCCGAGGCGATCACCACATCGCCCTCTGACGCCGCCTTGCCTGCCGCCATCTTGCTGGCGTCTGCGTCCTTGCCCTCACCGCCCTCGGCCGGGCGCAGCGAGTTCGCGCCATGGAAATGCACGCCGTCCCGCGCCACGCTCACGCCCGAGGCCAGCGGCGTCCACTCCAGCACGCTCGACGCAGGCTGGAGGTGCTGCACCACCTGTGCCTCAAAAACCAGTTGCACGGTGGATGGCTCCGTCGTCACCGCCACGCCACGATCGGCCAGCCGGTTCATGAGCAGCTTGCGAAACCCCTGGTTGAAGCGGGTGTCGGCCTTCGCCGTGACGTAGATCGGGTGCGCCCCCGAAGGCCAGTCGCGCATCTTCTCGACCATGCGTGCGGCCATATCGTCGGCCAGCACATCCCAGTGGTGCACGGCGCGCAGGGTTTTCTGCCCCGACGCGGCATGCTTCTCTGGATATGGAACATCCGGCCCCGCGCAGCCCGCGCCCAGCAAGGCCAGCCCCAGAATGGGCCACAAGGGCAGTCGGCCCCTGCGCGCGCGCGTCAAGCGAAGGTGATCGGAGGATTGCATGGGCATGATGCTATGCGCGCGCGCCGCGCCCTATCGGTCGAACAACGCGGGATTTGCGTGGCACTTTGCCTCCCACGGCGCGATGCGCCAGCGGCCTACAGGCAGGTTCCAACGACTACCCGCACAATCCGCCCCATGACTGCGCCCTCCGCCGAACCCCTTCCGCCGCCCGCATCCGCACCAGCCCCCGAGCCGACGGGCCCGGAGCCCGTGCCGCCCAACACCGAGCCCGCCCCGCCAATTTTGCCCCCTGGCGCGGCCGCCAGCCCCCCCACCCCTCTGGCCCCTTTGATGCTCCACATGCCGGTGGACGTGCGCAACCTGTCGCTGGCGCTGCTGGCCCTGTTCGCCAGCGTGGCCCTGCTGCACTGGGCCAGCGCAGTGTTCATCCCCATCATGCTCAGCCTGCTGCTCACCACGGCCTTGCGGCCCACGGTGGACATGCTGTACCGCTCGCACATCCCGCGCTGGCTGGGCGCGGGCGCACTGCTCATCGCCATCGTCTCGGGGCTGGCTAGCACCGCCTGGTCGCTCAGCGACGGCGCGGCCCAACTGGTGGACTCCCTGCCCGTGGCCGCCAAAAAGGTGCGCGACAACCTCAAGGCCCGCGCAGGGGGCAACAGCCCGCTGGACACCATGCAAAAGGCCGCCACGCAGATCGAACAGGCCGCCAGCGAGAACAGCGCCGCCGCCCCACAACGCCGGGGGGTTCAGCGGGTCATCGTCGAACGCCCGCCCTTCAACATCCGCGACTACCTCTGGAGCGGCACCATGGGCCTCATGTCGGCGCTGGGGCAGCTCATGGTGGTGGTGTTCCTGACCTATTTCGCCCTCGCCTCGGGCAACCTGCTGCGCGACAAACTGCTGCGCATCGCTGGCACCAGCCTGGAGCGGCGCAAGGTCACCGCCCGCGTACTGAGCGACATTACCAGCCAGATCCAGCGCTATCTGCTGCTGCAGGTATTCACCAGCGTACTGGTGGGCGTGGCCACCGGCCTGGCCTACTGGGCGCTGGGCCTGCAAAACGCAGCGGTGTGGGGGGTGGCGGCGGGCGTGCTCAACCTGGCACCCTACATCGGCTCGGCACTGGTCACCGGCGCATCGGCACTGGTGGCCTTTTTGCAGTTCGGCACCCTCGACATGGCGCTGGCCATTGGCGGCGCATCGCTGGTCATCCACACCCTCGTCGGCAACCTGCTCACCCCCTGGCTCACCAGCCGCACCAGCAGCATGAGCCCCGTCGCCGTGTTCGTGAGCGTGCTGGCCTGGGGCTGGCTCTGGGGCCTGTGGGGGCTGCTGCTGGGCATCCCGGTGATGATGGCGGTGAAGGCGGTGTGCGACCGGGTGGAGGATTTGAAGGCGGTGGGGGAATTGCTGGGGGATTGAGGGGCGGGGTGATGTGGACCTGGTCGCGCTGTACGGGGTGCCCACCAAGCGGCTCAATGAGCAGGTTAAGCGCAACCGGGAGCGGTTTCCGGCAGATTTCTTGTTTCAGCTCACCGCTGCCGAGAAGGCCGAGGTGGTCGCAAATTGCGACCACCTGCAAAAGCTCAAGTTCTCCAAGGTGCTGCCCTATGCGTTCACCGAACATGGGGCGATTCAGGCGGCCAATGTGCTGGCCAGCGCCCAGGCGGTGGATATGGGGATTTATGTGGTGCGGGCCTTCGTGCATCTGCGCGAGGCGCTGGCCACAAACGCCGATGTGGCCAAGCGGCTGGCTGAGCTGGAGATGAGGACGGAGAGCCTGGAGCTTTCGCACGATACCTTCAGCCGCAACACCCGGTTGCAATTGCGCCAGCTGCTGGATGCCGTGCGGGAGCTGACCACACCGCCTGATCCGCCCAAGCGGCCTATCGGGTTTGTGACGCCCGAGGACAAGAAGGCGTAGCGCCCAACAACCCTGCGGCTAAAAGAAGAAGCCACCTGAATCCCGCAGCTTTATCGCTGGCGGGAGGCAGGTGGCTTTTTGTGTGAGTAATAGACCTCAGTGCGTGGCTACCTCAAGACCTGGGCCGCACACGGCATCACTGCTTCGGCCTCTTCCAAATGGCATGGGCAACAATTGCAATCCCGATTAGGAGCGACGGCATCCCTCCCGCCAAGAACTCGTAGTCCTTGGGAAGAAGCAACTTGAACACGTCGTCTACCCAGCAACTCGTGCGGCACATTCGTTGACCGCTCACCATGAGAGCCAGTCCAATTGATATGGCTGTGAGCCCGATTCCAATGCCGATCTTGTTCATATATCGGTCCTATTAGCGAATGGCTCGCCACATGCGGCCGAGTTGCCCACCACTGCGGCGGTATTTGTCATAGATGCCTGGGAAATCAGTGTTCGGATCAAACTGGGGCGGATTGAACACTGGGCCGAGATTTGTTTGGGTGCACTTGCACCCGCTTGGGGCGTCATCTTGGTGATAAGCCGCAGGCAAGAAATCGGTCGGAGATTTCCCCGGAGTACAAGAGTTTTCACTGCACTCCCACCGCAAGCAACGGAGCCGGTAATCGCCCTCATCCGGATTGGGTACGAACATCTCAGCGCCTGACTCCCAAGCAGACTGGTTGCCCTCTATTCTTATTCACTGAAATACAGGATATTGCTCTTCGATTTTTAATCCGCCAACTATCAAGTTAGTGACGAGGATATACCATCTTTCGAAAATCAAAGATGCGAGAAACCAAATAAATTACGCTTACTTAATCCATCGCTGCTTCACGAATTTCGACCCATAAAATGGGACGACTCTATGCGGCACATGAGCGATCAGCAATAGATATCGGTCAATACTCTTGCGAAGAACCGTATCTTTCGCTCCTCTCAAACGGGTGAATGAAGCCCCAGGCAGTCAACCTACCCCGTATTCCTCAACCCCGCCGCAATCCCATTAATAGAAATGTGAATCCCCGTCTGCACCCGCTCATCCCCTCGCCCTGCACGCCAGCGGCGCACCAGTTCGACCTGCAGATGGTGCAGCGGGTCGATGTACGGAAAGCGGTGCTTGATGGAGCGGGCCAGCGCGGCGTTGTGGGTGAGACGCTGTTTGTCGCCCGTGATGCGGGTCAGGGCCTCGGCCGTGCGGTGCCATTCGGCCTCGATGACGGTGAACACCTTCTTGCGCAGGCGGGCGTCGGTCACGAGTTCGCTGTAGCGTGAGGCCAGGGCCAAGTCGCTTTTGGCGAGCACCATGTCCATGTTGGACAGCAGGGTGCGGAAGAACGGCCACTGGCGATACATCTTCTGCAGCAGGGCCAGTTGGGCCTTTGGGTCTTTGCCCTCGGTGTTGTTCACGAATGCGTCCACGGCCGATCCAAAACCGAACCAGCCTGGCAGCGTGAGGCGGCACTGGCCCCAGCTAAAGCCCCAGGGGATGGCGCGCAGGTCTTCGATTTTCTGGCTGGCTTTGCGGCTGGCGGGGCGCGAGCCGATGTTGAGCTCGGCGATCTCGCGGATGGGCGTGGAGTTGAAGAAATATTCGGTGAAGCCCGGTGTTTCATACACCAGCGCGCGGTAGCTGGCCATGCTGGCCAGCGATAGCTGCGCGGCAGCGTCCAGAAACGCCTTGGTGGCGGGCTTGGTGGGCTGCAGCAGCGTGGCTTCGAGCGTGGCGGCCACCAGGGTTTCGAGGTTGCGGCGGCCGATCTCGGGGTTGGCGTATTTGGAGGCGATGACTTCGCCCTGTTCCGTCAGGCGGATCTGGCCGCGCACGGTGCCGGGGGGCTGGGCCAGGATGGCCTGGTAGCTGGGGCCACCGCCCCGGCCCACGGTGCCGCCACGGCCATGGAACATGCGCAGCTGGATGCCGTGGCTGGTAGCCAATTCGTCGAACAGTTCCACCAGCGCGATCTCGGCGCGGTACAGCTCCCAGTTGCTGGTGAAGATGCCGCCGTCTTTGTTGCTGTCACTGTAGCCGAGCATGATGTCCTGCTCGCCGCCGCTGCGCTGTACCAGCGCGGCCACACCGGGCAGCGCATAGAACTCGCGCATGATGGGCGCGGCATTGCGCAGGTCTTCGATGGTCTCGAACAGCGGCACCACGATGAGGTGGTTTTTCGACTCGGCATCGAGCGTGCCGGTCATCAGGCCCACTTCTTTTTGCAGCAGCAGCACTTCCAGCAGGTCGCTCACCGTTTCGGTGTGGCTGATGATGTAGTGGCGGATAGCCTCGTGGCCGTAGCGCTCGCGCATCACGCGGGCGGTTTCAAAAATGGCCAACTCGCCCTGGGTGTGGGCCGAATACTGCGCGCCCACCACACGCAGCGGGCGGGCGTCGCACAGCAGCTTGATAAGCAAGGCGCGTTTGGCGGCCTCTTGCAGGTTGGCGTAGTTCGATTCGATGCGGGCGGCGGCCAGCAGCTCGGCCACCACTTCTTCGTGTTTGTCGGAGCTTTGGCGCAGGTCCACCGTGGCCAGGTGAAAGCCGAACACCTGCACGGCGCGGATCAGCGGGTGCAGGCGCTCGGCGGCCAGGGCCTCGCCGTGGTGCGACCGGAGCGAGGCATCGATCACACGCAGGTCAGCCAGGAACTCTTGTGCGCTGGCATAGGCGTTCTGTGGCGCCACCGCATGGCGCGCGGCATCGCCGCCCGTTAATTCCTTGAGCGAGGCGGCCAGGCGCGCATACACGCCCGTGAGCGCACGGCGGTAGGGTTCGTCCACGCGGTGCGCGCTGGTGTCGGGCGAGCGCAGAGCCAGGGCCTCCATTTCGGCCGACACATGCACCAGGCGCGCCGACAGCGACAGCTCGCCACCCAGGTAATGCACCTCGGTCAGGTAATGGCGCAGGGCCACTTCGGCCTGGCGGCGCAGTGCGTGCCGCAGGGTCTCTGCAGTCACGTTGGGGTTGCCGTCGCGGTCGCCGCCAATCCACTGGCCCATGCGCAAAAAGCTGTGCACGGGGTACTGGCCGAGTTCGCTCTCCAGGTCGGCATAGATCTTGGGGATCTCGCGCAGAAAGGTGGCTTCGTAATAAGAGAGCGCGTTCTCGATCTCGTCGGCCACGGTGAGCTTGCTGTAGCGCAAAAGGCGCGTTTGCCACAGCTGGGCCACGCGGGCGCGCAGCAGGGCCTCGTTGGCGGCCAGCTCGCGCGGGGTGAGCGCGTCTTTGGCGCTGTTGTAGAGCTGGGCGCGCACCTGGATGTCGTCGCGCGTGGCCAGCAGTTGGGCAATGTCGCGCTCGGCATCCAGAATGCTTTTGCGCTGCACTTCGGTGGGGTGGGCGGTGAGCACGGGGGCCACGTAGCTACCCGCCAGCGTTTGCGAAATGGTCTTGGGCGCAATGCCGGCCCAGCGCAGACGCGACAGGGCCACTTCGATGCTGCCCTCTTGCGTGTCGCCCGCGCGCTCGTGCACGGCGCGGCGGCGGATGTGGTGGCGGTCTTCGGCCAGGTTGGCCAGATGGCTGAAATAGGTGAAGGCGCGGATCACGCTCACCGTTTGGTCGCCCGACAGCGCCTTGAGCAGCTTCTTGAGCGCGCGGTCGGCCTCCTGGTCGGCATCGCGGCGGAAGGCCACCGAGAGCTTGCGCACCTGCTCGACGAGTTCGTAGGCCTCCACCCCTTCCTGCTCACGGATCACGTCGCCCAGAATGCGGCCCAGCAGGCGGATGTCGTCAATCAGGGGCTGGTCCTTGTCGGATCGTTTCATGCAGGTGTCTCCGGAATGGATGGGATGGCCCGGCGCCGCACGCCTGCACAGCCGCAGGCCGCACCAGCCCCGGTGCGGGCGCATGCTAGCATCCTGAGCCCCTGAATAATTACAAACAGGTTACGAACTTGAGCGCCGCAAAAACACTTCCGATCACCATCGCCACCCGCGAAAGCCGCCTGGCACTGTGGCAGGCCGAGCATGTGAAAGCCCTGCTGGAGGCCCGTGGCCACAGCGTGCAACTGCTGGGCATGACAACCCAGGGCGACCAGATTTTGGACCGCTCGCTCAGCAAAGTGGGCGGCAAGGGCCTGTTCGTGAAAGAGCTGGAAGTGGCGCTGGAAGAAGGCCGTGCCGACATCGCCGTGCACTCGCTGAAAGACGTGCCCATGGAGCTGCCCGAAGGCTTTGCCCTGGCCTGCGTGATGGAGCGCGAAGACCCGCGCGATGCGTTTGTCTCCCCCCGCTACGAGAACCTCGACGCCCTGCCCCAGGGCGCCGTGGTGGGCACATCCAGCCTGCGCCGCCAGGTGCTGCTGCAGGCCCTGCGGCCTGACCTCAAGATCGAGCCGCTGCGCGGCAACCTGGACACCCGCCTGCGCAAGCTCGACGAAGGCCAGTACGACGCCATCGTGCTCGCGGCGGCGGGCCTCAAGCGCCTGGGGCTCGAAGCCCGCATCCGCTCCACGTTCGCGCCCACCGCCATGCTGCCTGCTGCAGGCCAGGGCGCGTTGGGCATCGAAGTGCGCAGCAACCGGCAAGACCTGATCGACGCGCTGGCCCCGCTGGCACACCAAGGCACCTGGCTCACCGTGGCCGCCGAGCGCGCCGTGAGCCGCGCCATGGGCGGCAGTTGCTCCATGCCGCTGGCGGCGCACGGCACGCTGGCCGATGGCATGCTGCAGCTCGACGCTGCCTGGGGCGACCCGGACGGCCAGACCCCACTGGTGCGCGCGCAGGCCAGCGCCGCCATCACCACACTGGCGCAGGCCGAAGCCCTGGGCGATGCGATTGCCCAGCAGCTGCGTGCTGGCGGCGCCCTGGCCGTGGCCCCGGCGCACGGCGCCTGAGCCCGCCTGGCGACGCAACGCAACGCAAGTTCGCACCATGGCCCGGGTGATCGTCACGCGGCCCGCCCGCGAGGCGGCCCATTGGGTAGAGCAGCTAGGGGCGCGCGGCATCCGGGCCGTGGCACTGCCGCTCATCGCCATTGGCCCCAGCACCGCGCCCGGCGCGCAGCAGGTGCTGGCCCAGGCCCGCCAACAACAAGACCAGTACCGTGCGCTGATGTTTGTCAGCGGCAATGCTGCGGCCTTTTTTTATGCATCAAATCAGTCTCTAGCGCTTATTGAACAAGCGCAAGCAGCTATCAAAACAAGAGCATGGGCACCCGGCCCTGGCACGGCCCGCGCGCTGGAGCAGGCCGGTGTCCCGCGCGAGCGCATCGACGGCCCTGCGCCCGACGCGCCGCAGTTCGACTCCGAGGCGCTCTGGCAGCAGGTCGGCCCACAGATTCGGCCGGGGGACCGCGTGCTCATCGTGCGCGGCCGCTCCGCCACGCCCGATGACGCCCATGAAAACACCCAGGGCACGGGCCGCGACTGGCTGGCGCGGCAGATCGAAGCGGCTGGCGGCCAGGTGGAGTTTGTGGTGGCCTACGAACGCGGCGCCCCCCAGTTCACCGCCGACGAGGTGGCGCTGGCGCAACAGGCAGCGCAGGACGGCTCCTTCTGGCTGCTCAGCAGCTCCGAGGCGGTGGCCCACCTTGCAGAGGCCCTGCCCGCCCAGCGTTGGAGCGCCGCGCGCGCGCTGGCCACACACCCGCGCATCGCCGAGGCCGCCCGCAAAGCAGGCTTTGGCCTGGTGCGGGAATGCCGACCCGCATTGGAAGACGTGGTGGCCTCGATAGAATCGGCCCAATGAGTTCTGTGCCCCCCAACGATCTACCCCACACGCCTGCGGCCCCCGGCGCGTCTTCCGCGCCCCCCGTGGCCGCAGGGCGCGGTGGCGTGGTCACGGTGCTGCTGGGGGCCATGGCCGCTGCCGCACTGGTCAGCAGCGGCATGCTGTGGCAAAAGCTCAGCGCCATCCAGGAGCAACTGGCCCGGCAATCCGCCGACTCGGGCGCGCAGGCCATCGAGGCCCGCACCATGGCCCGCCAGGCCGAAGAGCTGGTGCGCGACACGGCGGCCCGCCTGTCGGTGGCCGAAGCCCGTGTGAGCGAGGTCGCGCTGCAGCGCAGCCAGCTCGAAGAACTCATGCAAAGCCTGTCGCGCTCGCGCGACGAAAACCTGGTGGTGGACATCGAATCGGCCGTGCGGCTCGCCCAGCAGCAGGCCCAGCTCACCGGCAGCCTGGAGCCCCTGGTGGCCACGCTCAAAAGCGCCGACCAGCGCATCGAGCGGGCCGCCCAACCCCGCCTGGCGCCCGTGCAGCGCGCCATTGGCCGCGACCTGGACCGCCTGACCCGCGCCACCGTGACCGACACCGCCGGCCTGCTGGCGCGGCTCGACGACCTGGTGCGCCAGGTGGACGACCTGCCCGTGCAAAACGCCGTGGCCCAGGCCGCCGCCACCCGGCGCCTGGCAGCCGCACCCGCATCGCCGGGCGCCAAAGCCACCGACCAGAAAGACCTGGCCTGGTGGCAGGCCACCCTGCAGCGTGGCTGGGAAGTGGTGCGCGACGAGGCCCGTGGCCTGGTGCGCGTGAGCCGCATCGATCAGCCCGAAGCCATCCTGCTGGCGCCCGAGCAGACCTTCTTCCTGCGCGAAAACCTCAAACTCAAGCTGCTCAACGCCCGCCTGGGCGTGCTGGCCCGCCAGTACGAATCGGCCCGAGCCGACCTGGCGGCTGCCACTGCGGCATTGAACAAGTATTTCGACCCCACATCGCGCCGTACGCAGAACGCGGCCTCGATCCTGCAGCAAGCCCAGGCCAGCATGAAGGTGGCCGAGCTGCCGCGCCTGGACGAAACCCTCGCTGCGCTGGCCACGGCTGCGGCAGGACGCTGAGGGCTCCCCGATGCGCGCAGCTCTGTGGCTTCTGGCGTTGTTTGGCGTGGCCGTGGCGGCCGCGCTGTTTGCGGGCAACAACCAGGGCACCATCACCCTGTACTGGCCGCCCTACCGCGTCGATCTGTCGCTCAACATGGTGGTGCTGCTGCTGGTGGGCGGTTTCGTCACCGTTTATGCGGCGCTGCGCGCACTGGCGGCGCTGCTGGAGCTGCCGCACCAGGCCCGCCGCTGGCGCGTGCAGCAAAAAGAACGCGCCATGCACAACGCCCTGCTGGACGGGCTGACGCACATGCTGGGCGGCCGCTTCATCCGCGCGCGCAAGGCCGCCGTGGCTGCGTTGGTGCAAGAAGACGCCCTGGCCGCCAGTGGCGAAGCCGTGCCCCATGGCAAGCAGCTGCGCGCGCTGTCCCACATGATTGCGGCCGAAGCCTCGCACGCCCTGCAAGACAGCGCCACGCGGGAGAACCACCTGCAGAATGCCCTGCAAGAATCACCGATGCGCGGCACGGTGAACGAGCAGGAAATGCACGAAGGCGCGCAGATGCGCGCTGCCCGCTGGTCGCTGGACGACCGGGACGCCAGCGCCGCCCTCGACCGCCTGGCCGCACTGCCCCAGGGCGCCGCGCGGCGCACGCTGGCCTTGCGCATCAAACTCAAGGCCACCCGGCTGGCACGGCAGACGCAGGAAGCGCTCGACACCGCCCGCCTGCTCGGCAAACACCGCGCGTTCTCGCCCAATGCAGCGCAGAGCATCGTGCGTGGCCTGGCCACCGAACTCATCAACAGTGCACACGACACAGCCCAGTTGCAACAGATCTGGCTGTCGCTCGAAACCTCGGAGCGCAACATGCCCGAGCTGGCCATCCACGCCGCCCAGCGGCTGGCTGCGCTGGGCGGCGATGCGACCCAGGTGCGCACCTGGCTGCAGCCCGTGTGGGAACGCATGGTGAACCTGCCCGACGCGCTGGCCGAGCACCACGCACTCAAGCTCGTGCGTGCGCTTGAGGCTGGGCTGGATGCGCTCGACGCCCCCTGGCTGGCGCGCATCGAATCGGCCCAGCAGGCCAACCCGCGCGATGCCCGCCTGCAGTACCTGGCTGGCATGGCCTGCCTCAAGCGCCAGCTTTGGGGCAAGGCCCAGCAGTTGCTGACGCAGGCCGCCCAGCAACTGGCCGACCCCCAACTGCGCGCCAGCGCCTGGCGCCATCTGGCCGAGCTGGCCGAGCAGCGCGGCGATGACAGCGCCGCCGCCAGCGCCTGGAAGCAGGCCGCGCTGGGCCGCTAAAGCAACCAACTGCTCCCTAGGCGCCAACGCGCCACCAACAAACACGCTGACACCCCCGCCCGGTGCCGTGCCTGGGCGCGGCCTCGTCGCGTCCGGCCACAGCCTCTTCCCTCACCCGTAATAGCGCGCAACATTGGGGAACTTTGAGGACTCAGGGCCTGTCAATTCATTTTTTTTGAAATGAAGCGTCAATCTGCCTGAAGCCGAACGGGATGGCCGCTTTCTACACTGCCTCATCGCTTGAACAGTCCCCTCACCGGCGAGAGGCTGGCAGCGACCAAGCCTTACTCCTTCACCGTACACGCTTCGATGACTGACACAGCCACCGCCACAGCGGCCGCACCGCGCCGCTACACACGCACCGCCATGCTGCTGCACTGGGTGCTCGGCCTCGCGCTGATCGGTCTGTTTGGTGTCGGCATCTACATGACCGGCCTGCCCTTCTCGCCGCAGCGCCTCAAGCTCTACAACTGGCACAAATGGGCGGGCATCACCCTGCTCACGCTGTCGGCGCTGCGCCTGGCCTGGCGCCTCACCCACCGCCCACCCGCCCTGCCCGCTGCCATCAGCCAGGCCATGCCAGCCTGGCAGAAGCTGGCCCACCACGGCACCCACTACCTGCTGTACGCGCTGTTCTTCGCCGTGCCGCTGATCGGCTGGGCCTACAGCTCGGCCGCCGGGTTCCCCATCGTGTTCCTGGGGCTGTGGCAACTGCCGGACTTCGTGCCGGTGAGCAAGGACCTGGCAGAAGCCATCAAGCCCTGGCACCAGTACACGGCGTTCACCCTGGCCGCGCTCGTGGTGCTGCACATCGCGGCAGCGCTCAAGCACCAGATCGTGGACCGTGACGGCCTGCTCACCCGCATGCTGCCGGGCCCACGCTGATCGATCCGGCTTCGCGCACTCGCACTTCTTTCGTTCGTACTTGTTGCCTTCACCCTGGGATTGTTTTCATGAATCTGTCTTCCACCGTCTTTCGCGCTCTGCTGGGCTCTGCCCTGGTGCTGGGCGCCCACGCCGCACAGGCCCAGCAGCAGTTGGTGCCAGCCCAGAGCGAGGTGCAGTTCACCGCCCGCCAGATGGGCGTGCCGCTGGACGGCCATTTCAAAAAGTTCAGCGCCCAGGTGGCGTTTGACCCGGCCAAGCTGGCCACCAGCAAGATCGCGTTCACGGTGGATACCGGCAGCGCCACGCTGGGCTCGCGCGAGACCGACGCCGAGTTGCCCAAGCCCGCCTGGTTCAACGTGGGGAAGTTTCCGCAGGCGCAGTTCGAGTCCACCACCATCAAAGCGCTGGGCGGCGGCAAGTTTGAAGTGGCCGGCAAGCTCACCATCAAGGGCAACGCCCAGAACGTGGTCGTGCCCGTGACGCTCACGCAAAGCGGCCCTAACACCACGGCCACCGGCACCCTGCCCATCAAGCGGCTCGCCTTCAAGATCGGCGAGAACGAGTGGGCCGACACCTCGATGGTGGCCGATGACGTGACGGTCAAGTTCAAGCTGGCGCTCACCGGCGTGGGCAAGCTCTGACGCGCGCCCGGCAGCCCCACGCGCCGCTTTTACACGTCCTTCTTTTTTTGTTCCCGCGTTTCCCGTCCGTCTGTCAGTCCCTCCGTTTGTTTGATTGTTTTTTGACCGTGTCCTTTTTGGAGTATTCACCCATGCGCAAGACCCTGTTCTCCCTGCTCGCCGTAGCGGCTGCCACCGCCCTCACCGCTGGCGCCGCCCAGGCCGCCAACTACGCGGTGGACCCCACGCACACCTTCGTGACGTTCGAGATCGGCCATTTCGGCACAACCACGAACCGCGCGCGCTTCGACAAGAAACAAGGTGCCGTCGAATTCGACCGTGCAGCCAAGACCGGCAAGGTGGAGATCACCATCGACACCACCTCGGTGAACTCGGGCACGCCCCAGTTCGACAAACACCTGCAAAGCGCTGACCTGTTCGACGCCGCCAAGCACCCCACCATCAAGTTCGTGTCGGACAAGTTCAGCTTCAACGGCGACAAGGTCAGCGAAGTGAGCGGCCAGCTCACTCTGCTGGGCAAGACGGCGCCCGTCACGCTCAAGGCCACGCAGTTCAACTGCTACGACAGCCCCATGCTCAAGCGCGAAGTGTGCGGCGGCGACTTCGAGGCCACCATCGACCGCACCCAGTGGGGCATGAACTACGGCGTGGACTGGGGCTTCTCCAAAAACGTGCGCCTGGTCGTGCAGATCGAAGCCGTGAAGCAGTAATTTCGATAGCGCCCGCGCCTTTGTGCGCGCCGCCTCGGCACCTCCTATCAGCCACCCACGGCAGCCATGCCTGGGTGGCTTTTTTCATGATGGCAAGGTCGGCAGTGTTGGATTAGAAAATTAACTTAACGTAAATCAATTACGGATAGTAGAATTACAACCACCTAATTTGAGGAGACAACGCATGAACGCCATCCTGAAGACGCCTGACCTGGCCACCCTGCCACCGCCCGCCGCCGTGCAGCAGCTGCACCACTACGCCTACAAGGCGCGTGACGCCGAGGAAACGCGCCAGTTCTACGAAGACATCCTGGGCCTGCCGCTGTACCACATCATCCAGAGCGACTATGTGCCCAGCACGGGCGAATACTGCCCCTACACACACTTCTTCTTCCGCCTGCAAGACGGCTCGTTCATCGCCTTCTTCGACCTGGGCGACGACGTGAAAGCCGAGCCTTCACCCAACACCCCGCTGTGGGTCAACCACGTGGCCTTCCGCGTGAACACGGTCGAAGAGCTGGAGAACACCAAACAACGCCTGGAAGCCCACGGCGTCGAGGTGCTGGGCGTGACCGACCACCACATCTTCAAGAGCATCTACTTCTTCGACCCCAACGGCATCCGCCTGGAGCTGTCGGCCCAGTTGGCCAACGACGAACAGATGGAAAAAGACAGCACCGTGGCCCACGCGCGGCTCAATGAATGGACCGCACGCAAGGAACAATGGCGCAAGGAACGCGCCGCGGGCAAAGCGGCCGAGCCGCTCAAGCCACAGCAAAACGACCGGCCGGAGTTCGTGCGCAAGTAAAAGCGCACACCCGCCTTGCCTGCTGCGCTTGCCAAAGGCGCACGGGCAGGCGGCGAGGCCCCTGGGCTTCCAGCGCCCCTCCTGCCGACGGGCCTGCCGGGCAATTTAAGTGACAAATTGCCACCTGGCGCTTATTCCATAAGCCCTTGATGCTATTATTACAATAGCAAATCAACACTTCACCCACACCAACTCCGCGCGCCAGGATGGCCTTGGCGGCGATGGGCGCACACTCCATGGCCCAGGCATCCCGGCCCGCCTCCGCGCTGCGGCGATGGTCCTTTAAAATGGACGGTTCACCCTCTTGTCTATCGGGGCGCGCCGCCCTGAAGCCGCCCACAGCCACACCCCATGAGCATGCCCCTGCAACAACCCGGCCTCGAAAGCCTGTCCAAGTCCTTTGAACCCGCTGCGCTGGAAGCCCACTGGGGCCCCGAATGGGAAAAGCGCGGGTACGGCACCGCGGGCTACCGTGGCACGGGTGCGCCGCAGGCGGGCGAGCCCGCGTTTTCCATCCAGTTGCCGCCCCCCAATGTGACGGGCACGCTGCACATGGGCCACGCGTTCAACCAGACCATCATGGACAGCCTCACGCGCTACCACCGCATGCGGGGCTTCAACACCGTGTGGGTGCCGGGCACCGACCATGCGGGCATCGCCACGCAGATCGTGGTGGAGCGCCAGTTGCAAGAGCAGGGCATCAGCCGCCACGACATGGGCCCAACCCCGCCCGAGGCGCGCAAGAACTTCGTCTCCAAGGTGTGGGAGTGGAAGGAGCAAAGCGGCAACACCATCACCACGCAGATGCGCCGCATGGGCGACAGCGTGGACTGGAGCCGTGAATACTTCACCATGGACGACAAGCTCTCCAAGGTGGTGACCGACACCTTCGTCAAGCTGTACGAACAGGGCCTGATCTACCGTGGCAAGCGCCTGGTGAACTGGGACCCGAAGCTGCAGTCCGCAGTGTCGGACCTGGAAGTCGAGAGCGAAGAAAAAGACGGCTCGCTGTGGCACATCGCCTACCCCCTGGCCGATGGCTCGGGCAGCCTGACGGTGGCCACCACCCGCCCCGAAACCATGCTGGGCGACGTGGCGCTGATGGTGCACCCCGAGGATGCACGCTACACGCACCTGATCGGTAAGAACGTGGTGCTCCCCCTGGTGGGCCGCGAGATCCCCATCATCGCCGACGACTACGTGGACAAAGAGTTCGGCACGGGCGTGGTGAAGGTCACCCCCGCGCACGACCAGAACGACTACGCCGTGGGCCAGCGCCACAAGCTGTCGATGATTACTGTGTTGGACTTGCAAGCACACGTCGTTGCTCACCCATCGGGCGACGATGCAGCAAAAATGCAAGAGCTGCGGCAACGAATCAACGCAGGCGAAACATCCTTCTTCTACGGAAACGAGCTGGCCAATTTTGAAGGTCAGCAAGCAATACCGGACAAATATCGCGGCATGGACCGCTTCGTAGCCCGCAAGGCTATCGTTGCCGATCTGGAAGCCTCTGGCGCCCTGGTGGAGACGAAGAAACACAAGCTCATGGTGCCCATCTGCACCCGCACCGGCCAGGTGGTCGAGCCCATGCTGACCGACCAGTGGTTCGTGGCGATGAGCAAGGTGAGCGAGCAAGACCCCACGGGCAAGAGCATCGCGCAAAAGGCCATCGACGCCGTGGCCAGCGGCGAGGTGCAGTTCGTGCCCGAGAACTGGGTGAACACCTACAACCAGTGGATGAACAACATCCAGGACTGGTGCATCAGCCGCCAACTGTGGTGGGGCCACCAGATTCCGGCCTGGTACGACGAAGACGGCAACGTGATCGTGGCCCGCAACGAGGCCGAGGCGCAGGCCAAGGCCCCCGGTAAAACGCTGCGCCGCGACGAGGACGTGCTCGACACCTGGTATTCGTCCGCGCTCGTGCCCTTCAGCACCATGGGCTGGCCTGAAGCCGGGGCCCACGCTTCGACAAGCTCAGCGCGAACGGGAGTTTCGGATTTTGACCTCTACCTGCCCAGCACCGTGCTGGTCACGGGCTACGACATCATCTTCTTCTGGGTCGCCCGGATGATCATGCTGACCACCCACTTCACGGGCCGCGTGCCGTTCAAGCATGTGTACATCCACGGCCTGGTGCGCGACGCGCAGGGCAAGAAGATGTCCAAGTCCGAAGGCAACGTGCTCGACCCGGTGGACCTGATCGACGGCATTGCCCTTGAGCCCCTGCTCGACAAGCGCACCACCGGCCTGCGCAAGCCCGAGACCGCGCCCACGGTGCGCAAGAACACACAAAAGGAGTTCCCCGAGGGCATTCCGGCCTATGGCGCCGATGCGCTGCGCTTTACCTTTGCGGCACTGGCCAGCCTGGGCCGCAGCATCAACTTCGACAGCAAGCGCTGCGAGGGCTACCGCAACTTCTGCAACAAGCTCTGGAACGCCAGCCGCTTTGTGCTGATGAACTGCGAGGGCCAGGACTGCGGCCTGAAAGAACACACCAAGGCCGACTGCCAGCCCGGCGGCAGCGCCCACGGCTACCTGGCATTCAGCCAGGCCGACCGCTGGATCACCTCGCTCTTGCAAAAAACCGAGGCCGAGGTGGCCAAGGGCTTTGCCGAGTACCGCCTGGACAACGTGGCCAACACGATCTACGACTTTGTCTGGAACGAATACTGCGACTGGTACCTGGAGATCGCCAAGGTGCAGATCCAGAACGGCACCGAGGCCGAGCAGCGCGCCACGCGCCGCACGCTGATCCGCACGCTCGAAGCCATCCTGCGCCTGGCCCACCCCATCATCCCGTTCATCACCGAAGCCCTGTGGCAAACGGTGGCGCCCGTGGCGGGCTTGAAAGGCGAGTCGGTCAGCATTGCCCGCTACCCCGAGGCCCAGCCCGAGAAGATCGACGACGATGCCATCGCACACATGACCCGTGTGAAGGGCCTGGTGGACGCCTGCCGCGCCCTGCGGGGCGAGATGAACGTCTCGCCCTCCACCCGCCTGCCGCTCTACACCGTGAGCGACACCGACTTCATGCGCGGCGTGGCCCCGGTGCTGCAGTCGCTGGCCAAGCTCAGCGAGGTCAAGGTGTTCGACGACGAAGCCGCCTGGGCCGCCGCTGCCCAGTCCGCCCCCGTGGCCGTGGTGGGCGACGCCCGCATGTCGCTGTACATGGAGATCGACATAGCGGCCGAAAAAGCCCGCCTGTCCAAGGAAGTCGCGCGCATCGAAGGCGAAATCACCAAGGCCAACGCCAAGCTGGGCAACGAAGCCTTCGTGGCCAAGGCCCCGCCCGCCGTGATCGACCAGGAGAAAAAGCGGGTGGCCGACTTTGGCGCCACGCTGGGCCGTCTGCGCGACCAACTGGCGCGCCTGGGCTAAAAAGAAGCCCCCGCCCCGAATCACAACAACACTCAACCCAAGGAGACCCATGACTGTTGCCACCACCGTTCGCAAGGCCGTTTTCCCTGTTGCTGGCCTGGGCACGCGCTTTCTGCCCGCCACCAAGGCATCGCCCAAGGAGATGCTGCCCGTGGTGGACAAGCCCCTGATCCAGTACGCCGTGGAAGAAGCCTATGCTGCCGGTATCCGCCACATGATCTTTGTGACGGGCCGCAGTAAACGCGCCATCGAAGACCATTTCGACACCGCCTACGAACTGGAAGCCGAGCTGGAAGCCGCTGGCAAGAGCGCGCTGCTGGAGCTGGTGCGCTCCATCCAGCCCAGTGACATGGACTGCGCCTTCGTGCGCCAGCCCCGCTCGCTGGGCCTGGGCCACGCCGTGTTATGCGCCGAAGCCCTGGTCGGCAAGGAGCCCTTTGCCGTGCTGCTGGCCGACGACCTGATGGTCGGCCCCCAGGGCGGCCAGCCCGTGCTGGCCCAGATGGCCACCGCCTTCCGCCAACAAGGCCGCTCGGTGATCGCCGTGCAGGAAGTGCCCGAGGACCAGGTGCACCGCTACGGCATCGTCGCGGGCGAGCCCGCTGGTGGCCCCCTGATCCGCATCGAACGCATCGTCGAGAAGCCCAAGGCCGACGTGGCCCCTTCGCGCATGGGTGTGGCAGGCCGCTACATCCTCACGCCCGGCGTGTTCGACGAAATCCGCAACCAGCCGCGTGGCGTGGGTGGCGAGATCCAGCTCACCGACGGCATCGCCCGCCTGATGCAGAACGAGGCCGTGTACGCCTTCCAGTACGAGGGCAAACGCTACGACTGCGGCAGCAAGGAAGGTTTTCTGGAAGCCACGGTGGAGCTGGCGCTGCAGCACCCGCAGGTGGGCGCTCAATTCCGTGAGTACCTGAAGGCGCTGGATCTGTAAAAAACCACCAGCTCGCTCTTGCCCCCGGCTCTAGCAGGCATGACCAAACAAAAACCCTCCTGCAGCCAGCGCTGCGGGAGGGTTTTGCTTTGTGGGGCCGTGCCACCGAGCCACCAACGGCTCGGCCCGGCACGCCGCGTCTAGCGCCTGCGCAGGATGTGGATGTATTCCTCACCCACCGTCTGCTGCTCCACCAGCTCGTTGCCCGTCTGCTTGGCAAAGGCCTGAAAGTCGCGCAGCGAGCCACCGTCAGTGGCCACCACCTTGAGCAACTGGCCGCTGGCCATGTCGGACAGAGCCTTTTTGGCCTTGAGGATGGGCAGGGGGCAGTTCAGGCCCCGTGTATCGATTTCTTTGTGGGTGTCCATGGTGTTTTTTGCGTTTACTGTGTGTGTTCTTCAGTCCTTGGGCGGCAAATTCAGGCCGCGGCGGCGCTCTTCATTTTCTTCGGCCGTGAAGAACACCGGCTCGTGCCCGC
The DNA here is from genome assembly GCF_027492855.1 of Acidovorax sp. Taxonomy (GTDB): domain Bacteria; phylum Pseudomonadota; class Gammaproteobacteria; order Burkholderiales; family Burkholderiaceae_C; genus Acidovorax. The sequence continues at coordinate 27,742 of NZ_JAPUDY010000089.1, forward strand.
GCATGCGCAGCCAGTCGGCCAGCGCGTAGCCCGTGCCCGCAGGCCAGCATTTGAGTTCGTGCAGATCGTACAGCCGGTAATCCACCAGCTCGGGTGACAAGCGCACCTCGCCCTCGGCCACCACATGGTAGGCAATGATGACCTGGTTCATGCGCAAAAACTCGTACACCCCCACCAGCGTGGTGGACTGCACATCGAGGTTGGTCTCCTCCTTCACCTCGCGCGCAATGCCCTCCTGGGGCGACTCGCCCGCCTCCATGAAGCCCGTGATCAGCGCAAACATCTTGGCCGGCCAGGCCGCATTGCGCGCCAACAGCACCTTGCCGCCCACCTCCACGATGGCGGCCAGCACTGGCGTAGGGTTGTTCCAATGCGTCCAACCGCAGGCGGGGCAGCGCAGGCGCTCCTTGTCGCCGCCATCTTCGGCCAGCGTGATGGGCTGCAGCGCGGTGCCGCAGTGGGTGCAGTGGCGGGTTTCGTAGTTCATTTGCTATTTTTTTAATAGCTACTAGCGCTTATCAATAAAGCGCTAGCAGCCAATTCGACCTGAATAGCGATCTCCCTCAGACTTTACACCCACGGCCCGAACGGATTGGGGAGCGATGTCTGAGGTATGTACATAGTCAGGCAATTTGATTCAAACTTCTCAAGCCCAACCGGTTGCAACCGACGATCAGGCCGGAAACACCCCGGTGGACAGATACCGGTCGCCCCGGTCGCACACGACAAACACGATGGTGGCATTGCTCTCGCGCGCTGCAATCTGCTGCGCCACCCAGCAGGCACCGGCAGCCGAGATACCCGCAAAGATGCCCTCTTCGCGCGCCAGGCGCCTGCACATGTCCTCGGCATTGTCCTGGCTCACATACACCAGCTCATCCACCGTGCTCGCGTCATAGATCTTGGGCAGGTATTCCTGCGGCCACTTGCGGATGCCGGGAATGCGCGAGCCTTCTTCAGGCTGCGCACCAATGATCTGGATCGCCGGGTTCTTTTCCTTAAGAAAACGCGAGACGCCTGTGATGGTGCCGGTGGTGCCCATGGCGCTCACGAAGTGCGTGATGCGCCCGCCCGTCTGCTCCCAAATCTCGGGGCCGGTGGTTTCGTAGTGGATGCGCGGGTTGTCAGGGTTGGCAAACTGGTCCAACACCTTGCCCTCGCCACGCTTTTGCATGGCCTCAGCCAGATCGCGCGCATGCTCCATGCCGCCGCTCTTGGGCGTGAGCACCAGCTCCGCACCAAAGGCCTTCATGGTCTGCGCACGCTCGATCGACAGATCCTCGGGCATCACCAGCACCATGCGGTAGCCCTTGATGGCCGCCGCCATCGCCAACGCAATGCCGGTGTTGCCTGATGTGGCCTCGATCAGCGTGTCGCCGGGCCGAATGTCGCCCCGCTCTTCCGCACGGCGGATCATCGACAGCGCGGGCCGGTCCTTGACCGACCCCGCTGGGTTGTTCCCCTCCAGCTTGCCCAGCACCACATTGCCCCGCGCCCCGTTGTCCTGCGCCCCGATGCGCTGCAGCGCCACCAGCGGCGTGTGACCTACCGCATCTTCAATCGTCGGATATTTCATAGCCCTACTGTGCCATAATTTAGGTCTTCACGAATTCCCGCCCGGGTGGTGAAATTGGTAGACGCAGGGGACTCAAAATCCCCCGCCGCAAGGCGTGCCGGTTCGATTCCGGCCCCGGGCACCATTCAAAATTCTCTAGTGTTTTCAACGCCTTAGAGACTTTGATGGTAACTCCCAGATACTGGGGGATTTTTCAGAATCGTTGGCCAGGTACAGTTTCGGTACAGTGCTGCGGCGCTAGCCTCACCGAAACCGCTATGGCAACCATCGTCAAGACTCCTTCAGGCACATGGAAAGCGCTGATCCGCAAGACGGGTTGGCCTCCAACGGCTAAGACATTCCGCACCAAACGCGACGCCGAAGACTGGTCTCGCCGAACCGAAGACGAAATGGTTCGCGGCGTCTATATCCAGCGCGGCCCCGCCGAGCGCATGACGGTCGAAGTAGCCCTCACTCGCTACCTGCGCGAAGTCACCCCCACCAAACGTGAGTCCACCCAAGTCGGCGAGCGCAAAAAAGCCCTGGCACTGACCCAGCATCTGGGCAAATACTCTCTCGCCGCACTGAGTGCCGAAATAGTCGCACAGTACCGCGACACCCGGCTCGCTGGCGATGACGATGCAAAGGGCAAGCCCGTTCCACGCAGCAACAACACGGTGCGACTGGAGCTAGCACTGCTTAGCCACCTCTTCACCATCGCAATCAAGGAATGGGGCATCGGCCTGCCATTCAATCCAGTTTCCAACATCCGCCGACCTGCACCAGGTGCTGGACGCAATCGCCGGCTGACAGTGACGGAAAACAAGCGCCTGCTCGCCGCCGTGGATAGCCACTCCAACCCGATGTTCAGTTGGATCGTGCGCGGCGCACTAGAGACGGGAATGCGACTCTCTGAGATCGCTGGCCTACGACTTAGCCAAGTTGACCTGCAACGCCGCGTTATCCGTCTTGATCAAACGAAAAATTCTTCGCCTCGAACGGTTCCTCTCACGGCAGCGGCTACCCAAGTTTTTCAGAACGCCGTAAACAACCCAATACGCCCTGGCGAAACCGACCTCCTGTTCTTTGGCGAACCGGGCAAAGACGGCAGGCGCCGTCCCTACATGTTCGACAAAGCCTGGACACAGGCCAAGGTCGATGCCGGCCTAGTGAATTTCCGATTTCACGACCTGCGCCATGAAGCAGTTAGCCGCTTTGTCGAGGCCGGGCTGTCAGACCAGGAAGTAGCGGCCATCAGTGGGCATAAATCCATGCAGATGCTGAAAAGGTACACACATTTGCGGGCGGAAGACTTGGTCGAGAAACTGGATAGGGTGCGGCAGTAGGCCGGTGATTTCGCCCTCTGTGTCATTTTTCAAACTCGCGAGCACCGAACTTGCAGAAATTTTTCAGCTCAATGTGCAAGCAAGTGTTTCCTTACACCCGCAAGCCTCTGATTTGCATACGAATTCAGCCGATCCACCCATTCAGCTCAATAGCCAATCCATCTAATTTTGGTCGTCAATGCTAGTCAACCACGAATGCCAAGATAGGGAATATTGGTTTTAAATCAACCACTTACGCCAGCAGAGCGCTTGTCCGACTACCGCTGACTACCCAGAATTGCGCCTAATTAGTCCTGTGATAGGTGCATTCATGACGACGGAAGAATTTCTGCTGGACCGCTTCGGGCCACTGATGAGCATTGCCGATGTGGCGGGGATTTTGGGACGCTCTGCCGATGGATTTAGGGTCGCGCTTTATTCAGACGGCGATGTCTCTCGTCGGCTCCGGCCGACCATGGTGCGAATCGGTCGCAGGGTCTACTTCCGCACATTGCAATTGGCAGACGCTTTGGGCTTGGACAGCCCAGAGGTCAATGGAATACTCCTGCACGCCTCGCAATCCTGATGTCCTGGTTGCAGGGCGCTTCCGATTTTGTCGATCAGAGATACAACGCTGGCCGAGAGCATCAGGGCAGCATTTATTCAACGAAAGCGGCCAACGCCAGCGCAGCCAAGGTCTCAGACCTTCTTGCCACCGCCGTTGCAATACAGGAAGAGGACGCCGCTGCGGCCGGCCAGATCGGTTACATGGCGCGCGCCATGATCTGGGCCTCGCTGCCCCACAGGAAGATCGAAGGCGCGCACTACAAACGGGACAATGGCCTTGCATCCATCACCATGCTGGTAGACCCCGACATCGGCCTTCCCTACGGCAAGCTGCCTCGACTCATTTCCGCATGGTTAACGCGAGAGGCAAAACTGACAGGTTCGCGTGAACTGGCCCTTGGGCGGAGTCTCAACGAGTTCGCTCAAAAGCTAGGACTCTCAACGAGCGGTGGACTGCGTGGCGACACATCCCGATTGAAGATACAAGCCACCAAGCTTTTCAGCACCGTCATCTCACTCAAGGCGCACCAGGGTCAAGACTTCGCGTACAAGAACGTCGCGCTATCGGATGAAGGCGTACTGCTCTGGGATCCCAAGAATCCCCACGAACCATCGCTTTGGGAAAGCACGATCACGTTGTCAGAGGCGTTCTATCGCGAATGCATGGACTATGCCGTTCCATTCGATCTTCGAGTGCTGCACCGCCTCCGTTCGCCACTGGCTATCGATATGTATTTGTGGCTGACGTGGCGCATGTTCATCCTGCGTCGGCCGGCCTTGATTCCATGGGTGTCATTGCGGTTTCAGTTCGGCGCCGGCTACGCCTCGAGCCCTCAAGGGATGGCACATTTCCGCGCGGAGTTCCGCCGCTGTCTACACGACGTACAAGCCCTGTACCCGGCCGCGCGGCTTTCATTCGAGCACGGTGGTTTGCGGCTGCTCCCCAGCCCACCCCATGTCAATGCGCTCCAATGTTCATAGGAATCTGAACGTGGCACGGAATACTCAAAATCCGACAGCCGACGCCGGTACCGCCTTTTCCGCCCCGCTGGCACCACAAGGACTCAAAGGTGGCGCGTGGACGTTCAAGCAATTCTGTACGGCATGCGACACACCTGGCGCGAAGAGTGTCCAAGCTGTTCTGGCGGCAAGCAACAACATCGGCTTCTCGCTTTACGCGCGTCAGGACAGGCGCTTGCACCGCATCACGCTGAATGACCGCTTCGTAATATTTCGCACGATTGAGCAAGCGCTGGATACCCTTTCCGATGTACCGCATCTGGCCCCGGAAATAGCTATCGACACGACAAACTGGTAGCGCATGCGTTGCCGACTTTTGTTCAGGCGATGTTATCCGCCACGATCACATACGTCGGATTTGGCGCTGATCAATCCCGCCACTCGGAGCATAGTGCAGTTGATGCTCCGAGCCACCTCTCATGACAGTGCTCAGGCAGCCAGCAAAAACGGGATCAATCGGCGCTTTCAAGTGCCTCCCCAAGCCAAGTCTCAGCAGGTGGGCGGAAGGGCGGATGTGGTCCTCGGCGCCCGCACATTCATGCTGGCGGTCGCTCCTGCTGTTAAACGGTTTCGCATACGGCTCACGGCGCTTGCTCAACCGAGCAAGGTCACTGGACCTTAATAACATCCCATGCTCGCGGGCCGTCGTAGCTAAAGCCGACGTAGCAAGTTACCGAAGCATTCTCGTCTCGACCAAAGTGCAGGTCAGACTTTCCAGGAACGAAAAAGGCCTTGACCCCACCGGCTAGTTCGATGGCTCCCTTCTGCGGAGCGTCGATAGACGCGACGGTGCCAGGCACCCGAACAAGTGAACTCCGATGTTCCCAGAAGTCGTCTTTCCAATCTCCTAGTTGGCCTTGATGAATAAGTTCACCCAAGCCATCTCCAGAACCGACCCATTCGAAGCTCCGGGTCCTGTCGCGTCGAAAGCGGGTCACTTGCCGGCACTCTTCAAGCGCCTGCTCAGCGTCAGCCAAAGATTGGTGCGAACCCTTCATCGCTCGCAAAGTGTGCAGCACGTATAAATAAAAAACAGCGTCCAAAGTTCCAGTGTTAGCCTTCCAGTAGCTAACCTTCTCAATGACCGAATCAAGCGATGGCTGAACTTTGAGATAGCGAATAGAGCGCAGCCACATTCTCAAGCTTGTTGAATCGTAGGGCTCCTCCGCCAAATTCTCTTCCAAAAGGGTTCGGATGCGTTCTACTTCCTTCTTGCCAAGTTGGTCCCAGTTGCCGTCGTGGCGACGGAGAATCGTCCATACGATCTGGCGGCGTACTGGACATTTCGCAACACCTGGCCGACTCAGGAGGCTGTCCCAGTCCTGCAGCGCAGACTGAAAGTCACCGTAGATGCGTTGCACTCGGGCGCGGCAATCTAGGACGTAGTGGCTTGGTTGCTCGCCCACATATAGTCGTTGAACCTGATCCAGCAGATCCTCGATTCTGTCCAAAGAGCCCTTTAGAAACTGTGGAGAACCAGCATCAACTAGTAGTTTTTGAGGCGAGAGCTTTCTGATCTTGCTCGCACCATCAATGAGATCGATTAGCAACTGAATTTCACTGATGAATCCATGCGCTTCATCAGGACCGATTTCACGAGCGCGCCCAAAGCTAGCACTACCGAGCACAGCAGTCTCAACGATTGATTCAACGGAGTTCCCCGCTTCCACTTCTCCCTTCATGCGTTGACGTAGCACCATCCCGCGCATGTGGTGCAGGAGATGATCTGACATCTGGAGCGAGATGGCAAAGTCAATTGATTCCAGTGCTTCTTTGTGCTCGCCACTGAGGCTCAGCAGTCGGGCCAAATGCGCATGAATGTGCGCCTCTTCGGGAAAACGATCAGTCAAGTGGCGAAGAATTTCTAAACGCCCCTGCTCGGACGGAATATCCTGAATCAATCTGGAGAAGCCCTTCTGCCCTGAACGCTCTGTTCCAAGCACTTCGACGTTATCCCGGTAAATGAAGACGCGGCGAACCAATTCGAGAAGTTGATCGCTACTCACGTGCGCATCACCACGACAGAAATCTGCAAATGTTTTTGCCCAGAGAGAGAGATTCTGCCGCCAAACCGTTTGAGGAATATTGCTGTCCTCTGGGGACAGAACTTGTTGCAAAATTTCAAGTGCAATCAACTGGTGAGCCGTTCGCCATTCGCCGCCCGCAACCTCTACAACGAGATCAAGCGACGGTGCTGAATCGCCACTAAATACTCCATTAACACTCAGAGCCTTGGTTGCAGGCAACTGGAACATTGACGCAAACGCGTTGACTGGAATGGACTGTTGCCCGTAATAGTGACCGATTGCCAGGAAAGCCAAGAATCTCTTTTGCGTGGTCGTTAAACCCTCGACTCTCCGTGCCACGTATGGCCTTAGGCCTCGAAAGTCCTTGCCATAGCCCGTTAGCCCGAAGAAAAACGCATTGCAATAGACAGAACTTCCACTCCGACTTGCAAGTTGTGTCAGCTCCTCGCGTCTTTCGGGAACTGCATTGGTGTAGACGTCGCGAAAGCGATCTGCCTCAATCCGACTGAGACCTTCACCCAGCCAGAACTGTCGCTTGCCCGCAGTTTGAGGTTGAAACCTGCGTAGCACTTGCAGGAGCACAACCGGGACCTGGCCAGCGCGAAGGAATTCAAAAAGATCGTCGATTTCTCGCTCAGAATGCCTTCCCCCGTCTACAACTACCAGCACACTGCTTTCGGTTAGGACTGCGACCTTTCCAATTCGCTCTGCAGTATCTCGCGGCGAACAGCGTGTCAGGTATGTGACTGGATATGCCGAGTGCAAGTCCCAGGCAATGCGACGTCCTATAGTGGTTCCACCAGAACCGGGGGCATGATAGAAATTGATCCGAACTGTCTGCCGCTTCCGCAAGTCCTCTTCTACCTGTGACCTTGCCGCCAATGTTGAGTCACGGTCGCAATCGTGCCCCAACTGAAGGTTCCGCCAGCCTATATCCCCACCTCGCCGAAAGGCCTCTGCGCTGTCGTCACCATCAAAGCCAATTGCTCTGTGGGCTAATTCAAGATCCTCGCTAAGCCAGAGCCAAATGTCAGTTGGGACTTCAATACCTGCACCGCTGGCGGTCGGCAATACATAGCGTTCTCCGCTTCCTGCGCCGGCTTCTGAAAAATGCAAGCCGATTCCTGCGCAGAAGCTGCGCAGGCTCAAGGAAACAAAAGTTGCACCCAACTCCTCCACTGTTCCCTCGAAGGAGGCGGAGTCGTTTGAGACAACTACGATCTCGACCGCTTCTCCAAATGAGCCATATAGCTCCTCTATCAAGCTTCGGAGATGGCTGCGAAATTTTGAATCGGACCACACGAGCACCGCAACGACAGGCGACGGACTCCAAGAGGCCGAAAGACGGGAAAGCTGCTTGCCCAGTTCAGACTTGTATGCCTTTAACCAAGCGCGATGGTCGCCAAGCACAAGTGTCTCCTGGCGTCCTTGCAGGCCGCGAGCAAAGAACCAGTGCGTTCCGGGATCTGGATGAATTCTGTTGTCACCGCTTACCACACGGTGAACGACACGATGCTGGGATAACGTAGTTTCAACTCCACTAAGGAGACCTGATGCGCCACTCGCCGGGTCAAAATCAATAACTGCACGCCAAGGAACCTGGCCCAAGGCACTTAGTAGTGAATTACCTTCAGATTCGATGCGATCTGCGGCTAAGAGATAGCGCTTTTGTGGTGTGAAGCGACTGACAGCCTCGTAGAAAATTTGCCATGCGGCCTGATTCGGTCGGTCCGGCAGCCCAACTTCTCCACCTTGAAACCAACTCACAATCCTCCGATGCTCAGTTCCAACGGCACGGTCATTCTGGGTTCCACGTCGATAGTAGACCGCCCCGGCCTGTAGTCCGTCCACCTCCTTGACAGGTGTGTATGGGCCATCTTGCCCCGCCGGAATCTCAATCACTCCGACTTGCAATCCATCCCTAACGCGTGGTGAGTATGTGAACCTAGGGGTTGGCTGAACACGATCACGGCCAAATGCATTCTGTAGTTCAGCATCGTCCACTTGCGCTGACAGGCCTACCACCTGACTGCCATTTTCAGGGCTCCAGTCAACGCCAAGAACAATGTAAGCAGCTCCATTTCGCGGAGTATTGGCCATCGATAAGATGTCCTTAATCAGGTCCCCACGGCCTTGCTTCAAGTCGTAGCATTGAACCTTGAAGTCGAGAGTTTCTCCCTCCCCCCTAAAAAGTAGGCCACTAAATTCGTCATCTGTCATAGCACTCCTGATTGCCTAGTCCCAGCCACAACGTGACCTGAGCCAGAGTTGGCGGAATTTTTTTGAAACAATACCTTAAGTGGCCCCGAAAAGAAGGCGCCTACCAGCGTTTTAAGGAGCGGACGTAGGCGCAAGGACGACAGAGACATTGTGATTTCACATCTTGCCATGCCCGGAAGTCGGCCTGTCGCGCGAAGTCGTACACGTCACACAGCATAGCCTGGAAGCGGTCACCGGCGACAGACCGACACACCGGCCGGTCAGATCACACCTGTTGCTATGCAGCTATCCGGTGGACGCGTTCTGCTTACTCGATGTACCACCGCTCCACGCTGGCACGAATGGCGGTGCTGACTTTCTCCGTATGCGCGTCGATGATCCCGCGCAGCCGTTCGATTGATTCAATCGTGACGGAATCGCGCCGCCCCTCGTTCATGGCCTTGGCTACTTGGTTGACGTTGCGCCCGATGGCAAGCAACTGATAGTTCGACTCGCCCAGCGCGTCGATTTCCTTCATGCCGAACTGAGGTTCGCGCGTAAGGCCCGCCCGGATCGCGTCAATGATCCAGCGCCGTTGCGAACAACGCTCAAGGTTGGAGCGTTCCAGCACGGCCAGCTTTTCGGATTTGGTCATGAGGATTTCAAACCGCACCTTGGGTTCATCGTCGGGCGCTTCGCCCGTCTGGCGCATAGGCGGCGGTGATGGATTCTTGGCAGCCTTCTCTAGCTGCTGCTCGATGGCCTCTTTGATTGCTGCGCCGGGTGTCTTTCCAAGACCGGTGCAGTAATCCACCCAGCGCGCTTTGAGGTCTTCGCCCAGGTGGATGTTCATGGCACGGCTCGGTTTCTCCATAACAGCTCCAACAGGTCATGCAAACGTGAAAAGGGGGGATCAATGTGTAAGCTGTGCGCACAACATACCGGCGATTAGCCTATCCTGCATTAGTCCTCATCCTCTCGTTTTCTTGGTCATGACCAAATAAATCACTACTTCGCGGGGTCGTCTTCAAAATTTGGTCATGACCAAATTTCAGACGTATACCAGCATGAGTATTTGGATGTCGTCGCCCCATTTTTTACAAAGCCCGGATGCACTCCGCCATCCACTTTCAGGCGTCAAAGTGAGACAATAGCAAGCGCCAAAGCATCATGCTCTGGCGCGTTTAACCCCAAATCTGGGGCATCGACCTTCTACATAGCCCGCCACCCTGCTGGGGTAGGGCGCTCACAGTGAAAGCCTGAGCTGATGGCCGTAAGCGGCATGGCGACGTGGGAAGACACGTTGTGATAGCCCGCAAGGGTGCGCCCTCGGAAGGTGGGCAAGACTGCCGATAGCGTTGGCAGAGTGGCTGAAATGCCCGGTGTCCCTCCCTATTCAGGAGAGGCGAACATGGTTTCTTATATTCATCTGCCCATCGTGGCACTTTGCTCGTTCATATTGCTGGCAATATGGCGTTTGTGGGTCTGCATTGATCGGCTCGGCTTCCTACGCGAGGTTTCGCGCCGGGCTCCCAAGATGTTCCATGGCCATTTGCTGGCCGCCTTGCTTGCCATCATGCCGCTATTGATCGCGGCGGTAGCTTGGTCAGGCATCACCCTACCGCACCAAAACGCTCCGATGAATGCCTACCTTGCAGCATTCATGTCTGCGGCATGTCTCGGCGGGTGCCTGCTATTTCTCAAGAACACGGGGGAACGCCTCGCGCTCTCTTGGACCGGCTCGCGTGAAGGTGCCTTACGTGTCGTCGCCATGTTGCGCATCATCGACGCGGCCGAACTGGCCTATGCCCTGCAATACGTCCACGAACACGAAGCCAAAAATGGCCGGGTGATCGACACCGACAACTTCCGCGAGGTGGGCAAATGAAAAAGCTCTCTATCGTCCTGGTCGCGCTCATGGCGTTGGCCGGCTGCAAAGAAGATCAACCCGTTGAAGTCGTTCAAACCGTCGATTGGTACAAAACCCACGACGCCGAACGCATCGAAATGATCAAAAAATGCAAGAACAGTCCGGGCGAAATTGCCGGCACTCCGAATTGCATAAATGCCAAATCGGCACACGATCAAACAATATTCGGCAGCCAAAATTTCAAAATTAAGGCCACCCCTCCCAAATTCACAAGGTAAGTGGATGATATGGACGAACTCACATTATTCACCTTCATTGGTGAAACGATCACGAACGCCACCAATGCGTTTATGGTGCCAGCGGCTAACGAATTAATATACAAGCTGCAAATGGCTGTTCTTGCCTGCGTCACGCTATACATCGTGATGTCTGGCTATGCGGTTGCAACTGGCTCGATGGAATCGCCGTTTTGGACGGTCATGAAGCAATGGGCAAAGATTCTGTTTATCGGCTATTTCGCCTTCACGGCTGACGGGTATCACGAACAAGTCGTGGGCACGCTGAACGGTATTGAAACTGGCCTCTCCGACGTTTTGAAAATCAGCGCTCCGGGTACGCCGCCTTCCACCATCTATCAAACGCTTGATGAGGTCGTGAACAAGGGCGCTCAACTGGCCTCTATCGCCTTGCAGCAAGCCAGCGATGCAGGATGGAACATCGGCGCAGCGGCATCGTGGTTCATTACTGGCATCTTCATTTCCATCGGAACCCTGATATTTTCCATCGTCGGCGGCGTGAATATCATCGTGGCGAAGTTCTCCCTTGCCGTGATGTTCGCCCTTGGCCCGTTTTTCATTGCGTGCGCCATGTTCCCGATGACCTCGCAGTTTTTCGACAGGTGGATAGGTCAGGTGATGAATTACATTTTCACGATTGTGATTCTCGCCCTCATCATGTCCTTCGGCATCGTCGCATTTAATGGCTTCATCGGCGGCATTGATTTGTCAGGTGAGGGCGTACAAAACCCCTATATCGCCGGGCTTCAAATGTTTGGCCTGACCCTGATTCTGAGCTGGATTGCCATGCAGGCGGGCAACATGGCATCTGGCTTGGCAGGCGGCGTTTCCACCTCCGCGCTGTCACTGCGTCAAATCGCGTCGGGTGCAATGTCGCCGGCCCGTGCCGTGGGCGCTGCTCATAACGTGGTCAATCCCACATCAACCCGCCTTGACCCTCGCACCGGCCACCAGACGACAGCGCGGCGAGCCGAACACCTTGCTATGGGCCGCAGCGTGTGGGCGCGCAACCCCGCATATCGGGAAGCGATTAAGGAACGTTTGGCGTCGGCATGGGCCCAGCAGCCGGGCGGCGACGTGAAAGGTAAATAAGCCATGTTCAGCCAACTTGAACATGAAGCCCTGATGCGGCTCATGACCTATGCCACCGGCCACACGTCTGACAGCCAGCGAATTGCCCACTGGCTGCAAGAGTGGGAACACACCGAAAACCCGCGCACGGCTAAAGCGCATGTGCCGGGCTTGGCGGGTGCCTATTCGCTCGATGTGGCAAAGGTAGCCGAAGCTGCGAAGCGCAATGGCGGCCGGCCTACGACGCTAGGCCGCCCGGAATACGCCTACAACATGCGAAACATTGAACACGTTTACCCCCTGCCGTCGTTAGAGCAGGAACCATAGCAACAGCCTCGACCCCGCCTCGGCGGGGTTCTTTTGGTGACAACGGATCTCCCTTGATCGCGCGGCACGTCACCATCTGCCTGGCTTGGTGACGCTGGCAAATCGACCAGGTCGTTGCCCTGTCACCATTCGGAATCAAAAGCCGGATTCCGTAGGAATAGTAATAGCCTTACTACTACTATTCCTACTACCAGTCCCCGCTCCGCGCTCCGCTTGGGCAACCCCCTTCGGGTTGCATCCCGCGTCGGTTCTTGCCCGACTGGCTGCGGGGGCAGGCGCGGCGGGCGTTGCCCTTGACCTCCCCCTTGCCGAAAGGCTGTATAGCCTCCAGCGGCATCAAGGGTACGGCTTCGCCCACGTCCTCACCCGTTCGGTGCTCGCCTTCGGCTGCGCTCCGCATGCGGCCTCCGGGCGTGCCCTTGACACCACTTCCAGCCGAAAACCGAAGCCTTGGCCAGGATCGCAGCGCGCGGCCTGCCTTCGGCCAGCGGATGACGGGTCAAGGGGTTGGTGCGGCCCGCAGCCCATAGGGCGAGGACTCGGCCCCTTGACGCGGCAGGAGCGCCCCAAGCCTCCAGTCTGGGGGGCAGTCGAAGGAAGCGAAGCGCACCGCCCGCCTGCACCCCTGACGACAGAGGGCGACTCGCTCCCCTCGCTGGCGAGGGGCGGGGGGGGAGCAGCTACAGCGTCATGATTTGGGGTCGCTGCTTGCTGGCAACTGCATGTTGGATTGACTAGCTGGACTTGTGGATGGAGGCAAAGAACGCTTGGACAGCTGCATCGACTTCCGCCGAGTTGGCGACTTGGGGCGTGTGATTCTGTTGATCCGGCATGGGTATGACAAGGCGCACAGGCGCACCTGGAGTCACCGGAATTTCAGAGGCTCCGTCATCGCGCGGTATCAGCAGATATTCCCCGCCATCATCGGCTGGCCGACGCTTGTAGGCCCTGCAATGCTCACTCATCACTTCACCTCTTCCTCTATGTCGAAACCCTATCGCAGGGGATGTGGGCAAGCTGCGCGTTTTCACGAAAGAAATCGCAGGATCAATTGCTTGTCCACCGTTTTGTAGAGAACAACTATTTGTCCATACATGAAAACTACTTGGAGAGCTACTTGCCGGCCATCCGATTGTTGAAAATGCATTCTAAATCAATGACTTAAGTCTGAAATCGATACTTTTGTATCGGCGTTTCAGCGTGCCCGTATCGGTGTTTCAGCGTAACGATATCGGCGTTTCAGCGCGGATAACTTCAGCTGAAGGGATGAAATGCCTTGTCGGACAAGGATTTGCGCCACTTGGTGTCCGTATCGGCGTTTCAGCGTGGATAAATCTTGCCCGTCCACAGGCTCATCCACAGAATTTTGGTGACAGCCTTCCGGCCTGGCCAGCTCGCGGGTGTCGCCATCGCCGGGCTCTGCAGTTTCGGCGGTCGCTTGCGATCGGGCCTTGATGAGATCTGCAGGTATCAGTTATCCATAGCGCTGCGCGCCACCCGCAGGGCATGAAACGGGCGCGGCCCAAGCCAGGGCAGCCGCGCAAGGGCCGCCCCGCCGCACTGGCTGCGTCCCCCTCCCGTAGCGCGCAGCGCGTAGAGAGAGGGGGAAGGCGCGAAGCGACTCAGGGGGTGTTTCATCTCAGCTGCCAAGACGTGCAGGAAGCGACCAGCACTGTGCGACTCACGCCAAACAAGAAGGTAATTTTTCACAACCGACGGCTCAGACCCTGCAAACATGGAACATAATTGCAATCATGTTCCAAATAGTTCCATTTTGCACCGAGACCATATGAAAGAAGAACTACGAAAGGAATGGTCAGCACTGATGCAAGAAGGCGCGAGCGGCCATGCCACTCGCTTCAAGCTTCGGGGGATGCGACTTGCCCAGTTGATGCGGAAAACGGCCCCCGAGCTATCCGAAGCAATTTCTGCAGGTTTGAACGCAGCTCCGAGCTCCTTGACGCGCTTCGCTCCAAATGTGGTTCAGCGACCGGAAGTGCCAGAAGTGCTGGTCATTGAGGATGTACCGTTGTTGCCACAAGAGCCCATTTGGCCCGACACAGTAGAGATCAATTTGCACCGTTTGACTGCCGAGTGGTCCTCGCAGCCCGTACTACAGGAGGCAGGACTGACACCAGTGAGCACCGTCCTGTTGCACGGGCCACCAGGTGTCGGAAAGACCTTGGCGGCCCGCTGGCTCGCGCAGCAATTGGAGTTGCCGCTCGCGACGCTGAACATTTCCGCCACCATCAGCAGCTATCTCGGCAAGACCGGACAAAACATCACCCAGGCGATCGAATACGCACGGACGACACCGTGCGTGCTTTTTCTCGATGAATTCGATGCTCTGGGAAAACGCCGCGATGATCAGCAGGATGTGGGCGAGTTGAAGCGCGTAGTCAACGTGCTGCTGCAAGCGGTGGATTCGTGGAATGGCCCTTCACTGCTGGTTGCCGCAACCAACTTTGAGGACCTCCTTGATCCAGCGATATTGCGTCGATTTGAGTTAAGCATCCGGTTTCCGGCTCCGGGGCGTGCCCAAATTTCGCAGATCCTCAGGGCTCTGGACGTACCTGGTCCGCTGTCAACCGCGCTCGCTCCGAAATTCGAGGGGCGCCCATTGTCGGACGTGACCCGCCTAGTCATGCACGCTAGAAAGCGCGCCTTGTTGAGTCAAATGGATTTCTCGACAGCATTGCAGCTGTGCGCGCACGAACAGAGCCAACAGAAGTCAACCATCCAGTCGCGCAGGGAGATGGTCAGCTTGCTCCATGGCGCGGGGCAGAGTGCGCACCAAATCGCCCGGCAACTTCACACTACCCACACTACCGTCCTACGAGATCTGAAAACTATTCAGGGAGATGATCATGGCTGAGCCTACAGGGAACCTATTGATTGGACAGGGTGAGAAGCTCATCGAAAACGGTGATTGGTCTGGGTCGACCCGGCCAAAGCCGTTGCCTTACGCTATCGAACATCAGCGCTCCCTATTTGGGCCAACGCTAGACAAGCTTGCCCAAACGGCTCTGCACCAAGATTCCAAGCTCGCGCCGCGTAGAGAGATTGCAGCCAAGCTCATCATCCACCCTGAGTTTCTAGCCAAGTCCTACTTCCCAACATCGCTTCTGAACAATGCAGGGTTGCGGCTTCTCGGTTCACGCGCCATCGATGTAACGCCGCGCAAGATGGTACGGGGCAAGCCGCCAAAGCGCTTACCGACTGCCATGCTCATTGTGGCAGGTACAGCGGAAAGCTTTGTACGGGCATCGACATTGCTCGCCGACGCGGAGACGCCCCAGACGGTTCAGGATTGTTTCAACCGCCTTGAAAGCATCGATCCCTTTCTGCCACAGGATCGCAAGCAGGGTCTGGATTTCACCGAGTTCGACGGCAATTTCGAGGTCGTGCTGCATGCAGCAGTCCACGATCCGGATATCAATCGCGCATTCTTTGAGCTGGCCCGGAAACTGAATGCCCACTTCGACGACCGGCGAGCTAGGACAATTGGCGGATTAACGTTCCTGCCGTTGCAAATCCAAGTGGACGCGACGCGCGAGTTCGTCGGGGTCGTCGAATCCTTCACCCACCTGCGCGCCATCCGCAACATGCCGGTGCTGACGGATGACCCCATTACGCCGGATCAGGGTATGACCCGTTCACTGGCATTTGCCCCGCCACTTCCTCAGCAAGCCGCCATCGACGAGTCCCTGAGGGCGGTGATTTTCGACGGCGGTTTCACCCCGAAGCTGCTGCCATGGGTAAATGCGCTAGATGCGCCGGATTTGGCTGCGGTCCAGCCTAATCACCTTGAGCACGGCCAAGCGGTGACATCAGCGTTTCTGTTCGGCGCCATTGGGCCGGCGCAACACACGATCACACCACCCTACTGCAATGTCGATCATGTGCGAGTGCTTCCCAGTGCCTCCGGCGACATGCAGGTCGCCGACGTCATCGACCGGATCATCAGTACCCTACAGGCGGCACGGGACAATGGGCATCCCTACTCCCTCGCAAACCTGAGCCTGGGTCCCCGCGTACCGATTCTGGATGACGACCCACACGAATGGACGGTGCGGTTGGACGACTTTCTGTCCTTTGGCGACCTGTTCATGACCGTCGCGGTTGGCAACGATGGCAATGAGGGAACTGATCTGGGTCGCATCCAGCCGCCCGGGGATGCTGTCAATGCTTTTGCTGTTGGCGCCAGCGATGGCCACCATAGCAAAGCAGCGCGGGCCTTCTACAGCTGCGTGGGGCCGGGACGAAGCCCTGGCCTAGTTAAGCCAGATGCGGTGGCGTTCGGCGGGTCCGCCACGGAGCTGATGCGCATCGTCGATCCTGCATCTCGCGTCATACGCCATCGTGCCGGGACCAGCTATGCAGCGCCTCTGGCCCTGCGGCTCGCCGCCGGCATACAGGCCACAGTACACGAGCGGATCGATCCGATCATGCTGCACGCGCTGTTGGTATCCCGTGCGCAGTTCAATCCTTATCGGCACGATCAGACGGAGGTCGGCTGGGGCGTGCTTCCCGCCACAGTTGAAGATATCCTCTACTCGCCCGAAGACGAAGTCGTGGTCATGTACCAGGGTCTCATCGCGAAGGGATCACCCTTGAAGGCCAAGATCCCACTGCCGCCCGGGTTGCCGCCTGAACTCAAGACTACTATTGCGGCGACATTTGCCTACCGTGCCCCTGTCGATCCGGCCCACCCCGTGAGTTATACCCGGGCTGGTCTCGAAATTCGCTTCAAACCGGATGGCAAGGCATCGATTGGCTTTTTCAGCAAGACCAAGTTCGACACCGAGCAAACACTGCGCGCTGACGCTCTGAAATGGGAAACCTGCAGACACCATCAGCGCAGCATTCCGGTCAGTGACCTGACCGACCCTTGCTTTGTTATCCGCTACCAAGGGCGGGACGAAGGGGCGGCCGATGAAAAAGCGCTGAAGGACATGAATGGCACGCTGTTGCCGCCAGAGCTTCAACCAAGTGCGCTCCCATTTGCGTTGATAGTCCGCATAAAGGTTCCCGGCGTGCACGATCTGTCAGCACGCGTGCTTACTCAATTCAAGGTGCTTAGCAAAGTCATGCTGCGCGCTCAAATCCAGACGTAAGAATGGAAATCTGGCCGAAGCCAGGCACATGGACTGCTAGAGATGGGCAGCACTCACACATGTGAGACTGTCAGAGTCGGGGGCTCTTAAGGGTCTGTTGGGTGCCGGTCGAGTGATGCCCTGTGGTTGAGCGGCAGCGCTTAGCCGACGGGATCATTAAAAGTCACAGCGCGCCAAACATGTCCAAACCATAAAAACAACGTTGAAAAGAAGCCCGCCAGCAGTACAGTACAGGTACACAGATCAGTTTTCACTAACTTCGGAAAACTTCGATAACCTACTGATCTGTAATTACTTTTTCCTTCTTTAACCTTCGCTCAGCTTCGCACCGTTTACCCAGACAGCGCACCTCACACAGCGACTCAAAATCCCCCGCCGCAAGGCGTGCCGGTTCGATTCCGGCCCCGGGCACCACGAACGAGTCCAGAAGAGTTCATACTCTTCTGGACTTTTTTATTTCTCCTTTGAAATCAACGCCTTAGCTGCACGCACCCATCCAGACCAGTCCACTCCCATTCGAGAAATTGGGGTGCATTTGGGGGTATATTTTCAAAAAGTGGGGGTGCATTGTCACTGGCACAAAACAACGCCCCAGGCTCCCCCACGTAGCGCTGCAGAGCCTTTGTTGTATGCACCTTCCCAATGGACTGAGCCCCACGCAGCCATCCACTCACCCACAAAAACCACCCACCCATCACCGCGCAGCCAACGTCAAAAAATCCCGCTCATAGCCCTTGAGCGATTGCACTGCGCGCAGGCGCTGCGCTGGGGTCATGGCGTTGTGCAGGCGGGCGAAGCCTTCGCAGCTTTCTTCCGTCAGCGTTTGTGCGTAGCGCACGTATGCCGGGTCAGGGGACTCCGTCACGCGGGCCAGAAACGCCAGTAATAAAACACGGGCCTGCGCGGTGTTGTGGCGGTCGGCGCTGATGCTGCGCAGCACCTGGGCCAGGTCTTTTTGGCGGCGCAGGCGTTCGGCGTAGGTGCGCTGTGGGTCGAAGCTGGACTGGGCGATGACGGCGCGCAGCACCACTTTTTGCGGCTCTGCCAACGGGCCGTAGAAATCTTCCAGCCGTGATGACAGCTCTTTGAAGCGGCGCTCGCGCCGCTTGTCGGGTGACGGGTCCAGCCATTCCTTTTTCCAGTCGGCGTTGCCGTCGGCCTGTTCGCTCTCCAGGTGGCGTATCTGGGCCTCGGAGAGTTGCGATGCCAGCCACACCACCGTGGGCTCGGCCTGGGCTAGCACCTTGTCGAGTTGGGCCCGCGCTTCGCCATAGATGCGGCAAGCCTGGCCCGGCGAGATGGTCGACGGCAGTTGCTGCTGCACGTTTTGCAGCAACTCGGCATGCCGGGCCAGCATGGTGTCGCGGTGCCACTGGTGCAGGCCGTCCAGTTCACTGCGCACGCGCTCGACCTGGGTGTCCGACAGGTCGAGATATCGGTTCAGTTGCCAGTAGGTCAGGTGGGCGGCCTGGTGGTAGGCCAGCTTGACGGCGCTGCAGCCTTGCATGAGCAAGCCGCACACCGCCAGGGTGGCGATGCACAGGGTTTTGCGAAAGGCCAACGAGGTACGCACGAACAAGGGTTTACTACGGTGAAGACAGGCAACGCAGGATAGGCGCAACGCCGCACACCCAGCCCTGAGGGCGCCAATACCCGGACCAGAACGCATGGATTGACGGCAACGACGACGAACGAACGAACAAACGAAGAGCCCAGCCAACCCCGTGAGCGTTGATCCGTCAGTCAGTTGGTTAGTTGTTCTGTCGGCGTATCAGTTGGCGGCCATCGACCGTGATGGCCAGCTCGCCCCCTGATCCTTTGGTGATCAGGCCCCGCTCCAGCAGGCGCCCGGAGACATGGTCCTTGAGCGCGTGGGGCAGCGTGATGACTTCGCCCATCTCGAGTTGTTTGAGGGTTTCGATCTCATCCACGGTTGGATCGAAGTGCGGGGCATGGTAAGTGGTCATGGTGATCGCTCTCGAAAACTGAGTGATGAATGAAAGACTGACTTCCACGCAGCCAGATTAGTTCAGTGCTGCGGCGGATGCAAGCGCTTCATCCCGCACCAGGCGCCCCCGCCTCGGCCATGCGCTGCAGCCACCGCGCAAACGTGGCCAGCACCGGGGGCTGGGCCTGTGCGGGGCTGATGAGGTAGTAGGCGCGCTCGCCGCGCAGCGGGCGATTGCAGGCCACCACCAGTTCGCCGCTGGCCAGCTCGGCCTCGATGAGCAGAGGCGGGATCAGCGCCACGCCCATGCCGTGTGTGGCGGCCACGGCCAACATGGAGAACAGCTCGTAGCGCGGGCCGTCGAGCGCATGTGGCGCGTCCACGCCCATGGCATCGAACCACTGGCGCCAGCCATAGGGGCGTGTGCTTTGCTGCAGCAGCGGCAGCTCGGCCAGCGCCTCGGCCGCCACGGGCTGATGGGCGCGCCCTCGGCCTCGGGGCGCGGCGGACTCGAGCAAGCGCGGGCTGCACACGGGCACCACATCTTCGTGCATCAGCAACTGCGCCTGCACGCCGGGCCAGTGGGCCACCTGCTCCGGCGTGCCTGCGTACAGGGCGGCATCGAAGGTGGTGTCGGCAAACAAAAAGGGGCGGGTCTGCGTGTCGATGTGGACCACGATGTCGGGGTGCTCCTGTGCCAGCTGTGGCAGGCGCGGGATGAGCCAGCGCGTGGCAAAGGTGGGCACGGCCGCCAGCGCGATGGTGCCGCCTTCGCCTTGGTGGGCCATCACATCGAGCGTGTCGCGCTCCAGCCCCTGCAGCCAGCGCGCCACCTGGCGGCCGTAGTGCGCACCGGCGGGCGTGAGCACCACGCCATGGCGCGTGCGGCGAAACAGCTGCACGCCCAAGAACTCCTCCAGCGCCTGGATCTGGCGCGACACCGCGCTTTGGGTGAGCGACAGCTCTTGCGCGGCGCGGGTGTAGCTCTCGTGGCGGGCGGCGACTTCGAAGCACGCCAGGGCCTGGGTCGATGGAATATTGCGGCGCATGATGAAGAGGAACTTGAAACAGGCCAGCCATAGGGTGACGCAGCTGGCAGCAAGTATTCCATACATTCCAAAAACGCATGTCTTGATGAAAAGAACTCGCTTGCCGCCTGCAAAGCCGGGGCCTACGATGCGCCCCAGACCACCTTCTTTCCCCACCCTTTTTTCTTTCGACCTGGAGACACACACATGGCCCACGCCGCTTTTCAATGGGATGACCCTTTCCTGCTCAGCCAGCAACTGACCGACGACGAGCGCGCCATCCGCGATGCGGCTGCGGCCTATTGCCAGGACAAGCTGGCGCCCCGCGTGCTCGACGCCTTCCGCCACGAAAAGATGGATGTGAGCATCTTCCGCGAGATGGGCGAAGTGGGCCTCTTGGGCCCCACCATCCCCGAGCAGTACGGCGGTCCTGGTCTGAGCTACGTGGCCTATGGCCTGATCGCCCGCGAGGTGGAGCGTGTGGATTCGGGCTACCGCTCGATGGCCAGCGTGCAAAGCTCGCTGGTGATGGTGCCTATTCATGAGTTTGGCACCGAGGCGCAAAAGCAGAAGTACCTTCCAAAATTAGCCAGCGGCGAATGGATCGGCTGCTTCGGCCTGACCGAGCCCGACCACGGCTCCGACCCCGGCAGCATGGCCACCCGCGCCTACAAGGTCGACGGTGGCTACAAGCTCAAGGGCAGCAAGATGTGGATCACCAACAGCCCCGTGGCTGATGTGTTCGTGGTCTGGGCTAAGGAAGTGTCCGAAGGCGGCGCCGTGGGTCCTATCCGCGGCTTTGTGCTCGAAAAAGGCATGAAGGGCCTGACGGCCCCCGCCATCCACGGCAAGGTGGGTCTGCGCGCCTCCATCACCGGCGAGATCGTGATGGACGACGTGTTCGTGCCCGAAGAAAACGCCTTCCCTGAAGTGCAGGGCCTGAAGGGCCCCTTCACCTGCCTGAACAGCGCGCGCTACGGCATCGCCTGGGGCGCCCTGGGCGCCGCCGAGTTCTGCTGGCACACCGCCCGCCAGTACACGCTGGACCGCAAGCAGTTTGGCCGCCCCCTGGCTGCCAACCAGCTCATCCAGAAGAAGCTGGCCGACATGCAGACCGAGATCGCCATTGGCCTGCAGGCCTGCCTGCAGTTCGGCCGCATGAAGGACGCGGGCACGGCCAGCGTGGAAGGCACTTCCATCATCAAGCGCAACAGCTGCGGCAAGGCCCTGGACATCGCCCGCCTGGCGCGCGACATGATGGGCGGCAACGGCATTAGCGACGAGTTCGGCGTGGCGCGCCACCTGGTGAACCTGGAGGTGGTGAACACGTATGAAGGCACACACGATGTGCATGCGCTGATCCTGGGCCGGGCGCAAACGGGGATTGCGGCGTTTTCGAACTGAGCCAGCGTTACTCCTAAAACGATAGCTGCTTGCGCTTTATATATAAGCGCTAGCAGCCTTTTTTAGGGATTGCTATACAGGTATTGAAATATCTGCAGCCCAAAGTCGCTCA
>NZ_JAPUDY010000090.1 GCF_027492855.1 Acidovorax sp.
GCGCCTACGCCATCATCGGCCAGGGCACCATCAGCCGCATCATCGAGTCGCGCCCCGAAGAGCTGCGCCTGTTCCTCGAAGAAGCCGCTGGCGTCTCCAAGTACAAAGAGCGCCGCCGCGAGACGGAAAACCGCCTGTCGGACACGCGCGAGAACCTCACGCGGGTGGAAGACATCCTGCGCGAGCTGAACGCCAACCTCGAAAAGCTCGAAAAACAGGCCGAGGTGGCCGCCAAATACAACACCCTGCATTCCGACGCCACGCTCAAGCAGCACCAGCTGTGGTTCTTGAAGCGCGCCGATGCCGAGGCCGACCAGGACAAGGTACGCCTGGAGGGCCTGCAGGCCGTGAATGACCTTGAATCGCGCATGGCCGACCTGCGCGCCGTCGAGTCCGACCTCGAAACCATCCGCCAGGCCCACTACGCCGCGGGCGACCAGGTCAACCAAGCCCAAGGCAGGCTGTACGAAGCCACGGCCGAGGTCGGCAAGCTCGAAGCCGAGATCCGCTATGTGGTCGAAGGCCGCCAGCGCGTGGAGCAGCGCCTGGTGCAGCTCGCCGAGCAGATCGCCCAGTGGCAAACCCGCAAGGAAGACGCCGACGCCGAGCTCGAAAACCTGGCCGGT
This sequence comes from Acidovorax sp., assembly GCF_027492855.1. GTDB lineage: Bacteria > Pseudomonadota > Gammaproteobacteria > Burkholderiales > Burkholderiaceae_C > Acidovorax. The sequence continues at coordinate 627 of NZ_JAPUDY010000090.1, forward strand.
GCCGGTGTGGACGCCGAAGAGCGCACCGAACTGCTGGCCGCCCAGGTCGAAGAGCAGGCCATGCAGCTGCCCGACCTGGAAGAAGGCCTGCGCCAGGCCCAAAGCCGCACCGCCGAGCAGCGCAGTGCCGTGGTGCAGGTGCAGCAGCAGATTGGCGTGTTGGCCGCCGAGCAGCGCAGCTTTGACGAACAAAGCCGCCAGCTCGACGCCCGCTTCGAGCGTCTGCGCACCGACCGCAACGCCCTGGCCGCGCCCGACGAAGCCCGCCTCATCAACCTGCGCGAGCAGCTCGAAGAAGCCCAGGAGATTGCCGAAACCACCGAGGCCCGCCTGCACGAGCTGCAGGAGTCCGTGCCCCAGCTCGACGACGACCGCCGCGCGCGCCAGCAGGCCGTCAACACCGAAAGCGCCCGCCAGGCCGACCTGTCGGCCCGCCTGGAGGCCTTGAAGGCGCTGCAGGAAAAGGTCAAGACCGACGGCAAGCTGCGCCCCTGGCTCGCCAAACACGGGCTCGACGGCCTGCAGGGCCTGTGGAGCCGCATTCACATCGAACCCGGTTGGGAAAACGCGCTGGAGGCCGCGCTGCGCGAGCGCCTGGCCGCGCTGGAAGTAGGGCGCCTGGACATGGTGCGCGGCTTCCTCGGCTCTGGCGGCAACGATGCACCGCCCGCGCGCCTGGCCTTCTACAGCGTGCCCGCCGCAGGCCACCCCGAAACCTCCTCGCCGCACGCCCGCCTGTCCGACCTGTTGCGCCTGAACGATGCGGGCCTGCGCGCCGTGCTCATCGACTGGCTGCAGGGCTGCTACACCGCCCCCACGCTCGACGAAGCCCTGGCCCGCCGCAGCACGCTGCAGCCTGGCGAGGTGGTGTTTGTGCCCACGGGCCACGCCGTCAGCGCCCACAGCGTGAGCTTTTACGCGCAGGACTCCGAACAGTCCGGCATGCTCGCGCGTGCGCAGGAGATCGAGCACCTGGAGAAAGAACTGCGCGCCCAGGCGTTGATTGCCGAAGAATCGCGCACCGCCTTGGTCCGTGCCGAGGCCGCCTATGCCGATGCCTCGCAGCGCTTGGTGGCGGCACGCCGCGAAGCCACCGAAACCCAGGGCCGCGCCCACGAGCTGCAGGTCGAAACCCTGCGCCTCACGCAATTGGCCGAGCAGACCCGCGCGCGCAGCCAACAAATCGACGGCGACCTGGCCGAGGTGGAGGCCCAACTGGCCGACCTGCAAGAGCGCCGCGTGGCCGCCGAGGCGCGGTTTGAAGAGCTCGACATGCAACTGGCCGACAGCCAGGAGCGCGAAGCCCAACTGGGCGACCGTGTGATCGAGGCCGAGCGCAAGCTCACCGCCTGCCGCGAGCAGCAGCGAACGCTGGAGCGCCAGGCGCAAGAGGCCACCTTCTCGCAGCGCAGCCTGGAGGCGCGCCGGGGCGAGCTCAACCGCTCCATCGAAACCGCGACGCAGCAGGCCACCGCACTCGCGGGCGAAGAACAGCGCGCCCGCGATGAACTCGCCCGCCTGTCCGACGCGGCGGCCCAGGGTGGCCTCCAGGCCGCGCTGGAGGTGAAGATGGATCGCGAAAAAGCCCTGGGCGCCCAGCGCAGCGAATACGACGACCTCACCGCCAAGCTGCGCGCCAGCGACGAACGCCGCATGCAGCTCGAGCGCGCGCTCGACCCGCTGCGCGCCCGCATCACCGAATTCCAGCTCAAGGAGCAGGCCGCGCGCCTGGGCCTGGAGCAATACACCACCTTGCTGGCCGATGCCCAGGCCGACCTCGAAGCCGTGGCCCAGTCGATCACCGACGGCAACGTGCGCGTCTCTGGCCTGCAAAGCGAAATCGACCGCCTGCACCGCGAAATCGCCGCCCTGGGCGCGGTCAACCTGGCGGCGCTCGACGAACTCAAGCTCGCCAGCGAGCGCAAGGTCTTCCTCGACGCGCAGACAGCCGACCTGACCGAAGCCATGAACACGCTGGAAGACGCGATCCGCAAGATCGACGGCGAAACGCGCCAGCTGCTCTCGGGCACCTTCGACACCGTCAACGGCCACTTCGGGCGCATGTTCCCCGAGCTGTTCGGCGGCGGCCAGGCCAAACTCATCATCACCGGTGACGAAATTCTCGATTCCGGCGTGCAGGTGATGGCCCAGCCGCCCGGCAAGAAAAACCAGACCATCCACCTGCTGTCGGGTGGCGAAAAGGCGCTCACGGCCATCGCGCTGGTGTTCGCCATCTTCCAGCTCAACCCCGCGCCGTTCTGCTTGCTCGACGAGGTGGACGCGCCGCTGGACGACGCCAACACCGAGCGTTACGCAAAATTGGTGTCCAGCATGAGCAAGGGCACGCAGTTCCTGTTCATCAGCCACAACAAGATCGCCATGGAAATGGCCGAACAACTGATCGGCGTGACCATGCAGGAGCAGGGCGTCTCGCGCATCGTGGCGGTGGACATGGAGTCCGCGCTGTCAATGGCAGAAATATGAGCACCCCTGAGTCGCTTCGTGCCTCCGCACCGCCGCCAGAGCCGGCGGCTCTTCGGGCACGTCCAAGCCTGCGCAGGCAGGCTTGGAGCCGCGGCCCTCAGCCCCCGCGGGGACGACACCCTCACTGCGGGGCGGCCCTTGTTCGGCGTCCCTGGCTTGGGCTGCGCCAGTTTCATGCGCGGCTGGGCCTGTGCAGCGCAACGGATAGTCGAGAATTCTTTCTATGAGCACATTGCAACTGAGTCTGGCCATCATCGGCGGCCTGGTGCTGGCCCTGATCGTGGCCTACAACGCCTGGACCTCGCGCCGCAACGCGCCCAAGCGTGCGCTGCCGCAAGAGCAGCATGATCCGGCGGCCGAGCCCGCCCAGCGCCTGGAGCCGGGTTTCGACACGGCGGCGGCGCCTCTGCCGCCGGGTGATTTCCATGGCCTTGACCGGGGCCCAGACCCCTCGGAACACACGGTGGACGCAAGCGATGCCCTGGAGCTGCCCGTGCCGCCGTTTGCGCCGGAGCGCCGCCCAGGGCTTGATCCGCTCATCGACGTGATCGCCCCGCTGCAGGCCGAGCATGTGGTCTCGGGCGATGCCGCGCTGGCCGCGCTGCCGCCCACCCGCCGCGCGGGCAGCAAGCCCTTTGCCATCGAAGGCCTGAACGAGGCCACGCAGCATTGGGAGACACCCGTGCCCGGCCAGCGCTACCAGAGCTTTCAGGCCGGGGTGCAACTGGCCAACCGCATGGGCGCGCTCAATGAGATCGAGTTCTCCGAGTTCGTGGTCAAGGCCCAGGCCTTTGCCGACACCATCAACGCCGCCCCCGACTTCCCCGACATGCTGCAGGAAGTGGCCCGCGCCCGCGAGCTGGACCAATTCGCCAGCGACCACGACGCCCAGCTCATGTTCATGCTGCGCGCACGCCAGGCCGCCTGGAGCCCCGGCTACGTGCAGCAAAACGCCGCCCGCCTGGGCCTGGTGCCCGGCGCCATGCCCGGCCGCCTGGTGCTGCCCGCCAGCACCCAGGGCCTGCCGCCCTTGCTCACGCTGGGCTACGACACCCAGGCGGCGCTGGCCGAAGACCCCGACCAGTCCGCCATCCGCGACATCACCCTGAGCCTGGACGTAGCCCAGGTGCACCGCACCGAACAGCCCTTCACCCGCCTGCGCGACGTGGCCGCCGCCCTGTGCCAGGCCATGGACGGCGTGCTCTGCGACCAGAACGGCCACCCGCTGCCCGCCATGGCCATGGACCCGATCGCTGCCGACCTGGAGCTGTTGTATGACCAGCTTGATGGGCGGGAGCTGTCGGCGGGGTCGGTGCTGGCGCGCAGGTTGTTTAGCTAAGCTGAATCCGAGATGCAGTCACTGACAAGCTGCCTCAGGGCGAAAAACCTCATTTCTGTTCGGCGGCGTGATGTTGACGAATACGGAATCCAGGGTTTTCTCGTCGGAGCCTCGGACAGTTTGTTGGCGCTGGAGTATGTCTATGACTTCCAGATAGATGGCCTGATGATCTTGCGCCGCTCGGATATCACGGAGGTACGGCGGACTGCTACCGATGAGTTCCAAGAGCGGTTATTGAAGCGTGAGGGAGTTCGTCCAGGGCACCAATTTCCGACGCCCTTTGGGTTGGATTCCTGGCAAACCATCATCGAGCAACTGTCGCAGCACTACCCTCTGATGATTCTGGAGCGCGAGTTGGGGCCGTCGCCTGAGTTTGTGCTTGGCCGCACACTTCGAGTGACAGCGGCACAAATTGAATTTCACTCGTTCAGCGGAACTGGAAAATGGTCTGACAAAACCGTTCGGCTGAAATATTCGCAAATCACCTGCCTCCAAGTGAACACTCGGTATATCGGCTTCTATCAAAGGCATTTTGAACGCAGTCCAAGCAAATCAAAGAAATGACTGACAGTTTGGACCTTTTTTCTGCCCCAGCGCCCATGGATCAAGCGCAACCAGCTATCAAAATCAAAGCACTGCGTGAGCTGCTCAATCTATGGGCCCAGCAGTACTACGTTCTGGACGCGCCCACCGTCCCTGACGCCGAATACGACCGCGTGTTCCGCGAGTTGCAGGCGCTCGAAGCCGCGCACCCCGACCTCATCACGCCCGATTCGCCCACGCAGCGTGTGATCGGCGCGGTGATGGAGGGCCTGGCGCCGGTGCGCCACGTGGTGCCCATGCTCAGCATCCACACCGAAACCGACACCGAGGCTACGGGCGCGCAGGCGTTTGATGCGCGTGTGCGGCGCGAGCTGGGCCTGTCGGATGCCGACCCCGCCATCGAATACGTGGCCGAGCCCAAGTTCGACGGCCTGGCCATGAGCCTGCGCTACGAAAACGGCCGCCTGGTGCAGGCCGCCACGCGCGGTGATGGCGAGGTGGGCGAGGACGTGACGCACAACATCCGCACCATCCGGCAGATTCCGTTGACCTTGCCTGGCGATGTGCCGCCGCTCCTCGAAGTACGTGGCGAGGTCTATATGCGCCGTGCCGACTTCGACGCGCTCAACGAGCGCCAGCGGGAGCAGGGCGGCAAGACCTTTGTGAACCCGCGCAATGCGGCAGCCGGTGCGGTGCGCCAGCTCGACTCGAACATCACCGCCCAGCGCCCCTTGAGCTTTTTTGCCTACGGCCTGGGCGCCATCACGCCGCCCGGCGAGGGCGGGCCGGTGTTTCGCACGCACTACGAGATGCTGCAGACCTTAAAGTCATGGGGTTTTCCGGTTGCAGCGCAGGTGCAGATTGCGGTAGGCGCTACTGAATTGGTAGCGTTTCACCAGCAGGTGGGCGCCAGCCGCGATGCGCTGCCGTATGACATCGACGGTGTGGTCTACAAGGTGAACTCGCTGCAGTTGCAGCGCGACCTGGGCTTCAAGACCCGCGAGCCGCGCTGGGCCGTGGCGCACAAATACCCCGCGCAGGAGATGGTCACGCGCATCGAAGGCATTGACGTGCAGGTGGGTCGCACCGGCAAGATCACGCCCGTGGCGCGCCTGGCGCCGGTGTTTGTGGGCGGGGTGACGGTCACCAATGCCACCTTGCACAACCTGTTCGAGATTCGCAAGAAGGGCGTGCGCGTGGGTGACCAGGTCATCGTGCGCCGCGCGGGCGATGTGATCCCCGAGGTGGTGGGCGTGATGCCCGGTCACCGCGAACGTTACGTGCCCAACTTCCAGATGCCCAAGACCTGCCCCGTGTGCGGCAGCGACGTGGTGCGCGAAAAAGGCGAGGCCAACCACCGCTGCACCGGCGGCCTGTTCTGCGCCGCGCAGCGCAAAGAGGCCATCCTGCACTTTGCCGCGCGCCGCGCCATGGACATTGAGGGCCTGGGCGACAAGCTGGTGGACCAGCTGGTGGACGCCAACGTGATCCGCACGCTGCCCGACCTGTACCGGCTGGGCCTCACATCACTCATCGCGCTGGAGCGCATGGCCGAGAAATCGGCCCAGAACGTGTTGGCTGCGCTCGAAAAGTCCAAGCAAACCACCTTGCCGCGCTTTTTGTTCGGCCTGGGCCTGCGCCATGTGGGCGAGGCCACGGCCAAAGACCTGGCGCGCCACTTTGGCACGCTCGACGCCATCATGGATGCCAGCGTGGAGCAGTTGCTGGAGGTGAACGACGTGGGCCCCGTGGTGGCGCAAAGCCTGCACACTTTCTTTGCCCAGCCACACAACCGCGAGGTGGTGGAGCAATTGCGTGCCTGTGGCGTGACCTGGCCCGAAGGCCCCGTGGCCGAACGCGCCCCGCAGATTTTGGCGGGCAAGACCGTGGTGCTGACCGGCACCTTGCCCACCCTGAGCCGCGATGCCGCCAAAGACATGCTCGAAGCCGCTGGCGCCAAGGTGGCTGGTTCGGTCAGCAAAAAAACCAGCTACGTGGTGGCGGGCGAAGAGGCCGGCAGCAAGCTGGCCAAGGCCGAAGAGCTGGGCGTGCCCGTGCTGGACGAGGCGGGCATGCTGGCATTGCTGGCAGGCACGGGGGCCTGACAAGCTCCGGCGCACCCCTCTGACACGGATTCGCGTTCGATCCATCAGAACCGTTCGGGCTGAGCTTGTCGAAGCCTCACGCCGCGCTTCGACCCTTCGACGAAGCTCAGGATAGGCAAGCGCAGCGTGAACGGATTTTTATTTTTTGAATGCATATCGATATAGGCGACCATTCATCGATGCACAAATTGCTGCTTTCCCTTCAGTCCCGCGTTGCGGCCTTGTTCCGCTGGCTGGCCGGGTTGTTTGCCTGGATGCCGCGCCCCTTGCGCCGTGCGCTGGCGTGGGGCGCCTTGGCTGTCCCTGCCGCCGTGCTGCTCTATACGCTGGCGCTGGTTCCCTTCACCCCGTCCATCACCGACATCCGCAAGGCCAAAAGCGAGCTGCCCGCGCAGCTCATGTCGGCCGACAACAAACTGCTGGCCGAATACCGCTGGGCCAACCGCGAGTGGATGGAGCTGCCCCAGATCTCGCCCAACGTGGTGAATGCGCTCATCGCCACCGAAGACCACCGTTTTTACGATCATTTCGGGATGGACTGGCGGCGCACGGCGGCGTCGGTGGTGCACACGCTGCGCGGCGACCCGCAGGGCGGATCCACCATCACGCAGCAGTTGGCGCGCAATTTGTTCCCTGAAGAAATCGGCCGCTCGCGCACGCTCACGCGCAAGCTCAAAGAGGCGATTACCGCGCTCAAGATCGAGGCCTCGTACTCCAAGGACGAGATCCTGGAGACCTACCTCAATACCGTGCCGTTTCTGTACAACGCGGTCGGCATCGAGATGGCAGCGCGCACCTATTTCGACAAATCCGCCGACAAGCTCAACGTGCTGGAAAGCGCCACGCTGATCGGCATGCTCAAGGGCACGGCCTACTACAACCCGGTGCTCAACCCTGAGCGGGCGCTGGCGCGGCGCAACACTGTGCTGTCGCAGATGGTCAAGCGCGGCAAACTCGACGCCAAGCAGTTCGAGGTGCTGCAAAAACGCCCGCTGCGCGTCAATTTCGAGCGCCAGACCGAGGTCATGGGCCCGGCGCCGCACTTTGCGCTGCAGTTGCGCAAGCAGCTCATCGCCTGGGCCGACCGCAATGGCTACAACCTGTATTCCGACGGTCTGGTGATCCGCACCACCATCGACTCGCGCCTGCAGACTTACGCCAACCAGGCCGTGGCCCGCCAGGGGCGCCAGTTGCAGGGCGTGGCCGATGCCGCCTGGGCGCGGCGCGATGGCTGGGGCCCGAACAACGAACTGGTGCAGACACTGGTACGCGAAAGCACCGAATACCGCGCCGCCGTGGACAAAGGCGAGACGCCCGAGGACGCCCAGAAGGCCCTGCTGGCCGACACCGCCTTCATGAACAAGCTGCGCGCCGAAAAAACGCGTGTGCAGGCGGGCTTTTTGGCGCAGGACCCGGTCACCGGCCACGTGCTGGCATGGGTGGGCAGCCGCGACTTCGCCCAAGACCCGTTCGACCATGTGCAGGCCGCGCGGCGCCAGCCCGGCTCCACCTTCAAGCCCTTTGTCTATGGCGCCGCGTTTGCGGGCGGCGCATCGCCCGACGATACGCTGATGGACTCCGCCGTCGAAATCCCCCTGGGCGGCGGCCGCGTGTGGCGCCCCACCGACGGCAAACCACCCAGCGACGAGCCGATGACGCTGGCCGAAGGCCTGGCGTTGTCCAAGAACACCATCACCGCGCAGGTCATGCAGCAGGTGGGCCCGGCCCGTGTGGCTGAGGTGGCGCGCGCCCTGGGCGTGCGCCAGTCGCCGCTGGAGGAGGTGCCCTCGCTGGCCCTGGGCACCAGCCCGGTCACGCTCAAGGAAATGATTTCGGCCTACAGCTCCATCGTCAACCTGGGCCGCTATGTAGAGCCGGTGATGATCACCCGCATCGAAGACCGCCATGGCAAGGTGCTGGAGACCTTTGCGCCGCCCACGCCCGAGGAGGTGTTCTCGCCCCGTGCCGCCCAGACCCTGCGCAACACCATGCGCGGCGCGGTCGAGTACGGCACTGCCACCGCCATCCGAACCCGCTATGGCATAGCGGCCGACGTGGCAGGCAAAACGGGCACCACGCAAGACAACACCGACGGCTGGTTCATCCTCATGCACACCCGCGTGGTGGCGGGCGCCTGGGCGGGCTTTAACGATGGCCGCATTACGCTGCGCAGCGACTACTGGGGGCAGGGCGCCCGCAGCGCACTGCCCATGGTGGGCGACTTCATGCAGCAGGCCATCCGCGCCAAGGTGGTCAATGGCAATGACCGGTTCGTGGACGAATTCGATACCGCCCCACCGGCCGATAACTCCTTGGGCAGCATGCGGGAGTGGATACGCGGCCTGTTCCGCAGCGACCCGCAACCCGCACCTTTTCCGGGCCAGCCGCGCGGCGCAGGAGGAGGTGGTGGCTGGTTGCCCCCGGTGACCACCGACCCGGCCAACTCCAACCGCCCGCCGGTGCCTGCGGAGGAGCGTGTGGGCGGGTGAACGGTGCGGGTGTTTGTGGCTGGTGAGTGGGGGGGCGCTGCGGCCCCGTCGTCTATTCGATGTCGATGAAGTGCATCCCCAGCGCCCCGGCCTTGCGGTCGGCAAAGTAGCACTGCAGCGTTTCCTTCACGGTGCGGAACGCCAGTTCGTCCCAGGGCACCTCGTCTTCGGCGAACAGTTTGGCCTCGATGGTTTCAAAGCCAGGGTTGAACTGGTCGCTGAGCAGCGTGGCACGGTAGAACAGGTGCACCTGGCCCACGCGGCGCACATTGAGCAGGCTGAACAGTGGGCCCATCTCGATCTGCGCACCGGCTTCTTCGTCTGTCTCGCGTGCGGCGCCCTGGGCCGTGGTTTCGTCTAGCTCCATGAAGCCTGCGGGCAGCGTCCACTTGCCCCAGCGTGGCTCGATGTTGCGCTTGCACAGCAGGATGCGGCCATCGGGCATTGCGGGCACGGTGCCTACCACGTTGAGCGGGTTCTCGTAGTGCACCGTGTTACAGGCTGGGCACACGGCGCGCTGCTTGGTGTCGCCATCGTCGGGCAGGCGGTAGACCACGGCGGTGCCACAGGCGCGGCAGTATTTGATGGGGCTGCGGAAGGTCATGCCGAAGTTTTTTGATCAAATAGGCTGCCAGCGCTTATATATAAAGCGCTAGCAGCTATGAATAACATAGCAAAGTTGCGCCAGGCAGCAGAGGGCCACCCGGCGGTTTCAGTCACACCACGGTCAGGCGCAGCGGGGTGAGGCCGGCCACGCTGCCTTCCAGCACATCACCGCGCACCACGGCGCCCACGCCTTCGGGTGTGCCGGTGTAGATCAGGTCGCCGGGTTGCAGCTCCCATGCGGCTGACAGGTGCTCGATGGTCTCGGCAATGTTCCAGATCAGTTGGGCCACGGTGCTGCGCTGGCGGTCGGCGCCGTTCACCTGCAGCCAGATGGCGGCGTTGGCCACGTCGCCCGCCTGTGCGGCGGGGGTGATGGGGCCGATGGGTGCGCTCGCGTCAAAACCCTTGCCGATGCTCCAGGGGCGGCCCTGTTTTTTCATCTCGTTTTGCAGGTCGCGGCGTGTCATGTCCAGGCCCACGGCGTAGCCATAGATGTGCGAGGCTGCGTCGGCGGCCTGAATGTTCTTGCCGCCTTTGCCGATGGCCACCACGAGTTCGATCTCGTGGTGCAGGTTGGCGGTGAGGCTGGGGTAGGGCAGTTGGCCGGTTTCGCCCGCGTTGACCGCCACGATGGCGTCGGCAGGCTTCATGAAGAAAAACGGTGGCTCGCGGCCGGTGAAGCCCATTTCCTTGGCATGCTCTTCATAGTTGCGGCCCACGCAGTAGATGCGGTGCACGGGAAAGCGGTCGCTGGTGCCCACCACGGGCACGCTGGCCACTGGCGCGGGAGAAAACACGTAGCTCATGGCTGCCTTTCATTGGTCATTGTTGGGTGGGGTGCGTCCCCGTGGCAGTGTGCCATGGCTGGGGGCCGCTTGCTCTGGCGCTACACTCGCGCCCATGCCAAAGAGCTTCGATTTCCACAACGCGCCGGGCCACCTGGTGCGCCGCGCCCACCAGCGGGCGGTGGCACTTTTCATGGAAGAGACGGCCGGGTTTGACGTGACGCCGGTGCAGTTCGCCATCTTGCATGAGTTGCTGGCCCAGCCAGGCGAGGACCAGGTCACGCTGGCAACGCGCGTGGCCTTTGATGCAGCCACCTCGGGCTCGGTGATCGGGCGCCTGGAAAAGCGCGGCTGGATCCGCCGCGAGCCCGACACCCGCGACCGCCGCCGCAAACTGCTATGGATCACCCCCGAAGGCGAGGTGGCCGCCCTGCAGATGCGCGACGCCGCCCAGCGCGTGCAAGAGCGCCTGACCGCGCCGCTGTCGGCGCAGGAAAATGCCGACCTCATGGTGCTGCTATCCAAGGTGGTTTACAACCACCAGGATCCCGCAGGAACGCTGGGCGTTTGAAACCGGCGCTGCCAGAGGCCACCTGCCAAGCGCCCGTGTAGTGCGCCCGGCCGCCAGGCCGCGCCACTGCACTTCTATCGATCCACCGATTCATCGACGGTTTTCCCCATGCAGCTCTACAACTACTTTCGCTCATCCGCCTCGTACCGCGTGCGCATCGCGCTGCAGATCAAGGGCCTGCCCTATGACTATCTGCCCGTGCACCTCGTCAAGGGCGAGCACAAGGCGCCCGAGTACACCCGCCGCGTTGGCGATGCGCTGGTGCCTACGCTGGTGACCGATGACGGCACGGCGCTGTCGCAGTCAATGGCCATCATTGAATACCTGGATGAAACCCATCCCACGCCCGCCTTGCTGCCCGCCACCCCACTGGCCCGTGCCCGCGTGCGGGCGCTGGCGCAGATGGTGGCGTGCGAGATCCATCCCCTGAACAACCTGCGCGTGCTCAAGTACCTGGTGCACGGCCTGAAGGTGGAAGAGGACGCCAAAAACGCCTGGTACCACCACTGGGTGCGCACGGGGCTGGAGGCCTTCGAGCGGCAATTGGCGCTGCTGGCACAAGAGCGCGCGGCCCAGGGCCTGGCGCCGTCGGTGCTGTGCTGGGGCGACACGCCCACTTTGGCCGACTGCTGCCTGGTGCCGCAGATCTTCAATGCCCAGCGCTTCAAAGTGAACCTGGATGGCCTACCGCTCACGATGGGTGCGTTCGATGCCTGCATGGCGCTGCCCGCGTTCCAGCAGGCGCAGCCTTCGGCCTGCCCGGACAGCGAGGCCTGATGGCCGACACCCCCAGCCACGCCGATTGGCTGGTGCCGGACTGGCCCACGCCGCCCGGTGTGTGGGCGCTGTGCACCACGCGCACCGGCGGGGCCAGCCTGCCGCCGTATGACAGCCTGAACCTGGGCACCCATGTCGGTGACAACCCCGCCGCCGTGGCCACCAACCGGCAGACTCTGCAAACGGCGCTACAGGCCCACACACCGGGGGCGCGGCCCGTCTTTTTGAACCAGGTGCATGGCGACGGCGTGGCGCGGCTGGATGCCAACACCCCCGATGGCACCGAGGCCGATGCCTGCGTGGCCACCGCACCAGGGGCCGTCTGCACCATCATGGTGGCCGACTGCCTGCCCGTGCTGTTTGCCCACCGCTCGGGCCAGGTAGTGGCCGCCGCACACGCAGGATGGCGCGGGCTTGTCGGTGTGAACGGGCAGGGTGTTCTGGAATCCACTTTCAAGCGTTTTTGTGCTCTGGCGCTTGTCCCTTCAGCGCAAGTAGCTATCAAAAGTGAAGCAAATGGCAAGAGCGAGGCGGTGGCCGAAGACACCCTGGCCTGGCTGGGGCCTTGTATCGGCCCGCAGGCCTTTGAGGTGGGGGCGGAGGTGCGCGCGGCGTTTTGTGATGCCGATCCTGCCGCACAAGCCTTTTTTGTGGCCCGTTCCGATGTGCCGGGCAAATACCTGTGCGACCTGGCGGGCCTGGCCCGTTGGCGGCTCAGGGCGCTGGGCATCGCCCAAATCTACGGCAACAACAGCACGCCGCCCTGGTGCACCGTGGCCAATGCCTCACGGTTCTTTTCGCACCGCCGCGACAGCAGCACCCTGGGCGCCAGCGGGCGCTTCGCCGCCTGCATCTGGCGCGGCTGATTCGGCTGCGGCTGCTACGGTGGCCTGCTCGGCATCGTAGGCCGCCTGCTCGGCCGCTTCACGCGCCTTGATGGCGCGCTTGCGCGACGGCGTGCCCATGATGTACACCAGGATGCCCATGGGCAGCAGGCCATACAGCGCAAACGTGATGAAGGCGCCCAGCAGCGTTCCGGTGGAACTGGTGGCTTCGGCCACGGCCATCATGAGGGTGACGTAGGCCCAGGCGATGACGATGAGGTACATTGGTTTTGATATTGTTTGTTGACTATCGCGGCGTTGAATACGTTGCCTTGCGCCGATGGGTCGGCAACAATGAACCTGAGCAGGACAACCTGCCGCTGCAAGCGATCAACCATTGAGGAAAGAGCATGAATTCTGAATCACCCTGGGCTGAGAGCGCTCAGCAGTTCCAACAGATTTTCGGGCAAAGCTGGTCGCAGGCGCTGCAATCGTTTCAGAAGATGGACTTGGGCGCACAAATGCCCGCTGCCCCGGCCCTGAAACTCTCGCCCCCCAAGCTCAAGGCCCTGCAAGAGCAATACCTGAAAGAAGCCCAGGAGCTGTGGGCCCAGGGCCTGCAAGGTGCGCCCGAGGTCAAGGACAAACGTTTTGCTGGCGAAGGCTGGGCCAGCAACCCGGTGGCCGCGTTTTCGGCGGCGGCCTATTTGCTCAACGCCCGCACGCTGATGGGCCTGGCCGAAGCGGTGGAAGCCGACGAAAAAACCAAGGCCCGCATTCGTTTTGGCGTGGAGCAGTGGATGGCCGCCATGGCGCCCAGCAACTTTCTGGCCTTCAACGCCGAAGCGCAGAAAAAAGCCATCGAAACCAAGGGCGAGAGCATTGCCAAAGGCATGCAGAACCTGCTGCACGACATCACCCAAGGCCATGTGTCGATGACCGACGAGAGCCTGTTCGAGGTGGGCCGCAACGTGGCCACCACCGAAGGCGCGGTGGTTTATGAGAACGAGCTGTTCCAGCTGCTCGAATACAAGCCGCTGACGGCCAAGGTGTATGAGCGCCCCTTCCTGCTGGTGCCGCCTTGCATCAACAAGTTCTACATCCTGGATCTGCAGCCCGAAAACTCGCTGATCCGCTATGCCGTTGAACAGGGCCACCGCACCTTTGTGGTGAGCTGGCGCAACCCCGACGACAGCCTGGCCCACAAGACCTGGGACGACTACGTGGAAGACGGCGCCATGGCCGCCATCGACGTGGTGCAGAACATCACCGGGGCCGAGCAGATCAACGCCCTGGGCTTCTGCGTGGGTGGCACCATCCTCAGCAATGCACTGGCCGTGCTGTCAGCGCGCGGCGACGAGCCCGTGGCCAGCGCCACCTTCCTCACCACGCTGATCGACTTCACCGACACAGGTATTCTTGACGTGTTCATCGACGAAGCCTTCGTCAAGTTCCGTGAGATGCAGATGGGCAACGGCGGCCTGATGAAGGGGCAGGACCTGGCGTCCACCTTCAGCTTCTTGCGGCCCAACGACCTGGTCTGGAACTACGTGGTGGGCAACTACCTCAAGGGCGAAACGCCGCCGCCGTTCGACCTGCTGTACTGGAACAGCGACAGTACCAACCTGCCAGGCCCCTTCTATGCCTGGTACCTGCGCAACTTCTACCTTGAGAACAGCCTCGTCAAGCCCGGCAAGCTCACGGTGTGTGGTCAGAAGTTGGACCTCTCCCAGCTCACGCTGCCTGTGTACATCTACGGCTCGCGCGAGGACCACATCGTGCCTGCCACGGCGGCCTATGCCTCCACCCAGGTGCTGCCCGGCAAAAAACGCTTCGTGATGGGCGCCTCAGGTCACATCGCGGGCGTGATCAACCCGCCCGCCAAGGGCAAGCGCAGCCACTGGATACGCGCCGACGGCAAGTTCCCCGCCACGCTCGACCAATGGCTGGCGGGCGCCACCGAACACACCGGCAGCTGGTGGACCGACTGGTCCGGCTGGCTCAAAGGCCACGCGGGCAAGCAGATTGCAGCGCCCAAGGGCTATGGCAAAGGCGCCAAATTCAAGGCAACCGAGCCTGCACCGGGCAGCTACGTGAAGCAAAAAGCCTGATACGCAAAAGTCCTGATGCCCAGCACTGCGAGAATTACCCAGCAATCCCCTTCAATCACAAGGACATTTCATGGAAGACATCGTCATCGTTTCGGCCGCTCGCACCGCTGTGGGCAAGTTTGGTGGCGCACTGGCCAAGACGCCTGCGACCGAATTGGGCGCCATCGTGATCCGCGAGGCCATCGCCCGCGCGGGCCTGCAATCCGACCAGATCGGTGAAGTCATCATGGGCCAGGTGCTTACGGCGGGCGTGGGCCAGAACGCCGCGCGCCAGGCTGCCATGAAGGCCGGTGTGGCCAAGGAGACCCCGGCACTCACCATCAATGCCGTGTGCGGCTCGGGCCTCAAGGCCGTGATGCTGGCGGCCCAGGCCGTGGCCTGGGGCGACAGCGAGATCGTCGTGGCGGGCGGGCAGGAGAGCATGAGCCTGTCGCCCCACGTCCTCAACGGCTCGCGCGACGGCCAACGCATGGGCGACTGGAAGATGACGGACACCATGATCGTGGACGGCCTGTGGGACGTGTACAACCAGTACCACATGGGCATCACGGCCGAAAACGTGGCCAAGGCCTACGGCATTACCCGCGACATGCAGGACGCCCTGGCCCTGGCCAGCCAGCAAAAGGCTGCCGCAGCGCAGGATGCAGGCAGGTTCGTCGATGAAATCGTGGGCGTGAGCCTGGCGCAGAAGAAGGGTGACCCCATCCTCTTCAACGCCGACGAATACCTCAACCGCAAGACCAACGCCGAAGCGCTGGCGGGCCTGCGTCCCGCCTTCGACAAGGCGGGCAGCGTGACGGCGGGCAACGCATCGGGCCTGAACGACGGCGCCGCCGCCGTGGTGGTGATGAGCGCCAAGAAGGCTGCGGCCCTGGGCCTCAAGCCCCTGGCCCGCATTGCCGCGTTTGGCACCAGCGGCCTGGACCCCGCCACCATGGGCATGGGCCCCGTGCCCGCATCGCGCAAGGCCCTGCAGCGCGCGGGCTGGAACGCCGCCGACGTGGACCTGTTCGAACTGAACGAAGCCTTTGCCGCCCAGGCCTGCGCCGTGAACAAGGAACTGGCCATCGACCCCGCCAAGGTCAATGTGAACGGCGGCGCCATCGCCATCGGCCACCCCATCGGTGCGTCCGGCTGCCGCATTCTGGTGACGCTGCTGCACGAAATGCAGCGCCGTGACGCCAAAAAGGGCCTGGCTGCGCTGTGCATCGGCGGCGGCATGGGCGTGTCCCTGGCCGTGGAGCGTTAAAAACAGCCTCCCCGTAGCACCCGGCCCTTGTTGCGCCGGGGCTCGGCGGGTGAAGCTTGCGAGAAAGCCGCGTTGCGACGCGGCTTTTCTGTTTTCGCCTACCGAACAGGTGGTGGGAGCAGGGTTTGGTTGGCGAAATTCTTCTTGATCAAAGTCAATCAATGAGGCCGAGCCATGCGTGGGCAGAAGGGCTTTGGCGACGGCGCACTTTGTGTCCAATGTGTGACGACAAGCCGGTAAATCAAAAAGAAAAGGGCTTCAGTGTTTTCCTTCACGGCGGGGCTTGATTTCTTCGGTAGAGTGGGTGCTGAGCCAATCAAATCACCAACAAGGAGAAATCACATGAGCCAGAAAGTAGCGTACGTCACCGGCGGCATGGGTGGCATTGGGACTGCCATTTGCCAGCGCCTGCACAAGGAGGGCTTCAAGGTCATCGCTGGCTGCGGCCCTACCCGTGATCACGCCAAGTGGCTGGCAGAACAGAAAGCCCTGGGCTTCACCTTCTATGCATCGGTGGGCAATGTGGGCGACTGGGATTCCACGGTCGAAGCCTTTGGCAAGACCAAGGCCGAGCACGGCACCATCGACGTGCTGGTGAACAACGCGGGCATTACCCGCGACCGCATGTTCCTCAAGATGTCGCGCGAGGACTGGGACGCGGTGATCGAAACCAACCTCAACAGCATGTTCAACGTCACCAAGCAGGTGGTGGCCGACATGGTGGAAAAGGGCTGGGGCCGCATCGTCAACATCAGCTCGGTGAACGGCGAAAAGGGTCAGGCGGGCCAGACCAACTACTCGGCAGCCAAAGCGGGCATGCACGGCTTTTCGATGGCCCTGGCGCAGGAACTCGCCACCAAGGGCGTGACGGTGAACACCGTGAGCCCTGGCTACATCGGCACCGACATGGTCAAGGCGATCCGCCCCGACGTGCTGGAAAAGATCGTGGCCACCGTGCCCGTCAAGCGCCTGGG
Organism: Acidovorax sp.; assembly: GCF_027492855.1. Lineage (GTDB taxonomy): Bacteria > Pseudomonadota > Gammaproteobacteria > Burkholderiales > Burkholderiaceae_C > Acidovorax. Next base: position 17,484 of record NZ_JAPUDY010000090.1, read on the forward strand.
CGAGCCCAGCGAAATCGCCTCGATCATTGCCTGGCTGGCATCGGAAGAAGGCGGCTATGCCACCGGCGCCGATTTCTCGGTCAACGGCGGCCTGCACATGGGCTGATGCCTGGGGCCTGCATGCATTGCATGCAAAGGCCCCCTTGGAAAACAAAAAACCCCGCAGTGCGGGGTTTTTTGTTGAGAGAAGCAAGGGGGAAGGGGCTGCCGGAGACCTTTCTTTAGCGTGCTCGGGCAATGGCCGACCATTTAGTGCGTGCGCGGAGCACCCCTGCTGGGGCTGTTGCGTGCATCACGGTGGTGGCGGACATTGGGCGGGCCTGCGAATAGGGGAGACGGGCTGCCGCGCCTTCAGAAGCGGGCCGGGGCGCGCTTGCGATCGCGTTCGTCTTCGGGCCAGGCGGACAAGATTGCGGTGGTGTTCATGCTGGATAACTCCTGTGATGTACCAACAACGCGGTCAATCCATGGTCCGTTGACAGCGGTTTGCAAAAAAATGCAACCGTAAGTGCCCCTATGTTTTTCTCATTAGTTGCTATCAAATGAGGAGCTGTTGCCGCTTATTGAATAAGCGCAAAGCCCCTAAAAGATAGGTATTTTTTTACAGGGATTTACATCTTCAGACCACCGCAGCCGCAGAAATTTCTTCGAGCGATGAAGAAATTTCCAGCCAGCGTTCTTCCAACTGGGCGGTTTCGTCATGGCCCGCCTTCAGGCGGCGCCCGCATTCGGCGATTTCGGCGGGGGGCAGGGATTCGGTCAGTTTCTGCTCCAGGGCAGCGCGCTCGGTGGACAAGGCCGCCAGGCGCTTGTCGATCTGCTCCAGCTCCTTTTTGAGGGGGCGGGTTTTCTCCGCCTGCTGTTGACGCGTCTGGGCGTCAAGTTTGCGCTGCTCGCGCCCGTCCCGCGACGGTGCGGGGGCGGCAGCCACCGGAGCGGGCGCCGGGGCTGCAGCAGGGGCGGGGGCCGCCGCCAGCGGCGCAGGCGCGGCCGCCGACACCTGGGCCTGCTCGGCCAGGCGTGCTTCTTCGCGCAGGCGCTTGGATTCTTCGAGCAGGTAGCGCTGGTAGTCGTCCAGATCGCCATCGAAAGGCCCGACCACGCCCCGGCCCACCATCCAGAAGTCCTCGCAGACTGAGCGCAGCAGTGCGCGGTCGTGGCTGACCAGCATGACGGTGCCGTCGAAGTCGTTGAGGGCCATGGCCAGGGCCTCGCGGGTCGCCAGGTCCAGGTGGTTGGTGGGTTCGTCCAGCAGCAGCAGGTTGGGGCGCTGCCACACGATCATGGCCAGCACCAGGCGGGCTTTTTCGCCGCCGCTCATGGTGCCCACGGCCTGCTTGACCATGTCTCCCGTGAAGTTGAAGCTGCCCAGGTAGCTGCGCAGATCCTGTTCGCGGCTTGGTTGCTTGGCGTCGGGCCCCAGCTCCTTGGCCAGGCGGATCATGTGCTCCAGCGGGTTCTCGGCGGGGCGCAGCACGTCGAGCTCTTGTTGGGCAAAGTAGCCAATGTTCAGGCCCTTGCCTTCGGTGATTTCGCCGCCCAGGGCCTTCATGGTGCGGGCGATGGTTTTGACCAGGGTGGACTTGCCCTGGCCGTTGGCGCCCAGGATGCCGATGCGCTGCCCGGCCAGCACCGAGCGGTTGACGCCCGTGAGGATGGTGGTGGCCAAGCCTTCGTCGTCCACATAACCGAACGACGCATCGCTGATGGCCAGCATCGGGTTGGGCAGGTTGGCGGGTTCCTTGAACTCGAAGGTGAAGTCGGCCTCGGCCAGCACCGGGCCAATCTTCTCCATGCGTTCGAGCTGCTTGACCCGGCTTTGCGCCTGCTTGGCCTTGCTGGCCTTGGCCTTGAAGCGGTCGATGAACTTCTGCAGGTGGGCCATCTTCTCTTGCTGCTTGGAGAAGCTGGCTTGCTGCAGCTCGAGCTGCTGGGCGCGCAGCTCTTCAAACTTGCTGTAGTTGCCGCCGTAGCGGTTCAACTCGCCTTGCTGGATTTGCAGGGTGACGTTGGTGATGGCGTCGAGAAACTCGCGGTCATGGCTGATCACGATCATGGTGCCCGCATAACGCTTGAGCCAGGCTTCGAGCCAGACCAGGGCGTCCAAATCCAAGTGGTTGGTGGGTTCGTCGAGCAACAGCAGGTCGCTGGGGCACATCAGCGCGCGCGCCAGCTGCAGGCGCATACGCCAGCCGCCCGAGAAACTGTTGACCGGCTGCTCCAGCTCGCTCACGCGAAAGCCCAGGCCCAGGATCAGCGCCTGGGCGCGTGCCACCGCGTCGTGCGCACCAGCATCGTGCAGGTCCGAATAGGCATGGGCGATGGCCATGCCGTCGTCGCTGGCCTCGGCGTCGGCCAGTTGCTGCTGCACTTCGGCCAGGCGGGTGTCGCCCTCCAGCACAAACGCGGTGGCTGACTGGTCGGTTTCGGGCATGTTCTGCGCGACCTCGGCCATGCGCCAGCTCGTGGGGATGTAGAAGTCGCCGCCGTCTTCGTGCAGTTTGCCGCTGAGCAGCGCAAACAGGCTGGACTTGCCCGCGCCATTGCGGCCCACAAGGCCCACGTTTTCGCCAGGGTTGATGGTGGTGGACACGCTGCCAAGCACGACTTTGGTGCCGCGCCGCAGGGTAACGTTCTTAAGGGTGATCATTGAGGATGTACTGAAAACCACGCCCAACCGGCATGCCTCCCAAGGGCCCGCAGTTGAGGGTTGTTCATAAATTGATCGGCATCAGCTTCTTTGGTGAGTACCACTTGAGCCCCAGTCGCTTTGAAATCAAAACGCGTGGCATCAATGGTCACGAACACCGTGTCCGATAGCTGTGAACGGGTACTTACGCGATATGTGCTCGGAGGCTCGACCTCCCCAAGAGCGAAGAAAAGATGCTGGTAACGATTGACGGCAGGCATATCTGATCGCGGCAGATTCATAGCTGTCCACAGAGAGAACTGCGGATAGTAGAAAACACCATTTACGACCGGGATACCCGCTGCAGCCAGTGACATGGCGGCGCGCATGCCGTCATCTATGCCGACCGTTAACACGCGCTTCCATGAAGCGGAGGTTCTTGGCTCCGCAATCTGCAAGAAAGGACGTACCGCTGGATGCAATTGTATTTGACCAGGGCCCTGGGCGATCGGATTGAAGCCGATGCCTGCAATCAGACACAGCAACAAGTGAAGTGACAATGCTGTGAAAATTAGGCCCCGCGACAGCCAGTAAGCCATCAAAAAGCCTGCAATTGCCATCGTTGCCAAGAACAATGGGCTGAGCGAGGGATACAGAACGTCAGGCAGTGCAAGCAATGCGACCGTGATCAAGCCGGCACTTGCCGCAGCGATCATCAGCGCTGAAAAGTGAAGTGATCCATGTTTGTGGCCGAGGGTTGACGTCCCGTTAGGTACCAGTGCGAGCAATACTGTGCAGCCCAGTGCCAAAGCCAAGTCCACTCTGTGGGATGGCACAAAATGCCAGAGCAATGCCTTGGATAACCAGAGCGGTACGCCAAAAATGACGAAGACTAAAGTCCAGACGGTAAACATGCTCCACGCGCAAGCCATCCATCGGTGGCGACTTGTGGGGTCCGAGATGAGTCTCCAAGCGAGTAGCGCCAAAGGAATGGGCAGAAAAAAGTAGGCTCCAAACTCGCTGGCGTTTGTCTCACTCGCCCCTAGATGGGTCAACGTGTCCAGATTGGAGTATCCTCGCATCAGCCAGTACAGGGGAAATTCACCACCTTGCAATGCTGTTCGCCCGCCCGGATAGACAGTGCTTCGCATGGTGGATATTGCATCTCTCGCATCGAACCACCACGCCCCAAGAAGCACCGTAGCAATAGTCACCGACAGCAAAAATGCAGGTAACACGGTTCGCGCCGGTTTTGGGCGATGGTCCGCGCACCAAGCGAGCAGAAAGATAAAGCACAGCAGAGCCAATGGAATTTGCCAAGGCGGATACAACACCAATACAAATCCCGCTGCGAACAGCCCTAGCAGAACTGACAGGAGCCAAATACATACTGCTTTTGAAGTCTGCACCATCGACATGATTGCCCACAGTGCCCCCACCGCAAAAAATGTTGTGTACAACGGCCAGTAGGACCAACCTGTTGCATATGGCGCCAGACAGAAAAGCAGGGACAGCGCCAAGTTTCGGGATATGCGCGTGGGAGCCAGCTTGTTGAGAAGCGCCCACAGCGCTAGCAAGCAGGCGAACAGCGGGAAAAACCAATACCAAGCGAGTGCATTGGCGAGGGGCAGCACAAAGAAGCCCCAAGTGGCGGGCCGCGCAAGCGCAGATACATGAAGTACCGGCACCCCAGTCATCCCGATGATCATCATGTTTTGACCATCTGTACCCAAATGGTGATTAATCACTGGGAATGCGGGCTCGTGGCGCACCTGGGCAAGGGCACTGGGGGTGATCACCAGCCATTCATCCGAACGGATGGCGCGCGGGGACAGCGCTACAGCACGCATACTACTTTCTTGCGCGAGAAAAGCATGCGATCCCGCCTTGTCGAGACCACCTGTGAGCAACTGCAACGACAGGCCAGTCCATCCCGATGCCACCAGCATCGCAAAGATTCCGATGATCACTAATGCAATCAGGCGGTAGTTTTTTTCAACTGCGGTATCCAGTTGCCGCACCAAACTTTTCGCTCGCGACATGCGGGCGTATAGAAATAGCACAACGAGAAATGTGGCTAGCAATGCAGCGAACCACCAATGCCGAGGGGGAATGGCAATGCCTGAAAACGATCGTGCTTTGTCCGAAGCCGGAGCGAGTTCCTGCTGGACATGGTTCCACTTGGCGGTGACGGAGACTTGGTGTTGTCTCCAGTTCAGATCCCTCGGTGTTTGTACATCGAGAACAAACCCAGCCAGAGCCGGCGAAACGCCGGGAAAACTTGCGTTGACATCCGCGCGTGCGACTTGTTGCTTTCCCGTGATGGGGACATCGCGCCCGTCAATGCGCACTTCGAAAGACGAAGGGGGCTCGGCATTTGATGCGTTGAAGCTCCAGCCCTGAATTTGCACCCGCCGCTGGTCAGGCTCAAATCCTAGGGTGTCCACCGAACCCTGAAGGACAGGCGAAGGCAACGTTGCATCACCCGACAACTCCTGCGCCTGCAAGGTAGGGAGTGCTAGAAAAGTGAACACGGTGATGGCCCATGGCACGACCAATAACCGAATTAGCCAATAAAGCCATGGAGGCACGCGATTGATTGCGTTGTGAGTGAGCGCAGCGCCAGCCGTCTTCCGGCCAAGGCCTGTTACCGCGGATAGCACGGGCCAAGTGATGTTGACCACAGATCAGAGCTGCAAGAGGCTGCTTCTTTGAATCAGCAATATTTGATCTTCGCCTGCACTTGTTTCAAGCCAGTAGGCGGGCAATGTAGGAAAAGCTGCTTCAAAGTTCGCGCGCTCATTACCGATCTCCAGCACGATTACTGCGTCTTCACTCATGCGAGCAGGTGCGGCAGCAAACAGCTGGCGTATGAAGTCCATCCCGTCGCTGCCCCCCGCCAGCGCGAGTTCTGGTTCTGCACGGTACTCGGCAGGCAACGCTGCCATGCTAGCTGCGTTCACATAGGGCGGATTGCACAGGATCAGGTCCCAGGGGCCGGGCAGGGCGGCTAGGCCGTCGGAGAGCTGCAGCGTTATGCGGTCCTGCAAGCCATGTTTGTCCACGTTGATGCGGGCCACGGCCAGGGCGTCGGGCGAGATGTCTGCGCCGGTCACCTGCACCTCGGGCCAGGCCATGGCGGCCAGCACGGCCAGGCTGCCATTGCCGGTGCACAGGTCCAACACACGGCGGGTGTTTTCGCTCAGGAAGTCGTCCACGCTGCCGTCGGCCAGCAGCTCGGCAATGAAGCTGCGCGGCACGATGGCGCGCTCGTCCACATAGAAGGGCACGCCTTGCAGCCAGGCCTCGCGCGTGAGGTAGGCAGCGGGCTTGCGGGTGGCGATGCGTTCTTCAAAAAGTGTAGCTACCAGCGCTTGATCGGCGGGCGCTACGGGCTGATTTGCCATTGAATCCAGGTCGCTGTCCAGCGGCAGCCCCAGGCGCCACAGCACGAGCCAGGCGGCCTCGTCGTGCGCGTTGGCCGTGCCGTGGCCGAAGGATACACCGGCCGCCGTGAGCCGCTGCGCACCGGACTCGACCAGGGCGCCGAGGGTGTCGCCATGCACCGCCGCGTTCATGCGGCCGCCTGGGCGTGAAGGTTTTCGAGCGTGCGGCGGTAGATGTTCTTGAGCGGCTCGATGTCGGCCACCACCACATGTTCGTCGATCTTGTGGATGCTGGCGTTGGGCGGACCCAGTTCAATCACCTGCGGGCAGATCTGGGCGATGAAGCGGCCATCGCTGGTGCCGCCGGTGGTGGAGAGTTCGGTGGCAAGGCCGGTCTCGGCGGTGATGGCCTGCTGGACGGCATCGACCAACTCGCCCGGCGTGGTCAGGAAGGGTTGGCCGCCCAGCGTCCAGCGCAGGCCGTATTCCAGGCCGTGGCGGTCAAGCACGGCGTGCACACGCTGCTGCAGGCTGTCGGCGGTGGACTCGGTGGAGAAGCGGAAGTTGAAGTCGATCACCACCTCGCCGGGGATCACATTGGTGGCGCCGGTGCCGCCGTGCATGTTGCTGATCTGCCAGCTGGTGGGCGGAAAAAACGCATTGCCGTTGTCCCACACCGTGGCGGCCAGCTCGGCCAGCGCGGGCAGTGCCTGGTGGATGGGGTTGCGCGCCAGTTGCGGGTAGGCGATGTGGCCCTGGATGCCGCGCACGCTGAGCTTGCCGCTCAAGGTGCCGCGCCGTCCGTTCTTGATCATGTCGCCGGTTTTTTCGACCGAGGTGGGCTCGCCGACGATGCAGTAATGAAGCGGCTCGCCGCGTGCCTTGAGCAGCTCGACCACCACCTTGGTGCCGTCCACCGAGGGGCCTTCTTCGTCGCTGGTGAGCAGGAAGGCGATCTGGACCAATGGCTCGGGCGTGGCCGCCAGAAACTCTTCCACCGCCACAACAAAGGCGGCGATCGAGGTTTTCATGTCGCTGGCGCCGCGGCCATAGAGCTTGCCGTCCTTGTGTGTGGGCACGAATGGGTCGCTGCCCCACTGCGCGAGCGGGCCGGTGGGCACCACATCGGTGTGGCCCGCAAATACTACTGTTTTGATAGCTGCTTGCGCCTGTTGATTAAGCGCTACAGGCCTTTTTGCCCACAAATTACTGACGCGAAAATCTGCTGGGCCGCTGTCCAGCCGCTCGCACACAAATCCCAGTGGGGCCAGCCGCTCGGCCAACAGGTCAAGGCAACCCGCGTCTTCGGGGGTGATGGAGGGCCGGGAGATGAGCTGTTCGGCCAGGTGCAGGGTGCGGGACATGGAAGAAATGGAATAAATCAGTGGCGTTCAAACAATCGGTCGCCCGAGGCGCTGCGTCAGAAACTGGAGCGGCCCAGGCGAGAGAGACGCAAGCCAAGGGCCGCCCCGCAGCGAAGGCGACTCAGGGAGGCTTTACATCATGCCGCGGGCTTGACGTCCAGCACGATTTCGGTGAACGAAGGTGTGTCGTCGGGCGTGTCGCGTGCTTCCTTTTGGGCCTTGGCCGCGTTGGCGGCCAGGGAGAAGTCGTTTTGCAGGCGCCACATGAGGTTGGTGGGGGAGTCGGCGTAGGCCATGCCTTCCTTGCGGTCGATCTTGGCGTCCATGATGAGTTGGGCCAGCGCTGCTTCGAAGGTCTGCGAGCCTTCGGCCATCGATTTTTCCATGGCTTCCTTCACACCGCCGAAGTCACCTTTTTCCACGAGATCGGACACGAGCTTGGTGTTGAGCATGACTTCCACCGCCGGCACGCGGCCGCCGTCCACCGTACGCACCAGGCGCTGGGACACGATGGCCTTGAGCGCCGAGGCCAGGTCGCCCAGCATGGTGGGGCGCACTTCGACGGGGTAGAAGGACAGGATGCGGTTGAGGGCGTGATAACTGTTGTTGCCATGCAGCGTGGCCAGGCACAGGTGGCCCGACTGGGCGTAGGCAATGGCGGCGGACATGGTCTCGCGGTCGCGGATTTCGCCGATCAGAATCACGTCGGGCGCCTGTCGCAGCGCGTTTTTCAGTGCCGTTTGCAGCGACTGGGTGTCGCTGCCGATCTCGCGCTGGTTGACGATGGATTTTTTGTTCTTGAACTGGTATTCGACTGGGTCTTCGATGGTGAGGATGTGGCCGGTGAGCGACTCGTTGCGGGTGTCGATCATCGACGCCAGCGTGGTGCTCTTGCCCGAGCCCGTGGCGCCTACCACCAGGACGAGGCCACGTTTTTCCATGATCAGGTCACGCAGCAAGGGCGGCAGCCCCAGCGTGTCGAATTCAGGAATCTGCTGCGAGATGAAACGGATCACCACAGCGTAGCTGCCCCGCTGGCGCATGGCGCTCACACGAAACCGCCCCACGCCGCTGAGTGGCACGCCCATATTGAGCTCGCCGGTTTCTTCCAGCTCCTCGATGCGGTCCGGCGGCACCACCTCGGACAGCAGGTTGCGCGGCGCATCGGGCGGCAGGACCTGGTTGTTGATCGGCACGCACTCGCCGTTGATCTTGATCAGCGCCGGGGCGTTGGCCGACAGATAGACGTCGGAGGCCTTTTTCTCTGCCATCAGGCGAAGAATTCGTTCCATCGTGCTCATGGTGTATCCCTCTTGTCGTCGGTCTCTGTCGGTGGTGGGGATGGCCAGAGCCATCCCTCTGGCTCAGGTCAATCAGTCGCGCAGAAGGTCGTTGATGCTGGTCTTGGAGCGGGTTTGCGCATCCACCTGCTTGACGATGATCGCTGCATACATGCTGTAGGGGGTGCCATTGGCGGCGGTCTTGGGCAGGTTGCCGCTCACCACCACCGATCCCGAAGGCACGCGGCCGTAGCTGATTTCACCCGTGGCGCGGTTGAAGATGGGGGTGCTCTGACCCAGGTACACGCCCATGCCCAGCACCGAGTTTTCTTCCACCACCACGCCTTCGACGACCTCGGAGCGGGCGCCGATGAAGCAGTTGTCTTCAATGATGGTAGGGCCGGCCTGCAGGGGTTCCAGCACGCCGCCGATGCCCACGCCACCCGACAGGTGCACGTTGGAGCCGATTTGCGCGCACGAGCCCACGGTGGCCCAGGTGTCCACCATGGTGCCTTCGCCCACGTAGGCGCCGATGTTCACGTACGACGGCATCAAAATTGCGCCCTTGGCGATGAAACTGCCACGGCGGGCCACGGCCGGAGGCACCACGCGCACGCCGGTGGCCTTCATCTCATCTTCGGACAGGTGTGCGAACTTGGTTTGCACCTTGTCGTAAAAGCCCAGGTCACCGGCCTTCACGACTTCGTTGTCCTTCAGGCGGAAGGACAGCAGCACAGCCTTTTTGATCCACTGGTGCACGGTCCACTGGCCCACGCCCTCGCGGGTGGCCACGCGCAGCTTGCCGTTGTTCAGCTCGGCGATCACATGCTCGACCGCGTCCAGGATTTCCTTGGGGGCAGCGGCGGGCGAAAGGCTGGCGCGGTTGTCCCAGGCGTTGTCGATGATGGTTTGCAGTTGTTGGGTCATTTTGTGGTCAGTCAGTCTCTAAGTCTGCCGATCAGGCAGTGCGGGATTGGATGAATTGCACGATGCGCAGCGCGGCTTCCACGCATTCTTCGGTTTCGGCCACCAGGGCCATGCGCACGCGCTGGGCGCCGGGGTTGCTGCCCTGGGCCTCGCGGGCCAGGTAGCTGCCGGGGAGCACCGTGACATTGTATTGAGCCAGGAGGGCCCGTGCGAACTCGGCGTCGGTCATGCCCAGGGCATCGGGCACCTTGGCCCAGAGGTAAAAACCAGCGTCCGGCAGGGCGACGTCCATCACGCCCGCCAGCAGCGGCGTGACCTGGGCAAATTTCTTGCGGTAACGCGCACGGTTCTCCACCACATGCTGCTCGTCGTCCCAGGCGGCAATGCTGGCCGCCTGAACAATGGGGCTCATCGCGCTGCCGTGGTAGGTGCGGTACAGTAAAAACGCCTTGATCAGCGCTGCATCGCCCGCCACGAAGCCGCTGCGCATGCCGGGCACGTTGCTGCGCTTGGACAGGCTGGTGAAGGACATCAGGTTTTTGAAGTCATGGCGGCCCAGTTGTTCGGCAGCCTGCAGGCCGCCGAGGGGCGGCTCGTCGCGGAAGTAGATTTCGCTGTAGCACTCGTCCGAGGCGATCACAAAACCATAGCGGTCGCTCAGCTCGAAAAGTTTCTTCCATTCACTGATCGGCATCACGGCGCCCGTCGGATTGCCCGGCGAACATACGAACAATAGCTGCGTGTGCTGCCACACCGACTCGGGCACTGCATCCCAGTTCACCGCAAAGTTGCGCTCCGGGTCGCTGGGCGCGTAATAAGGCTGGGCGCCAGCCAGCAGCGCCGCGCCTTCGTAGATTTGGTAGAACGGATTGGGGCAGACCACCAGCGGCTGGCCTTGCGAAGGGTCGATGACGGTCTGTGCAAAGGCAAACAGCGCCTCGCGCGAGCCGTTCACGGGCAAAACCTGGGTGCTGGGGTCCAGCGCCAAGGCGTAGCGCTGGTTCAGCCAGCGTGTGAACGCCTCACGCAGCCGCGGCTCGCCCGCCGTGGCGGGGTAGCTGGCCAAGCCACCCAGGTTGTCACTGAGTGCATTCTTGATGAACTGGGGTGTAGGATGGCGCGGCTCACCCATGCCCAGGCTGATGGGGCTGTAAGCCGCTGGGGGTGTCACCCCCGCAAAAAGTTGTCGCAGCCGCTCGAAGGGGTAGGGCTGCAGGTGGGAGAGCAGGGGGTTCATGGTCCGCCATTATGGGCGAAGGGGCTGCCACGGCGCGGCGTCAATCCGGCGTAAGAGCGCGGGCATAGCATGAACCGAAAGACATAACGACAAGGGAGACAAGATGCCAGGATTCCTGCCACTGCGTCCAGGACTATGGTGGATGCGCAAATGGCACCTGCCCGGCAAGCTGGCGACGCTGGGCGTTTTGATTGCTGTGGCGCTGGCTGCCAGCGCTGCGGTACCGGTTTGGGGCGCGGTAGTAGGGGCCGTTCTGCTGTTGTACGCGCTGCTGGCGTTGTACTTGAGCCTGTCGTCCGACCTGGCGGGCCTGTCGCGTGCCATGCAGCAGACCACCCGTGGCGATCTCAGCACCCATGCGGGCGTCTATGGGCAGGATGAGGTGGGGGCGATGGCGCAGGCGCTCGACCAGATGGTGCTCACGCTGTCGTCCATGGTGGCCGATATCCGCAGCAACGCGGCGCTGGTGGCCCATGCGGGCCAGAGCCTGGCGCAGGGCAACCGCTCGCTCGCCGACCGCACCGAACAACAGGCCGCCAATCTGGAGCAGACCGCCGCGAGCGTGGAGCAACTGACCTCGGCGGTGCAAAACAACGCCCAGACCGCTCAGGGCGCCGATGTGCGTGCAGCCGAGGTGCGCAAGGCGGCGGATACCGGGGCCGAGGCCATGGCCCGTGCCGTGCAGTCGGTCGAGGCCATTCAGCAAGGCGCGCGTCGCATGACCGAGATCATCAGCGTGATCGACGGCATTGCGTTTCAGACCAACATTCTGGCGCTGAACGCCGCTGTGGAGGCGGCCCGTGCGGGTGAGCAGGGCCGGGGTTTTGCCGTGGTGGCCAGCGAGGTGCGCAACCTGGCCGGGCGCAGTGCCGAGGCGGCACGCGAGATCAAGGCGCTCATCGGCGCTTCGGTGAGTCAGGTGGAGGTGAGCGCTGGCCTGATTCGTGCGGCGGGTGAAGGCATTGCCAGCATGGCCGGTGGCATCCGCAGCGTGGCGGCCAGTATGAGCGAGATTTCAGGCTCCAGTGCCGAGCAAAGCACTGGCCTGAGTGAAGTGAGTTCGGCCGTGCAGCAACTGGACCAGATCACCCAGCACAACGCGCAGATGGTGGGCCATGCCGTGCAGCAGGCCGAGGCCCTGGAGCAGCGCGCGTCCACGCTGTCACGGGCTGTAGCAGTGTTCCGCCTGCAGCAGGGGACAGCCGATGAGGCCGTGGCGCTGGTCCAAAAGGCCGTGGCCTTGCACAAAACCACCCCGCAGGCCCAGTTTCTGCGCAGCCTGACGGACAAGAACCAGCCCTACCATGACCGGGACATGTATGTGTTCGTGCTGGACGCTGCGGGCACCTACAAGGCATTTGGCGGCAACCCGGCGAAGGTGGGGACCCGCGTGCAGGACATTCCGGGCATTGCGGGCGACCGGCTGGTGAGCGACATCGTCACGCAAGCCGATCGAGGCCCAGGCTGGGTGGAATACGACATTACCAACCCGGCCACGGGCGCGGTGCAAACCAAAATGTCGTATGTGAGCCGCGTAGGGGATGTCTACGTGGGCTGCGGGGTGTACAAGTCCTTGGCGGCACGTTAAGCAGGCGCAGCGCTGTTGTTCAGCGCAGGCCCTGTTCCCGGCGCTGCCGGGCACGCTCCATGGCAGCGGCAATGGCGGCCTTGCGTGCATCCGCGCCTTGCGCGGTTTCGGGTGCGACAGGGCTTTCGGCTTCGTCTTCGATGTCTTCCAGCGGAATACGCTGGCGGTGCGCCTGGTAGCGTTGGCGCGCCTGCAGGGCCAGGGGGGGCGACCATGCGGCCCAGCCGGTGGCTGCGCCGCTGGCACTTTCCAGGTGAATGCAGTCCACGGGGCACACGGGAATGCACAGCTCGCATCCCGTGCAATAGGGTTCGATCACCGTGTGCATCCGCTTGTTGGAGCCCACGATGGCATCCGTGGGGCAGGCTTTGATGCACAGCGTGCAGCCAATGCACCAGGCCTCGTCGATGAAGGCCACGGTGCGCGGGCCCTCCACGCCATGGTCCACGCTCAGGGGCAGGGCGGGCAGGCCGGTGATGGCGGCCAGGCGCACCACGCCTTCCGAGCCACCGGGCGGGCACTGGTTGATGGCCGCCTCGCCGCCTGCAATCGCCTGCGCGTAGGTGGCGCAGTCGGGGTAGCCGCAGCGCGTGCACTGCGTCTGGGGCAGCGCGGCGTCGATCCGCGCTGCGAGGTCGTCGGCTTGCGCGGGCCGAATCAAGCCTTGCGCGCCTTGCTGCTGCGGCTGGCGCTGCGGGGGGCTGGTGCCGCCGTGGCTGTAGTGGCCTTGGCTGTTGTGCTGCCAAGGTCGGCCTGCACTGGCTCAGCCGCACCACCGGGTTGCACCGCAGCGGCCTGCGTCTTGACCCAGCGCGTAGCCACTGGTGCTGCCGCCGCTGCGGCGGGTTTGGCGGTGGCACGCACTGGCGCGGCAGCGGGGGCTGCTTTGGCCGCTGTCTTCACTGCTGGTTTGGCCGCTGGTTTGCCTTGGGACTTTGGCTTGGCCGGTGCGGTGGCCTTGGCGGTCGGTGCTGCGACTTTGGGCACTGCTGGCGTGGCCGTTGGCTTTGCTTCGCTCTCGCGAGGGGCTTCGTGCTCCAGGATGAATTCACGCACCTTGGGGTACACCAGATCGCGCCAGCGGCGGCCACTGAAGATGCCGTAGTGGCCTGCGCCCTTGGCTTCCATGTGGCGCTGCTCCTTGCGCACGATGCCGGTGCACAGATCATGGGCGGCCTCGGTCTGGCCTGAGCCGGAGATGTCGTCCAACTCGCCTTCCACCGTGAACAGGGCGGTGGCCGTGATGTCCTGCGGGCGCACGCGTTCGATCTTTCCTGCGGGCGAGCGCACGTCCCAGGTGCCGTTGACCAGCTTGTAATCCTGAAACACCGTCTGGATGGTTTCGAGGTAGTAGTCCGCATCCATGTCCAGCACGGCGTTGTATTCGTCGTAGAACTTGCGGTGGGCTTCGGCACTGGCGTCGTCGCCCTTGATCAGGTCCTTGAAGTAGTCGTAGTGGCTGGTGGCGTGGCGGTCAGGGTTCATGGCCACGAAGCCGGTGTATTGCAGGAAACCGGGGTACACACGGCGGCCCGCGCCGGGAAACTTGTCGGGCACGCGGTAGATCACATTGTTCTCGAACCACTCGTAACTGCGATTGATGGCCAGGTTGTTCACCGCCGTGGGCGACTTGCGGGCGTCGATGGGGCCGCCCATCATGGTCATGGTCAGCGGCGTCTTCTCGCCCCGGCTGGCCATCAGCGACACGGCCGCCAGCACCGGCACGGTGGGCTGGCAGACGCTGATGACATGGCAATTGCCATACTGGCTCTGCAGATGGCGGATGAACTCCTGCACGTAGTTCACGTAGTCATCCAGGTGGAATTCACCCTCGGACAGTGGCACCAGGCGGGCGTTCTTCCAGTCGGTGATATAGACCTTGTGGTCCTTGAGCATGGTGCGCACGGTGTCGCGCAGCAAAGTGGCATAGTGGCCTGATAAGGGCGCCACGACCAGCACCACGGGTTGGCCCTTGAGCTTGGTCAGAGTGGCAGGGTCATCCGAAAAGCGCTTGAAGCGGCGCAGCTCGCAAAACGGCTTGTCGATCTCGATGCGCTCGTGGATGGCGACACCGACACCGTCCACATCCACGGTAGGGATGTCGAAAGCTGGCTTTTCGTAGTCCTTGCCCAGGCGGTAGAGCAGGTCGTAGCCCGCGGCCATGCGCTGGGCGGCTGTGGTCTGGCTCAGGGGCGACACCGGGTTGCTGAACAACTTGGAAGCCGCCTGAGCAAAATCCGTAAAGGGCTCCATCAGGGAGCGCTGGGTTTCGTAGATGTGATACAGCATGAGGCGAAGCTCCGTTTTGTTGCAGTGCAATATAGCAGCACTTGGTAACAAGCGCATGGAGTGAAACCACCAACCTTTAGTCACCTAAGTGACATGGGTGCCTGCAGGCCTGGTAGCGCCTTGTTTTCCTTAATGGGGCCGCTGTTCGGCGTTGTCGAGCAGCCAGGCTTCAAACGATTCCCGGGCCGAGTTGCGCAGCGCCGGGCGGAACGCAACCTTGTTACTCAGATACAAGCAGTGCCGAATCACGGTATAGGGGTTGAAGCTGCCCTGCGGATTTTGCTCCTCGAAGTGCTGTTTGTAGCGTTTGACCACGCCAATGGTCTCGCGCATCAGGGCATTGAAGCGGGCGCGGGTCATGCCGGGCGACCAGGCCTGGATGTCGTCCACAAATCCATCGACCTTGGTGGGCTCGAACTCGAAGTCCTTGAAAAAATGGGTGGCGATCTTGAGGAAGGTGAAGGCGTTGAGCTCGCTGCTGCTACCCGTGCCCTTGCTGGGTGCCTGTGCGTCGGCCAGGGCATCGGGGGCGGGGTCGGCGGTTTCATCGGGGGCCTGCAGCAGTTCGGCAGCCGTGGCATCCCGGATCTGGCGAAACTCCCGGTCGGCCAGCTCGAACAGGGCCGACAACACGTTGATGCGCCGCTTGAGCTGCCCAGGGATCGACTTCTTGTACTTGATCTTGTGGTCCAGCACGCTCCAGGAGTCCTGAATGATGGTGCGCACCTGCAGCTCGAACGCCCAGTGTGCATAGGCCGCGTGTTCGGGCAGTTCACGCTCGGCGGCGCCGAGCTTGAGGTCCAGGTGCAGGCCCTTGTAGCCGAACGACGCCTCGGTGCTTTCCACCGCGCGCACCTTGTCCGTCACGTCGATCACCGCGAAATGTGCGCGCACGATCTGGGCGACCTGTTCAAGCTCGTCCTCATACAGGCACACCACCCGCACCCCGATGAGGTCGGTGATGTAGCTCTGGATGTCGTAGGGGGTGTTGCTCTCTTCCAGCGCCGGGCGGTACTTGCGCACGAACTTGCGGATGCATTCATCAGCATCCTTCACCCGGCCTTCGACCTTGGCGATGTCCATGCCGCCCGCGCGTGTCACCGTGGCGGCCACCAGGCCCGTGATGGCCAGGCAGGCGGCGTCCAGTGCGGCCGCCTGCTGGGCATAGAAAGCGCGGAAGCGGGAGGCTTCCAGGTCGAAATCAAGCGATGCCATGCCGTTTTTTTGAATTGAGGATAGGGGAAGAAAGATGCGAGAGAAATAAAAAAGGCGGCGGCCCTTTTGTCCTTTGCAGTGTGGTGCAGATGCTGATAATGGTACAGGTGCACCACACATGTTTTCATGTCTGCGCGCGCGCCAAGGAGGATGCCATGACTCCACGCTCCCATGATGAAAACGGCCTGTCGGATGCCCCCGTGTCGGCCGCATCGCGCCTGGGCGCGAAGGTGATGGGCGCTGCCAGCCACCGCTGGCTGCCAGTGGTGCTGCCGCCGCTGGTGGCCGTGCTTGCGCTGGGGCTGACGTTTCTGTACTGGCAAAGCGAGGAGCGCAACAGCCGGGCCAGGCAGGCGCAGAACTTTCAGGCAGAGGCCGACCAGATCGCCTATCACCTTAACGACCGTATGGCTGCCTACGAGGTGGTGCTGCGCGGCGTGAAAGGGTATTTCGAGGGCTCCAAGCGCATCGACAGGGAAGAGTTCCAGGCCTACGTCGGCGCCTTGCAATTGCAAGAGACGCGGCCAGGCCTGCAGGGGCTGTCGCTCATCATGCAGTTGCCTGGGCAGGCCATGGCGGCCCATATTGACGACATGCGCCAGCGCGGTTTCAAGCAGTACGCCGTGCGCCCGCCGGGCGAGCGCCCCAGCTACGCCCCTATCACCCACATCGAGCCGTTGGCGGGCAACAACCTGAAGGTGCACGGTTTTGATGTGTTGACCGTCCCAGCCGCGCAGGAGGCGCTGCACCGCGCGCGCGATTCCGGTGATTTCACGCTCTCTGGCGACCTGACGCTCATTCAGGACAACCTACCGGGACTGGTGATGTATTTGCCGCTGTATGGCTCCTACACCGAAACGGTGGATGGCCGGCGCGCCGGGCTGCGGGGGTGGGTGTCCGCCGCCTTTCACCTGACTGACGTGATCGATGGCATGTCGCAGGCGTTCGATCCCGACATCGCCCTGCGGATCGTGGACGGTGCCAGCCAGGCGGGCGATCAGGGCGATGCCCCTGCTGCAGCGGGCGCCCACCTGTTCAGCAACCCCGGCTGGGCCACCGTGGCGGCTGCCCCTGGCCCTTTGCAGACCAGCCGTGTGCTGGAGATCGGCGGGCGGCGCTGGACGCTGCAGATGGAGCCCTTGCCTGCCTTTGGGCAACGTTTCAAGGACGATGGCCATCATCTCGCAGCCCTGGTGGGTGCGGTGCTGAGCCTTGTGCTGGCCTGGTTTACCTGGCTGCTGGCCACCGGGCACGAGCGGGCGGTGACCCTGGCGCGCGGCATGACGGCAGAGCTGCGCGCCACACGCGACGACCTGGAGGGCACGCTCAACGCCATTCCCGACCTGCTGTTCGAGCTGGGGCTGGACGGGCGCATCCACCACTACCGCTCGGCCCGGTCCAACTTGCTGGCGGCGCCCCCCGAGGCGTTTCTGGGCCGCCTGATGAGCGAGGTGGTGCCGCCCGATGCGGCTGCCGGCTGTCTTACGGCCCTGGAGGCCGCACATCGCACGGGGTATTCGTCGGGCCACCAATACCGGCAAGAGCTGGATGGCGTCGCACACTGGTTCGAGCTGTCCATTGCCCGCAAGCAAAGCGCCGCCCCCGGCGACGAACCCCGGTTCATCGCGCTGGCGCGTGACGTCAGCAGCCGCAAGCTGGCCGAAGCGCGCACGCACCAGCTCTCCTACTTTGATGCGCTCACCGGCCTGCCCAACCGGCGCATGCTGCTCGAACGCATGGACCGCGCGCTGCGCAGCGCGCAGAAAGCCTCGCGCATGGGCGCGGTGTTCTACATCGATCTCGACGACTTCAAGCAGATCAACGACGCGCGGGGCCACGCCATCGGCGATGCGCTGCTGCTGCAGGTGGCGCAGCGCCTTACCCAGCAGTTGCGCCCCGGCGACACCGTGGCCCGCCTGGGGGGCGATGAATTCGTGGTGCTGGCGCACAGCGTGGCCTCCGACGTGGAATCGGCCGGGCGCGCAGCCCTGCTGGTGGCCGAAGAGATCCGTGTGTTGCTGGAGGCGCCTTACACCATCGGCACCCACCTCTACAGCACCACGGGCAGCATCGGCATCACGCTGTTCCCCAAGCGCGGCGAAGGTGTGGAAGACCTGCTGCGCGAAGCCGACACCGCCATGTACCGCGCCAAGGAGCAAGGCTGCAACCGCATCCGCTTCTACGAGGCCGCCATGCAGGCGGACGTGCAGGAGCGCCTGACGCTCGAGCAGGACCTGAAGAAGGCGCAGGCGCAAGGGCAACTGGCGGCCTACGTGCAAAACCAGGTGGACGCTGCGGGCGCCGTGGTCGGCGGCGAATTCTTGATGCGCTGGAACCACCCCGTGCGCGGCAACGTGCCCCCGAGCCGCTTTATCCCCATTGCCGAGACCTCGGGCCTGATCCTGCGCATGGGCGACTGGATGATCCAGCAGGCCTGCGAAACCTTGGCGCGCCTGCAGGAGAAGGGGCGCGAGCTATCACTCTCGGTCAACGTGAGTGAGCGGCAGTTCCGCCAGGATGATTTTGTCGACCGCGTGCGCGAGGTCTTGACCCACACCGGCGCGCACCCCGGCAATCTGATCCTGGAGGTGACGGAAAGCCTGCTCATCGAAGACCTGGACGACACCATCGCCCGCATGACCGAGCTCGTGAACCTGGGCGTGCGATTCTCCATCGACGACTTTGGCACCGGCTATTCGAGCCTGGCCTACCTCAAGCGGCTGCCGCTGTACGAGCTCAAGATCGACAAGAGTTTTGTGGACGACACCCCCGACGACCCGAGCGACACCGCCATCGTGCAGTCCATCATCTCGGTGGCCCGCCACCTGAACCTGCGTGTGGTGGCCGAGGGCGTGGAGACCCGCGCCCAGGCCGACTTTCTGACCAACAGCCAGTGCGAATGCCTGCAGGGGTATCTGTTCGGGCGGCCAGAGCCGCTGGAGCAGTGGCTTGGGCGGCTTATGTAGCCGCAGTGAGCGGTGAGATTGCCGGCGCGCAGGACACGGCAGCGGCGAGGTAGGGCCGGACGGACGGAATGGATCAATCGGCCACGATGGCCCAGCGTTCGTGGTCGCGCCAACGGTGGTTGATTTTGAGATAGCGGGGCGAAAAGCCTTCTTGTTGAAAACCGCAGGCCTTGACCAGTGCAATGGACGCTTCATTGCCTGGCTGGATGTTCGCCTCCAGTCGGTGCAACTTCAACGGGCCGAAAGCGTGTCGCACGAGCTGCCGCAAGCCTTCACGCATCAGGCCCTGGCGCTCGTAGCCTGCAAAGACGTAGTAGCCCAGGTAGGCGCTGCGAAAGTTGCTCATCACGATCTGCGAGAGATTGAAGACACCCGCGATCTGGTCATCGCCGCCAGCCTTCATCGGCAAGCACACCAGAAAACTCCGGTTCACAGGCATGGCCATTTGCGCGAGATAGGCTGCGAACGCATCGGGTGACGATGGCGCGGATGTCCATGGAGCATGCAAAGCGCGACTTCGCCGAGCCAGAGCGATAAAACGATCTTCATCTGTCGCCACGGGTGCACGCAGCGATACGGGCACAAGGGATGGGCTCTTGGCGCGCATCTGCATCAATCAGTGTCTGTGCTGGTATGCCGATTGATCGCTGACCGAGGTCAGCCTGGCAACGCCGACTCTGCGTTTCCAGTTCTGGAGTCAGCCGCAGCGCCCGCATACGCCTGCACCGCCAGCGTATGCACCTCGCGCGCGGGCCGGTCTTTGAGCAAATGGTTGCTCCACACCTGGCGCCAGATGCGGGCGCCGGGCAGGCTGTGGCGCAGGCCCAGCATGTGGCGGGCTATGTGGGGCCAGGGCGTGCCGTATTGGGCGGCCTCGCGTTCCATGTATTCGACCATCGCCAGCTCGACCTCTTCACGGGTCAGGGGGCAGGGCGCGCCGCCGTAGTAGAGCGCGTCCCAGCGGGCCAGCCACCAGGGGTTGTGGTAGGCCTCCCGGCCGATCATCACGCCGTCGAGCTGCGCGAGCTGCTGCTGCACCACGTCATCGGCCTGAATACCGCCATTGATGGCGATGGTGAACTGAGGAAACTCGGCCTTCAGGCGGTGCACCACCTCGTAGCGCAGGGGCGGAATGTCGCGGTTCTCCTTGGGGGACAGGCCCTGCAGCCAGGCGTTGCGCGCATGCACGATGAACATAGTGCAACCTGCATCGGCCACGGTGCCGATGAAGTCGCGCACAAAGCCGTAGTCCTCCACCTTGTCGATGCCGATGCGGTGCTTCACAGTCACGGGCACGCTGACCACGTCCTTCATCGCCTTCACGCAGTCGGCCACTAGTTGCGGCGCTTTCATCAGGCTGGCGCCAAACGCACCGCGCTGCACGCGGTCGCTGGGGCAGCCGCAGTTGAGGTTGATCTCGCCATAGCCCCATTCCTCGCCCAGCCGCGCGGCCTGGGCCAGCTTGTCGGGCTCGTTGCCGCCCAGTTGCAGGGCCACGGGGTGTTCTTCGGCATTGAAGCGCAGGTGGCGCTCGGTGCCGCCATACAGAATGCCACCCGCGTTCACCATTTCGGTGTACAACAGGGTCTGGCGGGTCAGCAGCCGGTGAAAGTAACGGCAGTGGCGGTCGGTCCAGTCCATCATCGGGGCGACGGACATGCGCCAGGGGCTCAAGGTGGGTTCCACGGGGCAAAAAACGAAGGACGGGGAGGGGGAGGCCGGCAATGGAGCGCCCCTATTTAGTTGCCAGGGGTGCTGCGGGTTGCAGCCGCAAAGCCGCGATTATCCCATTGGCAAACCATTTGGTGCCTCTGTGTGGTTTTGAATAAGATCAGGCTCTGCCGCTTGTCCATCAAGCGCAGGTTGCTATCAAAATAGAAGCGGCAGCGGCACTGGCGAGCGCTGCACAAGCCGCCTTTTGCCTTGCCGTAAGCAAGGGACATGGGCCTATCGGCGATACTTGCCGCGCTTTTGATGCCTGCGCGGCGACTGGCGCAGCGCCCGGTTGTGCCCTGCGGGCCCCGTTCCGTCACCCGCTTTCCCCATGCACCACACCATTTTTGACACGCCG
Organism: Acidovorax sp.; assembly: GCF_027492855.1. GTDB lineage: Bacteria > Pseudomonadota > Gammaproteobacteria > Burkholderiales > Burkholderiaceae_C > Acidovorax. Next base: position 38,436 of record NZ_JAPUDY010000090.1, read on the forward strand.
GTTGTCAACACGCTCCTGCGCGCTTTTTCGCGCCTCACCCTGCGCATCACCGGCTGGAAGGTCGAGGGCGCCTTGCCTGCGCATGCCGCCAAGAGCGTGCTGATTGCAGCACCCCACACCAGCAACTGGGACCTGCCTTACACGCTGATGCTGGCGTTTTCGCTGCGCCTACGGGTGTACTGGATGGGCAAACAAAGCCTGTTCAAGGCGCCTTTTGGCGGGGTGATGCGCTGGCTGGGCGGGATTCCGGTGAACCGGGGGCAGGCCAGCAATCTGGTGGCCAGCTCAGCCCAGGCCATGCGGGATGCCAAAGGGCCCATGCAGCTCATCGTGCCGCCCGAGGGCACGCGCGGCAAGACGCGGCACTGGAAAACGGGTTTTTACTTCATCGCCCAGCAGGCGGGCGTGCCCATTGTGCTGGCTTTTGTGGACTATGGCCGCAAGGTGGGTGGCCTAGGGCCGGTGTTCGAGCCCACGGGCGACGTGGAGCGGGACATGGCGGTCATCAAGGCGTTTTATGCGCCCATCCAGGGCAAGAACCCGACGCAGTTCGAGGCCTGAGGCTGTTTTTTGAATGAAATTGGCCTCTGGCGCTTATTCGTCAAGCGCTAATAGCTACCAAAAAGATAGCTAAATACGCCGCGGCGGCCCCTTCACTCGCCCGCGGCATCAGTGGCTTTTCGGCCTCGATGGGATGTCGTCTGCGCAGCCGTGGTAAAGCGCTTTGGCGATGTTGTAGTCCTCCTGGTATGCGAAGTTGTGCAACTGGGGCTCGCCCTGGGCCACCACCGCTTGCTTCTCCGCCGTGGAAAGCAGCGTCAGCGCCTGGTCGATGCTGGTGAGCTCCACCCTTTCAGCTTCGTTCTGCCTGTTCTGAATCTGCTCCAGCGTCTTCATGGCGGCCATCTGCTTGGCAAAGTTCTGCCGTGCATCGGTGGCATTCAGGTCGAAGGTGTCCACATTGCCATGGAAGACCACGTGCACATTGGGGCCTGATGCGTGGACTTTGACCATGTCGTCCTTGAGCGACTGAAGATAGTCGGCTCCGGTGGCGTCCCGCACCACGCGCGCGCCGATATCGTTGACCTCCTTCGTCGTGGGGGGCGCGGCCTCCAGATTGCGTCCGTGCAGCGTGTTGAAGCCTTTGCCTTTGTCGTCGAAGATCATCACCATGGTCTTGGCCAAGGCTTCCTGCCGCAGCAAAGAATCTCCCCCCTGGGGAATGACGGCTTCGGACGGCACGTTGCTGCCCACGCCGCCATCGACATATTCCTTGTCGCCCAGCTTCACGGACTCAAAGTAAACCGGGATGGACATGGAGATGCGCCCCGCCAGGGCCACGGCCATGTCGGGCGTGTTGGTGCTGTTGAACATCTCGGTCTGCTTGTCGGTCTTGTTGTAGCCGGTGAGCGTGAGTTCCTTGAATTGTTCTGGCTTGATCTTGTGCAGGATGGACAGGTCGTTGAACGTCAGCATCTTGTCCGTGCGGTTCTGCTCGAAGGACTGGTCGGTCAGCCCCTTGAAGACGTCAAGGCGGCTGGCCTCTTGCTGGGTGATGCGGCCATCGGCCACGGCGTCGGCAATGGCCTGGGTATTGCCGTCCACAAAAGCACCCACGCTTCGCGCGGTCTGCTGGTCCAGGATAGCCAGGGCATTCTGGGCCGAAAAATCCTTGCCGTGGCCCTTAAACCTAATGGCAAAGCGGTCGAATCGGCCCACGTCCGAAGAGTCCTTGAAGTCCACCTGCGGGTAGATGGTGGCGAAATTGGTCAGATCTTCGGCCAGGCTCGGCATGGGCGTGTTGTTCATCAGTGTCTGGAAGTCCGCTGCGCTCATGCCCGCAGCCAGGGCGGCCGCGGTCAACGCACCGGCGGATGTGCCCACCACCTGCTTGAGGCCGCCGATCACGCCCATCTTGCTCAGCTCTACCAAGGCGGGCGGATTGCCCACCCCCTTGGCGCCGCCGCCCTGGAACACCAGGTTTTCGAGCATGGGCGCCTTGCGCGTCAGCGTGAAGCCGCCCGAGGTGCCCTTGGCGAGTTGCGGCGTGATGATCACCTTGACGTAGCGGTTGTTCAGGTCAATGAGCTTGCCGAGCGTGGCCGTGTGCAGCTCGCGCACCGTCTGCTGGAACTGCGATGCGGGCAGCTTGCCGCCCTGGGCGCGGCAGTTTTCCTGCGCGTCGCGCAAGGCCTCCCGGGCTTCCTGGCGAATGCCCCGCACCGCCTGGTCGAACTCCGCGCGCTTGGGGCCGGGCACATCCCTGCGCATATCGTCGCACTTGGCCGTGAGGTAGCGCGACAGATCCTGGTGCGCCTGGCCGTAGGCATCCGGGGTGACTTTCTCTTTGTCGCCCTTGGGGAGTTGGCTGGCCGCATCCACTTGCGCGTCCCAGTCCATGGTGGTCTTGCCGTAAAAGCGCTGGCTGAGTTCCTTGATCGCCGCCGTCGCGCCTTTGTTGGCGTCTTTCAGGGCCTTGTGGGCGTCGGATTTACTGATCGTTCCGTCATCCCGGGCGTGCACCCGGTCGAAGGTGGCGTTGACGATCCGGTCGAATTTAGCGGCCGCAAGCGCTTTGAACTGCTCCATCTTCTGCGTGGGCACGAAGTGGCTCAGCGCTGCCAGGTTGTGTTCGCAATAGTTCTTGAACGCCTGTTTCGACTGGGCAATGCCTTCCTGCAGCGTCGTCTTGGATCGGGACAGCAGAGACGGTTTCGCGTCGCTGATCTCCTTGGCCCAAGCCTGGGCAATGGGGCCTGTGCTGCGTATGGCGAAATCAGACATGGTGTGTAGCTCCTGGCAGTTTGGCGGGCTTAGCCCGCCGCATCGACCATCATGTCGACAGAAATCTGTGCGTTGGCCAGGGTCATGGCCTCGATCAGCTCGCGAATCTCGCGGGCCTGGCTGCACAGATAGTCCATGTGCAGCGTGAAGTCGTCCAACAAGGCATCGTTCAGGGGCAGCGACGCTGTGAGCATCACGAAATCCCGCCGATCCAGCCCCAGCGCAAAAGGCCTGCCGCGCAAGCCTGCGTGGTTGAGCAGCAGCAGGCCCTGGCACAGGTTGGCGCGCAGGTCGCCCGTCACGAGCTGCGCGTTGTAGATGTAGATGTCGATGACCAGCGCCGTGTCGGACGGATGGACCGTCGCCCGCACGGGCAAGGTCTCGGGCATCAGCAATTCGAAGCTGCGCGGTGAGCTCAGCACCAGGGGTTCGCCCGCGTCGGCTTCGATGCGCCGCAGCAGCGCCTGAAACACGGGGATGTCTGCCGCCAATTCGGTCATACCTTGATCCATGCGGCCTCCTGGGCGAGTGGGGTGGCGTCCAGGGCCGGAACGGCAGCAGCACCCGCTTTGAGCAGGTCTCCCAGCGTCCAGGTGGCGCGGTCAAGCTGCGCGTCGAGCTGCTCTGGCTCTTCCAGAAGGGCGGCGCTGAGTTGCAGCGACAAGGCGGCTGAGCCATCGGGTTGCAGCGAGCCTGTCTTCGGGTGGTCCGAAAAGCGGCTATTGGCCGTCAGGCGCAGCAAGGCCTCGCACACCGATGCACGGCCTTCATCGTCAAGCTGCGCGGTCTCGCGTGACAGGCTGCAGATCAGGCCGCCGAACTGGGCATTGCGAAACACGGTGACCCGTTCGCCTTGCTGGGTCGCGCCCTCCAGCTCGGCATCTTCCGCACCCGCCAGACCGCTTTGGGCGAGTTCAACCAGGGACTGTAAAAACTCAGGACTCATGGCGGCGGCGCCTCCTCTTTGCTACATCACTGGCATGAGTAACCGCAGCGGCTCGGAGAGTTCCGAACAGAGCGGCTTCGCAGCAGATTTCCAGGGACTCGGTTTTGAGTGAAATTGGCCTCTTGCGCTTATTCATCAAGCGCTAGAAGCTATCAAAAATATAGTAAACATCCTCCGCAACGCTCACGCCCCCACACTGCGCCGGTCGATCTTGCGGCTGAGCACGATGCTGGTTTGCGTCTGGTGCACGCCGTCGAGCTGGCCCACGCGGTCGAGCAGGGTGTCGAGCTGCTCGTGGCTGGTGCAGCGCAAAAACACCAGGTAGTCAAACGGCCCGCTCACGGCCGACACCTCTTGCACCTCGGCCATGGCCTCCAGCGCGCGCAGCACGGCGGGCGCCGTCTTGGGCAACACGCTGATGCTGCACCAGGCCCGCACGGTGCTGGCATCGAGCCGAGTGCCCAGCCGCACGCCATAGCCTGCCACCACGCCGGAGCGCTCCAGCCGCGCAATGCGCGCCACCACAGTGGTGCGCGCCAGCCCCAGCTTGCGGGCGAGCTGAGCCGTGCCCTCGCGGGCGTTGGCCTGCAGCAGGCTCAGCAACTGGCGGTCGGTGTCATCGAGGTCGGGTGCCATGGGGTTTCCTCAAAAAGTCATATCGACCATGATATTCGCCGTTATCAAAAAACAATCCATGCTTTTCGACGATATGAGCGCTACACATTGACAGCACACCCGCCTAGCATCAAGGCATCTTCACCCCTTGCCACCGGAGTGCCACCATGACATCGCCTTCTACCCGTTCCCACCCAGCCACCCGCCGCGCCGTCACCGTTCTGGGTGCGGGCCACATCGGATTTGCCATGGCGCTGCTGCTGCAGCAAGCCGGTGACTACGATGTTCTGGTGGCCGACCGCGACCCCGTGCGCCTGGTCGAAGTGGCCGCCTTGGGGGTATCGACCCGGCTGACGACCAACGACGCAGACCTGCAGGCCGCCATCGCCGGCCGGTTTGCCGTGCTCAATGCGCTGCCGTTTCATTGCGCCGTGCCGGTGGCAACCCAGTGCGCCGCTGCCGGTGTGCACTACTTCGACCTGACCGAAGACGTGGCCAGCACCCAGGCCATCCGCGCCTTGGCGACCAACGCGCACAGCGTGCTCATGCCCCAATGTGGCCTGGCGCCGGGCTTCATCGGCATCGTGGGCCACGATTTGGCCCGTCGTTTTGACACCCTGCACAGCTTGCGCATGCGCGTGGGCGCGCTGCCGCGCTACCCGCAAGGCGCCCTGCGCTACAACCTGACCTGGAGCACCGAGGGCCTCATCAACGAATACTGCAACCCCTGCGAGGCCATCGTGGACGGCGTGCGTACCACCGTGCCCGCGCTGGAGGGGCTGGAAACCTTTGCGCTCGACGGTGTGGAATACGAGGCCTTCAACACCTCGGGCGGCCTGGGCACCCTCACCGAAACGCTGGCAGGCCAGGCGCGGCAGGTGGACTACCAGTCCATCCGCTACCCCGGCCACAACGCTATCCTGAAACTGCTGCTCAACGACCTGCGCCTGCGCGAGCGGCGCGATTTGCTCAAGGACATTCTGGAAACCGCCGTTCCCACCACCGATCAGGACGTGATCGTGGTGTTTGCCACCGCCTCGGGCCTGCGCGGTCAGGGCGGTGGGCGGCTGGTGCAAGAGTCGTACTCGGCCCATATCGTGGGCACCGAGCTGGCAGGCCACCGGCTCAGCGCCATCCAGCTCACCACAGCGGCGGGCATCTGCACGGCGCTGGATTTGGTGGCAGAGGGGCGGCTGCCGCAGCAGGGCTTTGTGGGGCAAGAGGCAGTGCGGCTGGCGGATCTTCTGGCGAACCGGTTTGGGGTGGCGTATGCGGGGGAGGGGGCTTTGGCCATTGCGTAAAGCCTCGAACCTGAATCTCATTGTTTGGCCGTATGAAATGAAGAATCAAGATCCATACGGCCAATGGGCTCTCAATAGCCCACAGCACATCGGGCTGCGCAAGGAGTGAACAGAGACGCGCAACCGGTACCATCGTCGGGATTTAGCGCCCGCCCGGCTTCTGGTACATCCCCTCAATCGCCTCAGCAAAATGCGCCATCAGGTTGTTGCGCTTGAGCTTGAGCGTGGGCGTCATGAAGGTGTTTTCAATCGTCCAGGGCTCTAGCGTCAGGTGCACCGCGCGGGGCACGGCGTAGCGGGCAAAGCTGGCGGTGTTCTTCTCGATGCGGGCCAGCACGGCGCGGTGCACGCTGGAGTGGTTCAGGCTGTCGGCGGCCTGCGGGTCCAGGCCCAGGTCGGCGGCCAGGCGCTGCCATTCGTCGGCCTTGAGCACGGCCACGCAGGCGATGAAGGGGCGGTTTTCGCCTACCACAAAAGCCTGCTCCAGCAGCGGGTCGGCCAGCAGGGCCAGTTCCAGGTCGCCGGGGGGGACCTTCTCGCCGGTGGAGGTGACGATGATCTCTTTGATGCGGCCCTTGATATAGATGCGGCCGTTCACGATCTCGGCCTGGTCGCCCGTGCCCAGCCAGCCGTCAGCCCCCAGGATCTTGGCCGTGTCTTCGGGGCGCTTCCAGTAGCCTTTCATCACGATGGGGCCGCGCACCTGCAGCTCGCGGTTCTCGCCAATGCGCACCTCCACGCCGGGCAGGGCCTTGCCCACGCAGGCAGGGTCGTTGTCATCGAGTGAATTGACCGACACCACGGGCGCGGTCTCGGTCATGCCGTAGCCCTGGATGAGCGGCAGGCCCAGGCCCAGAAAACACTTGGCGATGGTGGGTGACAGCGGCGCGCCGCCGCTCACGGCCACGCGGACGCGGCCGCCAAACTGCGCCAGCAACGGTTGGGCCACCAGGGCCTGCAGCAGCGGCCAGGGCAGGGCGGCCATCCAGCCAGCAGCGCGGCCTTCGTCTGCCGACGGTGCGGGCAAGCCTTGCGTGACGCAAAAACGTGCCCAGCCTTTGTTCTGCGCAGCCTCATACAGCTGCATCTTCCAGGGCGTGGGCGAGAGCTTTTCGAGCAACTTGGCGTGGATGCGCTCATAAATGCGTGGCACCGACACCAGCACCGTGGGGCGCACGGTCTTGAGGTCTTCGGCCAGTTGCGCCACCGAGCGCGCATAGGCCACACAACTGCCCGCCGCAATCGGCAGGTAGTAGCCGCCCGTGCGTTCAAAGGTGTGCGACAGCGGCAGGAACGACAGGAACACGTCGTCCACGGTGGGTGCAATGCGGTCGAGCACCGCCTTCACGTCGCTCACCACATTGTGGTGCGTCAGCATCACGCCCTTGGGCTTGCCGGTGGTGCCCGAGGTGTAAACGATGGCCGCCAGGTCGTCCGCACCCGGTGGCACGGGGGCGGGCACATCGCCCGCCTGCGCTGCGCCCGCCAGCCACTGCGCGAGCGAGCCCACCGCAGGGTCTTGGGTCGAGGCGGGCGTGGCTTCAAGCGCAGCATCGTCATCGGTGACCACCACGGCACGCAGGGCCGGGAACGGCGTGCCCACGGCGCGGATTTTTTCCCACTGCCCGGCATGGCCCACGATGAGCATCGAGGCTTCGCAGTCAGCCAGGATGTAGGCAATGCTGCCGGGGTTGTCGATGGCATGTAACGGCACCGGCACGCAGCCCGTGGCCAGCGTGGACTGGTCGGCGCACATGGCATGCAGGCCGTTGGGCAGCAGGATGGCCACACGCGCCGCTGCGGGCAACTGCATGGCCGCCAGGGCCTGCGCCCAGGTGCCGACGCGCTCGGCGGTCTGCGCCCAGGTCAGGCTAACCCAGGCATCGGCGGCAGGGTCGAACGCCCGGTAGGCCTCGGCGTCGGGGGTGCTGGCCACGCGGTAGGCGAGTAGCTGGGGCAGCGTGTGGACGCTGGCGATGGAGGTAGGGGAGGCGAGAGACGTCATCAAAATCAGAAATCGGCACGAACAGGATCATGGCCTCATCGGGCGCCCGTTGTGTAAGGATGGACAAGGCCAGGGCCGCATGGAGCCAAGCGGATTCCGACATAACTTTTGATCATATCGAGCACGGGCAGAGCAGGAGGCTCCGTGGTGGCGCTGATTGTCAGAAATGGTGTATTCCTGACTGCGAAAGAATCGCACCCGTGCCTTTGATCCAGGTGGGTTGAGTCGACCAGCGCAAAAACGCCCAGGTGATGAAATCACGGGTTGACATTCAGTTGCACTAACATTTAGAAACGAATCGCGCCGGAGAGGAGCACATAGGTTGCCCCGGCGATTGCTTTGCGTCCATTCCTTCACTGGTAAACAGCAATGAACATTTCGCGCTTAATCTGCCGAAGCCTGATTGGGGCCAGCACTGTACTGAGCGCCTTGCTCGTACCCCTCTCGGCTTCTGCCGCAGATTGCATTTCTGGCCAAATCATCAGTTCCGACACCAGTTGCGACATTCCCGCCAACACGCCGTTCTCCATTGAGGCCTGGGGCGGTGGCGGCGGCGGCGGCGCGCGCATCTCCGCCGGTGGTGGTGGTGGCGGCGGCGGCGCCTATTGCCTAGTGACAGGCCCGGGCACAGGCAGCGCCGTGGCGCTGGGCATCAACGTTGGCAGCGGCGGCGGCGGGGGAAGCAGCGGCAACAATGGAGCTGCCGGGGGCGACACCACAATTACCGGAACCGGCATTTCCGTGACTGCTTCCGGTGGCGCGGGTGGACAAAGCAATGGCAATGGTGGCGCCGGTGGCGCTGTCGCCGCGTGTACCTCAGGCAGTGGTGTTGGCTACTCGGGCGGAGGGGGCGGTGCGGGGGCTGGCTCCAGCACCTTTCCGGGTGCAGGAGGCGGCGGTGGAGTCGCTTCCGCCAAAGGCGATGGTGGAACGGGCGGCAACGGTACTGCCGCAGCACAAGGCAGCGGCGGCACTGACGGCAGTGGCCTGCCTTCGGGCGGTAGTGGTGCACGCAACGCGGCAGCTGGTGCGCAGAGCGGTAGTGCACCGGGCGGCGGCGGCGGCGGCGGTTCGGACAATGGAGCCCAAGGTCCAGCCGCAGGTGGTGGTGTGGGGCAGGTGATCGTCACGTTCGTGCGAACTCCGCTGTTTTCGGGTCTCAGTCCGGCCAGCGGCAGCTACATCAACGCTAGTGTGGTGTCTCAGAAGTAAGCATCAAATAATGGAGCTGGCAGCGCGAGCG
>NZ_JAPUDY010000091.1 GCF_027492855.1 Acidovorax sp.
GTGATCATGTTGCCTTCCTTGTCCAGCTTGAAGTTGCCGGAGCGGGTGTAGGCGGGTGTGCCATCGGGCAGCGTGAGCGTGAAAAAGCCGTTGCCGTTGATGGCCACGTCCAGGCTGTTGCCGGTGATCGTCAGATTGCCCTGGGTGAACTGCTGCGAGACAGCCGCCACCTCCACGCCAATGCCCGCGTTGGTGCCACCGGACGACCCGATGGCCGAGGCCACCATCTCCGCGAACTCGGCCCGTGAGGCCTTGAACCCGACGGTGTTGGAGTTGGCAATGTTGTGCCCGATGACGTCGAGGTTCTTGCTGGCGGCGTTCAGGCCAGACAGGCCTTGTTGGAAGCTCATGGTGTTCTCCTGAAGGGCGAAGGGGGCGGGCCGGTTTAGACCAGGGCCTTGATCTGGCTGTAGTTGATGGTTTTTCCGTTGGAGAGGGTGAGCTTGAGCTCGCCGTCTTCAGCGCCTGCGGCCGTGACTTTGGAAACGGCAAGAGGCGTGCTGTCCAGCTTGGTCGAGCCATTGACGGCCGTGACACGGAACTGCAGCGCATCGGTGGCGCCTGCGTAGTTGCTGGCATCCCACTCGAAGGTGTGGCGGCCCGCCGCCTTGGCGCCCAGGTCGATGGTGTCCACCACCTGTCCACCTGCGGTCGTGACTTCGATCTTGACGTTGGTGGCACCCGATGGCAGCTCAAAGCCACCCTTGCCGGCGTCATCCGCCACGGCCAGGCTGGAGCCCTCGGTCAAGACGTTGCGCCCGATGAGCGTGGTGCCCTGCATGACCTGCAGGGAGTTGAACTGCGCAGCCATGCCTTGCATGGTCTGGTTGAGCTGCTGGATGCCTGTCACCGTGTTGATCTGCGCGATCTGCGAGGTCATCTGGGCGTTGTCCAGCGGGTTCATCGGGTCCTGGTTGTTGAGCTGGGCAACCAGAAGCTTCAGGAAGCGGTCTTGTGCTGCCGCAGGATCGGTAGCCGCATTGGCCTTGGTGCCGGATGAAGAATCGGTGACAGAAGGGGCGTTGGTGGCGCTGGTGATCATGGCGGGGTCTCCCGGAAATTACTGGCCCATTTGCAGGGTCTTGAGGAGCAGCGACTTGGCCGTGTTCATGACCTCGACGTTGTTCTGGTACGAGCGCGAGGCGGAGATCATGTTGACCATCTCCTCGACCGCGTTCACGTTGGAGTGCGTCACATAGCCCTGCTCATCGGCCGACGGGTGGCTGGGGTCGTGCACGCGGCGGCCGGGCACATCGCTCTCGCTCATCCGGCTCACGCGCACGCCAGCCGCCGTGTCGGCGCCCATGGGCGCGGTCTCAAACACCACCTGGCGCGCCTTGTAGGCCTTGCCATCGGGGCCTGCTACGGCATCGACATTGGCCAGGTTGCTGGCCACCACATTGAGCCGCTGCGACTGCGCGCTGATGGCGCTGCCCGACACATTGAAGATGGAGAACATGGACATGGCGTGACTCGCTTTCTTTCTGAACTGCGGTGCTGGTTGCTTACTGGCCCTGGATGGCGCTCAGCATGGTTTTGGCGCCGCCGTTGATGAAGCGCAGCGTGGCCTCATAGCGCACGGAGTTGTCCACGAAGTTGGCGCGCTCGCGGTCCAGATCGACCGTGTTGTTGTCCAGGCTGGGCTGCGTCTGCACCGTGTAGCCCAGGGCTCCCCGCTTATCGATGCCGGTGCTGGTGGACACGGTGGGCATGGGGATGTGATGGGGGTCGGTGGTGCCCACCGTGCCATGCGATCCATTCATGGCCAGGCGGGTGACGCCGGAGCCCGTGCCTGAGGAACTCACGCCCGTGGCTTCCCGCAGGGCATCGCCAAACTTGAAGTCGCGGGCCACATAGCCGGGGGTGTCCGCATTGGCGATGTTGCTGGCGATGGCGCGCTGACGCTCCGCACGCAGCACCAGGGCGTTGCTGTGAAAACTCAGCTGGTTGGTCATCTTGTCAAGCATGTGTGCCTCACACCGTCGGTTGCAAAGTCGCCAGCCCCAGGGGCTTTTTCGGCGTTGCTTGATTATGGAAACCGCCGCTTTTTTCTAAAGCGCGAAGAGCGTGGAAATGGATGCGCAGTTCCGGGTTTTGGGCCGGGGCCATCTGCCTATAGTTCCTGGGGTGAAATGGCCCTTGCCTTTGTTGTTCTTGCGCAGGCCACCCGAAGACCAGGAGGTACCACCCATGCCAGCAACCCCCCTTTTCAACCGTTTGTCCGCACGGGTTCGTGCTGGCGTGGCGTTGTTCGCCCTGTGCCTGGCGGGTGGCAGTGCCGTGCAGGCCCAGGCCGTGGGCGATCCGGCGGCGGACCTCGGCCCGCTCACGCAGCGGTGGCTGGACGATGCCCTGGCCCGCAGCCCGGTAGCGGGCTTGCCTCTTCGGATGGAAGTGAGCGTTGGCTCACTGGATTCGCGCCTGCGCCTGGCGCCTTGCGCGCGGGTGGAGCCCTACCTGCCGGTAGGCTCCCGCTTGTGGGGGCGCACCCGCTTGGGGCTGCGCTGTGTGGAGGGTGCGACGGCCTGGAATGTGTTCTTGCCCGTGACCATCAAGGCGTTTGGCCCGGCTTGGGTGCTGACCAGCAACGTCGCGCCAGGCACCGTTCTGACCCCCAACGACGCCATGGAGGCCGAGGTGGACTGGGCGGCCGACTCCGCTCCCGTGATGGCGAACCCGGAGATGTGGGTGGGGCAGGTGGCCTCACGCCAACTGGTGGCGGGCCAGGCATTGCGTCAGGCGATGGTGCGTGCGCCGCAACTGTTTAGTGCGGGCGCGCAGGTGAAGGTGATGGCGCAAGGCCCCGGCTATGCCGTCACATCGGCAGGGCAGGCACTGTCTGCAGGCTCTGCAGGGCAAACTGTGCGCGTACGCATGGATAATGGTCGAATTGTCAGTGGGATTGTGAGCGAAGGTGGGACGGTGGATGTCACTCTTTGATGACGCCACAGCGATAAATGGCTAAAGTCCCAGCAAAATGGGTCGAAAACATTGCTACTGTGCCCCACATCGAACGGGGTGGTGGAGAGAGCGATGAAGATAGGTCAAAAACCGGAACTCCCGGGCGCATTGCCGCAGACGGGGCTTGCCAAGCAAGCCAAAACCCCTGCCAGCGCTGCTGAAGGAGCCACCAAGGACGCCCTGGCTACGTCCGCCGCCGGTGTGCCTGTCACGGTGTCCATCGCCGCCCAAGCCCTGAACCAGACTTCCCGCACCACCGCTGATTTTGATGCGGGCAAGGTCAAGGCCGTCCGTGCCGCTATTGAAAAAGGCGAGTTTTCTGTGGACGCTGGCGCCATTGCCGACAAGATGTTGTCCAACGCCCAGGAGATCCTGTCGCGCTCTCGGGGTTGAGCGTTCCTTTGCAGACAGGCGCGATCCATCGCACAATGCGCCATGTCGCTGGAAGAATCCCTCTCGGCTGTCGAACAGCTGATCGATAAAGTCTCTGCCGCCCTTCTCTCGGCAGACCCCCAATCCCTGGAAAAACACAGCACGGCCCTGCGGAATGCAGCGGCCCAGTTCGCGCATGCGCTGGAGCAGTCCACCGCGCGCGGCTTGCCTCTGTCTGCATCAGTGCAAAAGCGGGTGGAAACCATCGGCGACATGCTGGCGGTGCATCGCCAAAACTTGGCGCGCCTGTCCGCCGTGGCGGACCGGCAGGTCGAGGGCCTGCTGCCCCCGTCCAATGCGGCGTCGACCTATGGTGACGGGCTGAAAGCCCCCGGCGCGGCCAAACCGGGCGTGGCACGCATCTACCGTTCGGCGGGCTGAAAACGCCCCATTCAACCGACGGTGAGATGATTCGGGGGATCAATGCGCGCGCATCTTGGCGCGCAGCCGGGCGATGGACTGGCTGTGCAACTGGCACACCCGTGACTCCGTCACGCCGAGCACGGCGGCAATCTCCTTGAGATTCATGTCGTGCTCGTAGTACATGCCCATGATGTGCTGCTCGCGCTCAGGCAGGCTCTTGATGGCGTTCACCAGCGACACCTTGAGCCGCTGGTCGCGCAGCAACTCGACCGGGTCGGCATCGGCATCGGCGACATGGCGGTCTAAAAAACCCTCTTCGTCGTCGTTGCCATGGGTCATGTCTTCCAGATACACCAGCTGCGTGCCACGCACCTTGCCAAGCAGGGACTGGTAGTCCGGCAGGCTCATGCCCATTTCAGTGGCAATTTCCGATTCGAGCGGGCTGCGGCCCAGCTTCTGTTCGAGCCGGTGCACCGCGTGCTCGATGTCTTTTTGGCTCTTGCGCGAGCTGCGGCTCATCCAGTCGCCCTCGCGCAGCTCATCGAGCATGGCCCCGCGGATGCGTTGGGTGGCAAAGGTTTCGAACTGCACGCCCTGGGCGACTTCATAGCGCGAGAGCGCGTCGGCCAGGCCCATCATGCCCACCTGGATCAGATCATCCAGTTCGACATTGGGAGGCAGCTTGGCGATCATGTGGTGCGCAATTCTCCGAACCAGCGGAACATGCTGGCGGATCATGGCGTCACGATCGAGCTGGCCTTTGGCGGTGTACATCAGATCAATAGCTCCGGACAAATCAGGTCAGTGGCTCCGGACAAAATGCGCAGGCATGCCTGTCAGGTTGCTGGGTGGCAGCGCAGTCAGCGATCCATTCATGGTGCCCGCATTTTCCAGCAGTTGCAAGGCCAGGCGCTGAAGGTCTTGGGGGTTCTGTGTGGCGATGGTGGTGGTCCGCACCGGGCCGCCCAGGTGGCGCTCAGCGCAGGCTTGTAGCGTCATCAGTTGCGACTGGGCCTTACGGCGCTCGGCGGCAGTGTCGCCATGCAGCAGGGCAGCCACCATGCAGGGCAACCCGGTGTGCAGGGCAATCTGCTTGAGGCTCTTGTAGCTGCTCATCACACTCGCTGCGCCGCTGCCCATGACGACCAGCGGCACCGTGGCCGTGTGCGTCAGCAAGGGCCCCAGGGTGGGGGCCGGTGCGTGGATCACCATCAGGCCGTAGGTCCTGAAATAGGGCAGCAGGCTTTCCATGGGAGACCGCGCCGTGTTGCCCGCCTTGCGGCTGAGGTGCTGCAAGCCCTTGGCCGCCGGAATCACTGCGAGCGACGATGCGGCGGCCCCCAGGTTCAGGCTGGCGCCCTCATTCCACGAGGCGTGTTGCAGCAGGTGCATCAGGCCGGGGCTGTCGTCGGTCTCCTGGGCCGTGCCGTCGAGCACCACCACGGGGTAGCCCAGCCGCTGCAGGCTCGCGCAGATCTGCCAGAGTGTCTCCAGCCCGTTGGCGGTGTTGCCCTGGCTGGCGACAGCCAGCATCCGCAGCGCGGCCTCTGGCGTGAAGCTGTGCAGCCCGGCGGCTTGGTGAAAGCCCAGATCAAGCATCGACCAGCCCTCCTTCGGCCACGGTGTCGGGCGAGTGCGAGAAGAAGAAGTTCAGGTCGGTGGCCTTGGGGTCGAAAGCCGATTTGGCCGGGGCGCGCATGGAGGTGCTGATGAGCTTGTGCGCATCGGCACGCTCCCAGTCCTCGGGCACGCGCTGGCCGTTGGTCACGCCACGCAGCACCATCTGGTGGCGGATCAGCGCGTCGATGGCGGGGCCGAGCTTCACGGCCTCGTCCACCTTGGACAGGATGGCCTGCTGCGAGCCGTCGGTCTTGAAGGCGGTGAGCACATCGTCCAGTGTGTCGCCGTGGCAGCCAGCGTTGAGCACCAGCAGGCGGTTGACATGGGGCAGGTCCAGCACGTCGAGCATGTCGCGCTTGCGTGGGTCGCGCGGGGCGACGCCGGTGGTGTCGATGAGCACCATCTTCTTGCCGCTGAGCAGGCCCAGCAGGTCCTGCAGCGCGGCGCGGTCGTGCGCCAGGTGGGCCACGATGCCCAGCATGCGGCCGTAGGTGCGCAGTTGTTCGTGCGCGCCCACGCGGTAGGTGTCGAGCGTGATCAGGCCCACGCTGCCGGGGCCGTGGATGCGCGCGCACATGGCGGCCAGCTTGGCGGTGGTGGTGGTCTTGCCCACGCCGGTGGAGCCGACCATGGCGAAGATGCCGCCCTGCTCGTACAGCGGGGGATCGGTTTGGTCGGTCCTGAGGTTGCGTTCCAGCACGTCCATCAGCCAGCGCACTGATTCGCCAGCCGACAGGTCCTCGGGCATGCGTTCGAGCACGGCGCGGGCCAGCGATGGCGAGTAGCCCGCGCGGATCATCTTGAGCATGAGGTTGGACTGGATCGGGTTCTGGCGCGCCTGCCCCAGCCAGGCCAGCGTGTTGAAGCGGTCTTCGATCAACTCCTTCATGGAATGGAGCTCGTTCATCAGGCTTTGCTGCTGGTTGGCCTGCATCAGGTTGGCGCTGGCGGCCTCCGGGCGGCGGCGGGGCGCCTCGGGCGGGATGTCCATGGGGATGGTGCGCAGCGGGTTGTGGCGCGCCACGGCCGGTGCGGGCATGCGTTCGCGCTCTGGTTCCTGGTCGCGGCTGCGCTCAGACAGGGTTTGTGGTTCGGCCGGACCGTTGAGTGCTTCGTGGCGGCGGCGCAGCATGCGTTCGCGCACGTAGTCCTGGAACGACAGCGTGCTCATGGCCAGTTGCTCGGTGTCTTCTTCCACAGGGTTGCGGCCCAGGCCCGCCGAGGCCGCGGGCTGGCTGGCCCGTGCGGGTGCGTTGCGCGCCGGGCTGGGAGCCAGCAGGGGCGGGTTGGAGGCAGGGCTTGCGCCGCCACCATCCAGCGCCGACAGCGTGTCTTCGGCCGTGGCCACCACTTCGACGCCGTTGGCGGTCGGGCGGTTGGACAGGATCAGTGTGCCGTCGCCAAAGGCCATGCGCGCCTTGGCCAGAGCCTCCCGGGAGGTGGGGGCGGTAAAGCGTTTGATGTTCATGCTGATGCACCTTTAAGGATCGGCCCAATACGGATGGTGTGGGTCTCTGGGATTTCACTGTGCGCAAGCACCTGCAGGCGGGGCGCTACACGGCGCACCAGGCGGGAGATGGCGTTGCGGATCTGGTCGGGAACCAGCAGGCAGGCGGGCAGGCCCATCTCTTCCTGCTTGAGGGCCACCTCGGCAGCCTTTTGCGTGAGGATGTCGGCCACGCCAGGGTCGAGCGCGGGGCCGGCCGTGTTGCCCAGGGCCTGCACCAGAAGGCGCTCCAGGCCGGGTTCGATGGCGATGACGTTGAGCTCGCGGGTGGGGCCGTAGATCTGCTGGACGATGGCGGGCGAGAGTGCAATGCGCACGCGGCGGGCCAGCTCGACGGGGTCGGAGACGCTGCCGGCGAATTCGGCCAAGGTCTCGATGATGGTGCGGATGTCGCGGATGTGCACAGACTCTTCCAGCAGGAGCTGGAGGACTTTCTGGAACGTTGCGATCGAGACCATTTTCGGGACCACTTCTTCGATGAGCTTGGGGGCCAGCTTGGCCACGTGTTCCACCAGTTGCTGGGTTTCCGTGCGACTGAGGAGCTTCGCGGCTTGCACTTGCATCAAGTGTGACAAATGGGTGGCCATCACGGTTTCGGAATCAACGAC
>NZ_JAPUDY010000092.1 GCF_027492855.1 Acidovorax sp.
GTGCGGTCGGCCAGCTTGATGAGGATGACGCGCACGTCGCGCGCCATGGCCAGCAGCATCTTGCGAAAGGACTCGGCCTGGTTTTCTTCGCGGGTGTTGAACTGCAGCTTGTCCAGCTTGGTCAGGCCGTCCACCAGCTCTGCCACAGGGGCACCAAAACGATCGATCAGGTCTGCCTTGGTCACGCCGCAGTCTTCCATGGCGTCGTGCAGCAGGGCTGCCATCAGGGCCTGGGCGTCGAGCTTCCAGGTGGCGCACTGGGCCGCCACCGCGATGGGATGGGTGATGTAGGGCTCGCCGCTGTTGCGTAGCTGGCCCAGGTGCGCTTCGTCGGCAAAGCGGTAGGCCTGGCGCACCATCTCGATGCTGGAGGCGTCCAGATAGTCCAGGCTGTCCGTCAGCGCGGCAAAGCTGGCCGCAGCCGCATTGGCAGCCGCTGCGGCTGCCGAAAGGGTGCCCGCCATGGGCGGATCGCCGGGGCGGGGCTGCGTTGCAGAGGGTGAGTTGAGCACCGCGTTCATGCCTTAAATGTAGCGCGGGAGCGCATCAGACCAATTCCGGGAAAAAAAAAGCACCGCAGCGGCGGTGCTTTTTGAGGGCATTGCCCAGAAAACGGCTCAACCAGGAACCTTCTTGAGCATTTCCAGGCCAACCTTGCCTTCGGCGATTTCGCGCAGGGCGGTCACGGCGGGCTTGTTGCGGCTTTCGATGCGGGGGGCATGGCCCTGGCTCAGCATGCGGGCACGGTACGTGGCGGCCAACACGAGCTGGAAGCGGTTGGGGATCTTTTCCAGACAGTCTTCTACAGTGATGCGTGCCATCGTTTTACTCCGGGATTCAGGTGATATTGAGCGACTGGAAAGTGTCAGCACGTGCGCGGCGCTGGGCGACGTACTTCAGGCGCTGAGCGTGAACGACGGTTTTCAGGTCGAAAAGTGCGCGCTCAAACAACTCGTTGATTATAACGAAGTCGAATTTGCTGACCTCGGCCATCTCTGCGGCCGCGTTCTTGAGGCGGACTTCGATCACGTCCGACGAGTCCTCGCCCCGGCGCTCCAGGCGCGAGCGCAGCTCTTCCCAACTGGGCGGCAGGATGAAGACCAGCACGGCATTGGCAAAGGCTTCCTTGATCTGCAGGGCGCCCTGGAAGTCGATTTCCAGGATGACGTCCGAGCCCTGGGCAATGCGCTCTTCGATCGCCTTCTTGGAGGTGCCGTAGCGGTTGCCATGCACATGGGCCCATTCCACGAAGGCGTTGCCCTGCACCATGGAGTCGAATTCGGACTGTGACGCAAAGTAATAGTCGCGACCGTGCTTTTCCTGGCCGCGCGGGGCGCGGGTGGTGTGGGAGACGGAGAGGTGAACGTGCGAGTCCAACTCCAGCAGCGCCTTGACCAGGCTGGATTTGCCCGCGCCGCTGGGGGCCGCCACTACGATGAGATTTCCTGGATAGTCCATAGTTGATGTGCGCCAGGCGCTATCAAAAAATGAGTGTTATTCAATATTTTGCACTTGCTCGCGCATCTGCTCGATCAGCACCTTCATGTCCACGCTGATGCGGGTCAGGTCAAGGGCGGCAGATTTGGAGCCCAGGGTGTTGGCCTCGCGGTGCAGCTCCTGAATGAGGAAATCCAGGCGTTTGCCCACTTCGCCGCCTTTTTTAAGCAGGCGCTCGATTTCGTCCAGGTGCGAGTCGAGCCGGGTGATCTCCTCGGCCACGTCGATGCGGATGGCAAACGCCGTGGCTTCGGTCAGGGCGCGGTCACGGGCGGCCTCGGGCAGGGTGGCGCCGTCGGTGAGGGCCATGGCTTCTTTCCAGCGCTCCATGAAGCGCAGCCTTTGCTGTTCGACCAGCAAGGGCACCATGGGCACGGCCTGCTGGGCCAGGGTGCGCAGTTGCTGGACCCGGTCCAGCAGCATTGCGGCCAGGCGCTTGCCTTCGCGTTCGCGGGCGGCCAGCAGGGCAGTCAGGGCCTCTTCGGCCAGAACCGGCACGGCCTCGCTCCAGTCTTCGGTGCCGGAGTGGGCGTTGGCGCACAGGCGCAGGGCATCGGCCACCGTGAGGGGCGATGCCGTGGGCAGCCAGGCCCGGACGGAGTCCTGCAGGGAGTTGAGCCGCTGCAGCAGCCGTGCAGGCGGGTCTTGCAGGGTGTTGCTGTCGTCGGTGTCCAAGGCGGCACGCACCTCGACCTTGCCGCGCTTGAGGCGCGCTGTGAGCAGGCTGCGCAGCGTGGGCTCCATGGCGCGCAGCTCGTCCGGCAAACGAAACGAGAGGTCCAGAAAGCGGCTGTTGACCGAGCGGATTTCCAGGCCCAACCGGCGCGATTGGGGCGCGCGGGCGTCGGTTTCAGCGCCGGTGGCAGATGCGCCATGCTGTGCGCTGGCGTATCCGGTCATGCTGTAAACTGGCATTGGACTTTTTGATGGTTGCTTGCGATCCGGGGATTATCCGGGTTCCGCCTTCCCCCCGAATCATCTTCGCAAAATATGTCAAAAATCAAACCGGCACCCTTGCCGCCCGATACCGCGATTGGCGGCTACCGCGTGGTGCGCCGGTTGTCTGCTGGCGGATTTGGTGTGGTCTATCTGGCCCTCGACGCCGAAGGCCAGCAAGTCGCCATTAAGGAATACCTTCCCTCGTCCCTGGCCACGCGTGCGCCTGGCGAGCTATTGCCCAAGGTGCAGTCCGAGAAGCTGTCGCTCTACCGCCTCGGCCTCAAGAGTTTTTTTGAAGAAGGCCGCGCTCTGGCGCAGATTTCGCACGCCTCGGTGGTGAGCGTGCTCAATTTCTTCCGCGAGAACGAAACCGTCTATATGGTGATGAACTACCTGGAGGGCGCCACCCTGCAGGACTTCATCATCACCGCGCGCGACCTGAAGACGCAGAAGGTTTTTCGCGAATCCACCATCCGCTCGTTGTTCGACGAGGTGCTGCGCGGGCTGCGCATCGTGCACCAGCACAAGATGCTGCACCTCGACATCAAACCGGCCAACATCTTCATCACCGACGACAACAAGGCCGTGATGATCGACTTTGGCGCGGCGCGCGAGGTGCTGAGCAAAGAGGGCAACTTCATCCGCCCCATGTACACGCCCGGTTTTGCCGCGCCCGAGATGTACCGGCGCGACTCGCAGATGGGGCCGTGGACCGATATCTACGCCATCGGCGCCTGCATCTACGCCTGCATGCAGGGCTTTCCACCAAACGAGGCGCCCCAGCGCATCGACAAGGACCGCCTGTCGCTGGCGCTGACCAAGCTGCGCGGCGTGTACTCCGACAACCTGATCGAGGTGGTGGAGTGGTGCATGGCGCTGGACCCGCTGTCGCGCCCGCAGTCGGTGTTTGCGCTGCAAAAAGAGCTCAGCCGTGAAGGCGAGCGCCGCTACACCAAGCTCTCGGTGGCCGAAAAAATGCGCCTGCAGCTCGACACGCTGGTGTCCGACACCAAGAAGAATGTGCAAAAGGTGGGTGAAGCCACCGGCATCGGAGCCAAGCCCAAATGAAGCACACCCCCCTGAGCCGCTGCGCGGCTTCCCCCCGCTCTCGCCTTGCTTCGCAATGCGGGCAGGGGGACACAGCCGGCGCGGCGGGGCGGCCCTTGCGCGGCTGCCCGCGCTTGGGGCGCGCCGGTTTTATGCGCTGCGGGTGGCGAATGGCGCGGTGGAGCAACTGAAATGAAATTCTCCGTATTCCAGATCAGCCGCCGTGGTGGCCGCGAGAAGAACGAAGACCGCATGGGCTATTGCTACACGCGCGAATCGGGCTTGTTCGTGCTGGCCGATGGCATGGGTGGCCACCCCGAGGGCGAAGTGGCGGCGCAGATCGCGCTGCAGACCATCTCGGCGCTGTTCCAGCGCGAGGCCAAGCCGCAGCTCAAGGACGCGCAAGAGTTCCTGTCCGGCGCGCTGCTGGCCGCGCACCACCAGATCCTGCGCTACGCCACCGACAAGGGCATGCTCGACACACCCCGCACCACGCTGGTGGCGGCCGTGCTGCAGGGCGGCACAGCCACCTGGATCCACTGCGGCGACTCGCGCCTGTACATGGTGCGCGACGGCGACCTGCTCACGCGCACGCGCGACCACTCGTACATGGAGCTGCGCAACAACCCGCCGCCGGGGCTGGAGCGCATCAACCGCAACGTGCTGTTCACCTGCCTGGGCTCGCCGACCAAACCCATCTACGACATCACCGGGCCCGTGTACCTGGAGCAGGGCGACCGCATCCTGCTGTGCTCCGACGGCCTGTGGGGAACACTCAGCGACGAAGAGATCGCCAAGCAGCTCTCCGGCAATGCGGTGTCGCATGCCGTGCCCGATCTGGTGGAAGACGCCTTGCGCAAAGCCGGTGACAGCAGCGACAACGTCACCGTGGTGGCGCTGGAGTGGGAAACCCCCGATGCGTTCGAGTCCACCCAGGGCGTGTCCACCGACAGCATCAGCGAAGACGTGTTTGCCTCCACCATCCAGGCGGGCCCGCTCGATGGGTTGGTGGATGACCTGGACGACGCCGCCATCGAGCGCTCGATTGCCGAGATCAACGAGGCCATCCGCCGCTCCGCTGCTCGAAAAGCATGAGGTGAATGGGCTCCCGAAGCCCATCGCCGCGGGCATGGCCCACTGATTTGACCTCTCTCGACCTTTGGCGCGCGCCCTGAGCGAAGCGTGGAAGGCCTTTTTTGACACCGAGACCACCATGACCACATTCACCCGCACCGGCGACCGCGCCGCCGACCAGTTGCGCCCCGTGCGCATCACCCGCCACTACACCATGCATGCCGAAGGCTCGGTGCTGATCGAATTCGGCAACACCAAGGTGCTGTGCACCGCCTCGGTGGAAGAGCGCGTGCCGCCCCACAAACGCGGCAGTGGCGAAGGCTGGGTCACGGCCGAATACGGCATGCTGCCGCGTGCCACCCACAGCCGCAGCGACCGCGAGGCCGCGCGCGGCAAACAAACCGGCCGCACACAAGAGATCCAGCGCCTCATCGGCCGCAGCCTGCGCGCTGTGTTCGACCTGAAGCTCTTGGGCGAGCGCACCATCCAGCTCGACTGCGACGTGATCCAGGCCGACGGTGGCACCCGCACCGCCGCCATCACCGGCGCCTGGGTGGCCGCGCAAGACGCTGTGAGCCAGCTCCTGGCCAGCGGCAAGATCACGCAGTCGCCCCTGCTACAGCCCGTGGCCGCGATCTCGGTCGGCATCGTGCAGGGCACGCCGCTGCTCGACCTTGAATATGTGGAAGACGTGGATTGCGACACCGACATGAACGTGGTGATGACCGGCGCAGGCCATTTTGTGGAGGTGCAGGGCACGGCCGAAGGCGTGGCCTTTACCCGCGCCGAGATGGACCAGCTGTTGGGCCTGGCCGAAAAAGGCATTGCCCAGCTGGTGCAACTGCAGCAGAAGGCGTTGGAAATTGCTCACTAATTTATAGCTGCTTGCGCTTATCAGTAGGGCGCTATGTGCCATTTTGAATGACTATTTTCCTGCCTCAGATGCCGCCCCTCCCGTTCGGACTGAGCCTGTCGAAGCCAGGGCTTGCCGCGTGCGTGCAAGGCTTCGACAGGCTCAGCCCGAACGGATGAGGGAGGGGCGTCTGAGGTACGTACATAGTCAACCCATTTAGACCCATGAAAATTGTTCTTGCATCCAACAACCGTGGCAAGCTGGCCGAGCTGCAGGCCATGTTTGCCCCGCTCGGTGTGGAGCTGGTGCGCCAGGCCGATCTGGGCGTGGGCGAGGCCGAGGAGCCTTTTCGCACCTTTGTCGAAAACGCCTTGGCCAAGGCGCGGTTTGCGTCGGCGCACACCGGCCTGCCCGCGCTGGCCGACGATGCTGGCATGTGTGTGGATGCCTTTGGCGGCCTGCCGGGGGTGGACACGGCCTACTACTGCACCCAGTTCGGCTACGAAAAAAGCGACGACAACAACGTGCGTGCCCTGCTGGAGCAACTGCAGGGCGTGGCCAACCGCCGCGCCGCCATGGTCAGCACCCTGGTGGCCGTGCGCAGCCCGCAAGACCCCGAGCCGCTGATCGCCGTGGGCCGGGTGGTGGGCGAGATCACCACCGCACCCAGGGGCACCAACGGATTTGGCTTCGACCCCGTGATGTTCATCCCCGAGTTCGGCCAAACCTTTGCCGAGCTGCCCGTGGAGGTGAAAAACGCCCACAGCCACCGGGGCCGCTCGGCCGCGCAGATGCTGGCGCTGATGCGCGAACGCTGGCTGTAGAAGGGGCGCTGAAGGTGGCACACATCCCCATCGCGCCGCAGGGCGACGCCGAACCCGCGCCGGTGCGCGACATCCAGCACTACATGCGCCCAGGGCTGTTGCAACTGCCCAGCCTGCCGCCGCTGTCGCTGTATGTGCACCTGCCCTGGTGCCTCAAAAAATGCCCGTACTGCGACTTCAACTCGCATGAGTTCCGCGAGGGATGGGTTGGGGGCGAGGTGCCCGAGCGGCGTTACATCGACGCTTTGATGGCCGACCTGGAGGCAGCGCTGCCCCTGGTCTGGGGCCGCACGGTGCACAGCATCTTCATCGGTGGCGGCACGCCCAGTCTGTTTTCGCCAGCGGCCATCGACCGGTTGATTGGCGACATCCGCGCCCGCCTGCGGCTGGAGTCCGACTGCGAGATCACGCTGGAGGCCAACCCCGGTACCTTCGAGAAAGACCGCTTCCGTGCCTTTCGCGCAGCGGGCGTTACCCGCCTGTCGGTGGGGGTGCAGAGCTTCAACGACCAGCACCTCAAGGCCCTGGGCCGCGTGCACGACCGTGCCCAAGCCCTGGCGGCGGTGGCTGAGGCCGCAGAGGCCTTCGACACCTTCAACCTCGACATCATGTATGCGCTGCCGGGCCAGACGCAGCAAGAGCTGGAGCAGGACCTGTTGACCGCGCTGGCCTTCAAGCCGCCGCACATCTCCATCTACCACCTCACCATCGAGCCCAACACCTACTTCGCCAAGTTCCC
>NZ_JAPUDY010000093.1 GCF_027492855.1 Acidovorax sp.
CCGACGACAACGGCATGCTGCTGCTGGACCTGAAGGACCTGCGCGCCATGCTGCAGTACGTGGGCGACAACGCCAAGGAGTTCACCACCGAATACGGCAACGTGAGCGCCGCCAGCGTGGGCGCCATCCAGCGCGGGCTGCTGCAGATCGAGCAACAGGGCGGCAACGAGTTCTTTGGCGAGCCGATGCTCAACATCCAGGACTTCATGCAGACGGTGGACGGCCAGGGTGTGGTCAACATCCTGGCGGCCGACAAGCTCATGAATTCGCCGCGCCTGTATGCCACCTTTTTGCTGTGGATGCTGTCCGAGCTGTTCGAGCAACTCCCCGAAATCGGCGATCCCGAGCAACCCAAGCTGGTCTTCTTTTTCGACGAGGCCCACCTCTTGTTCAACGAGGCGCCCAAGGTGCTCATCGAGCGCATCGAGCTGGTGGTGCGCCTGGTGCGCTCCAAGGGCGTGGGTGTGTATTTCGTCACGCAGAACCCGCTCGACATCCCCGACAGCGTGCTGGCCCAGTTGGGCAACCGCGTGCAGCACGCGCTGCGCGCCTTCACCCCGCGCGACCAGAAGGCCGTGAAGGCCACGGCCACCACCATGCGGCAAAAGCCGGGCCTCGATATCGAGACCGCCATCACCGAACTGGCCGTGGGCGAGGCGCTGGTGAGCTTTCTGGACGCCAAGGGCCGCCCCAGCGTGACCGAGCGCGTGTTCGTGCTGCCACCGGGCAGCCAGCTCGGCCCCATCACGCCGCAGCAGCGCCAGGCGCTGATGGCCAACTCGCTGGTGGCAGGCGTGTACGAAAAAACCGTGGACCGCGAATCCGCCTACGAAAAACTCAAGGGCCGTGCCGCCGAGGCCAGCGAACAGGCCAGCGCCACACCTGCGGGCAATGGAAAGGCCGCCAATGGCGCGGCGGCTGAAGAAGGCGGCGGCCTGCTGGGCGGGCTCAACGACGTGTTGTTCGGCACCACCGGCCCGCGCGGCGGCAAACGCGACGGCCTGGCCCAGACCATGGCCAAGTCCGCCGTGCGCACCATGGGCACCTCGCTGGGCAAGGAGATCCTGCGCGGCGTGCTGGGCGGCATCTTTGGGGGCAGCGGCAAGCGGCGCTGACCGCGGCCCAGCGCCGCTGCATGTCACTCTTTTTGACTGTTGTTGTACCGGCGCCAATGTCACGCGGATGTCACGCATTCGTCACATTGGCGCCGTGCAATGGCAAAACACCACAACAACAATAAAAGGAGGGACGATGCAACGAATCGAACACGCCCTGGTGCGCTGGGGCAACAAGGTGACCCCAACGGCCATTTTTCTTTGGGTGCTGGCTTTCGTCGGGGCGTTTGCTGGCGCATGGCGGCTGAACTGGACCTGGGGGGTCTACGTGTTCATCACCATGGTGATGGTGGCACTGCTCGCCCGCTGGACCACCGCCTTGCGCGAGCGCACCATCCGCGAAGCCCCCCTGCCCCGCTTTCTGCAGCGCAAACTGCGCGAAACCTACCCACACCTGAGCGCCCGCGACTGCGAACTGGTAGAGCGCGGTCTGCGCCAGTTTTTCATGGCCTGCCTGCGCAGCAACACACGGTTCGTGGCCATGCCCTCCAAGGCGGTCGATGCGCTGTGGCATGAGTTCATCCTGCACACCCAGGCCTACAAAACCTGGTGCCACAACGCCCTGGGTTTCTTTCTGCACCACACCCCGGCCGAGGCCCTGGGCAAAAAGGCCCGCCACAACGACGGCCTGCGCCGCTGCTGGTACTGGGCCTGCAAGGAGGAATCCATCGACCCCAAGGCCCCCAGTCGCCTGCCCCTGCTGTTTGCGCTGGACGCCAAATTCGCCATCGCGGGTGGCTTCACCTACGTGCCCGACTGCTCGGACATCGCCCGCAAGAGCGACGCGGGCGGCAGCGGCGGCGACAGCTACTGCGGCACCAGCTTTTCGGACGGCGGCCACAGCGGCAGCTCGGGCGACTTCGGCGGCGCCGAAAGCTCGGATGGAGGCAGCGACGGTGGTGGGGACGGCGGCGGTTGTGGCGGTGGTGGTGGGGATTGAGCCGCAATCGCTCCTGTTTTCATAGCTGCTAGCGCTTGATATATAGGCGCTAGAGGCCAAAAACACCCAAAGTCACCCAGGCGACGATCCGCCGCGCGCCAACAGGGCTACAGTGACAGCCCATGAACACCACCCTCAACTGCTTTTCGCTCAGCATCACCCACCACGTGGCCCACCTGGTGCTGAACCGCCCCGAGGCGATGAACACCATGCACCCCACCTTCTGGCGCGAGCTGGACGAGGTGCTGGCAGTGTTGAACAAGAGCGGCGAGGCGCGCGCCCTGGTCGTCAGCAGCACCGGCAAACATTTCAGCGCGGGCATGGCGCTTGAAACCTTTGGCGGCGCCATCGCCATGGACGACCAAAGCCCCGAGGGCCGCGCCGCCATCTTCGACCTGCTCACCGACATGCAGGCCACTTTCACCCGCATCGAAAGCCTGCGCATCCCGGTCATCATGGCCATCCAGGGCGGCTGCATCGGCGGCGCGGTAGACATGGTCACCGCCGCCTGCGTGCGCTACGCCACGGCTGATGCGTTCTTCTGCATCCAGGAAATCAACATCGGCATGGTGGCCGACGTGGGCACCCTGCAGCGCCTGCCCAAGCTCATTCCGCTGGGCGTGGTGAAAGAGCTGGCCTACACCGGCCGCCGCCTGAGCGCGCAAAAAGCCCTGGGCTACGGCCTGGTCAACGAGGTGTTCGACACACCCGAAGCCATGGTGGCCGCCGCCCTGCAGTGCGCACAAGAGATCGCCAGCAAGCCGCCCGTGGCCATTTGGGGCACCAAACAGGCCGTGAACTACGCCCGCGACCACAGCGTAGAAGACAGCCTGCGCCAGATGGGCTGGCTGCAAGGCACCATCTGGAGCAACCGGCATGTGATGGAGTCGGTCACGGCGATGAAACAAAAGCGCGCGAGCGAGTTCCCGGCGCTCACGCCGCTGCAACGGTTCAGCGAACTGGGCTGAGCAGCCTCGGCCCCACCTGGCAGCACATCAAAATCCATAGCTACTCAGGCACACAGGACAAGCGCTGGCAGGTACTTTTGCTTGAAATGACAAGGCGAAGGGCTATCATCTAGCCAACAAGGGGACGGGCCATCGCCCAGCCCCAGCCACAAGGACACCACCGCCATGACCTTGCCCAGCCTGACGCCCCCCACCTACGACGATGTGGCCGCCGCCGCGCACCGGCTCAAGGGCATAGCGCACCGCACGCCCGTGCTGCGCTCCAGCACCGCCGACACACTGCTAGGCGCGCAACTGTTCTTCAAGTGCGAGAACCTGCAGCGCACCGGTGCTTTCAAATTCCGGGGCGCGTTCAACACCCTGGCCCAGTTCTCCGACGAGCAGCGCGAGCGCGGCGTGCTCGCGTTTTCGGCGGGCAACCATGCACAGGCCATCGCGCTGTCGGCCCGGCTGCTGGACATGCCCGCCGTCATCGTGATGCCCGAGGATGCCCCCGCCTCCAAAATGGCCGCCACCCGCGACTACGGCGCCCAGGTCGTCACCTACAACCGCTACACCGAAGACCGCGAAGCCATCAGCCACCACCTGGCGCTAGAGCGCGGCATGACCCTGGTGCCACCCTACGACCACCCGCAGGTCATCGCCGGGCAAGGCACGGCTGCCCGTGAGCTTTTTGAAGACGTACCCGACCTGGACTACCTCTTCGTCTGCGTGGGCGGCGGCGGCTTGCTGGCGGGCAGCCTGCTCGCCGCCGAAGCCCTGGCGCCGCACTGCCGCGTAGTGGGCGTGGAACCCGCAGAGGGCAACGACGGCCAGCAATCGGTGCGCGCCGGGCACGTGGTGCAGATCCCCACGCCCCACACCATTGCCGACGGCGCCCAGACCCAGGCACTGGGCCAGCTCACCTTCCCCATCATCCAGCGCCTGGCC
Organism: Acidovorax sp.; assembly: GCF_027492855.1. Lineage (GTDB taxonomy): Bacteria > Pseudomonadota > Gammaproteobacteria > Burkholderiales > Burkholderiaceae_C > Acidovorax. The sequence goes on from NZ_JAPUDY010000093.1 coordinate 3,954, forward strand.
GACGACATGGTCACCGCCACCGACGAACAACTGGTCGAAGCCCTGCGCTTTTTTGCCGGGCGCATGAAGCTGGTGGTGGAGCCCACCGGCGCGCTGGCCTTTGCGGGTGCGCAGCACGGCAGCGTGGACGTGCACGGCAAGCGCGTGGGCATCCTCATCAGCGGCGGCAATGTGGATTTGGCGCGCTATGCGCGGTTTCTGGCAGATTAGACTCAGCGCGCCTTTCAAAAAGAAATCACAAGACACAGCCATGAACAACAACGTCACCGTCATCACCCACCCCCTCGTCCAGCACAAGCTCACGCTGATGCGCAAGAAGGACGCCAGCACCAACAGCTTTCGCCGCCTGCTGGGCGAGCTCTCGACGCTGATGGCCTATGAAGTAACGCGCGACATGCCGCTGCAAGACGTAGAGATCGAGACCCCGCTGGAGACCATGACCGGCAAGATGATCGACGGCAAAAAACTGGTGCTCGCATCCATCCTGCGCGCAGGCAATGGATTCCTTGAAGGCATGCTCAACGTGGTGCCCGGCGCCCGCGTGGGCCACATCGGCCTGTACCGCGACCCGGCCACGCTGCAGCCCGTGGAGTACTACTTCAAGATGCCCGCCGAAATGCAAGAGCGCGACATCATCGTGGTAGACCCCATGCTCGCCACCGGCAACTCGGCCGCCGCATGCGTGGACCGCCTGAAAAAGCTCAACCCCCGCTCCATCAAGTTCGTGTGCCTGCTGGCCGCACCCGAAGGCATTGCCACCATGCAAAAGGCCCATCCCGACGTGCCCATCTTCACCGCAGCCATCGACCGCGAACTGAGCGACCACGGCTACATCCTGCCCGGCCTGGGCGATGCGGGCGACCGCATTTTTGGCACCAAATAAGTGCCCTGACCGCCGGGCAAACACTGGCCGCCCAAGAGCGGCTGGAGCCAGCCCGCCGGGCCCTTCGCCCCAGGGCAGCCAGCGACCTATTCAGGGTAAATCTTTTACCACTTGGTCTAATTTTCTGGCAGACTGCAAAAAAATAAGCGCCTCTTCTTCTGGCGCGGTACTTGCTTATCCCCCACGCCGACATACCGGCTCCATTCCCTCGTACCCGACTGAACCGACTGAAGGAACCACCCCATGAGCTCTCGCCGCGTCTTCACTGGCCGTCTGCTGTCCACCTCCCTGGCCCTGTCCGCCCTCATCGGCCTGGCCCCCAGCGCCGCCTTCGCGCAGACCAAGCTCAAGGTCGCAGCGATCTACACCGTGCCCTTCGAGCAGCAGTGGGTCAGCCGCATCCACAAGGCCCTGAAAGCCGCTGAGGCACGTGGCGAGATCGAATACAAAGCCAGTGAAAACGTGAGCAACGCCGACTATGAGCGCGTGATGCGCGAGTACGCCACCGGTGGCAACCAGCTCATCGTGGGCGAGGCCTTTGCGGTAGAAGCCGCCGCCCGCAAGGTGGCCAAGGATTTCCCCAAGACCTCTTTCCTGCTCGGCTCTTCGGGCAAGCCGCAGGCGCCCAACTTCAGCGTGTTCGACAACTACATCCAGGAGCCCGCGTACCTGTCCGGCATGATCGCGGGGGGTATGACCAAATCCAACAAGATCGGCATGGTGGGCGGCTTCCCCATCCCCGAGGTCAACCGCCTGATGCATGCCTTCATGGCGGGCGCCAAAGAAACCAACCCCAAGGTCGAGTTCACCATCACCTTCATCAACAGCTGGTTTGACCCACCCAAGGCCAAGGAAGCCACTTTTGCCATGATCGACAAGGGTGCCGACGTGCTCTACGCCGAGCGTTTTGGCGTGAGCGACGCCGCCAAGGAAAAAGGCAAGCTCGCCATCGGCAACGTGATCAACACGCAGGCCCAGTACCCCGACACCGTGGTCGCATCGGCCCTGTGGCACATGGAGCCCAGCATCGACCGCGCGCTCAAGCTGGTGAAAGATGGCAAGTTCACGCCCGAGGACTACGGCCCGTACTCGATGATGAAACACAAGGGCTCCGAGCTCGCTCCGCTGGGCACGTTCGAGAAAAAGGTGCCTGCCGACATCATGGCCAAGGTCAAGGCCAAGGAAGCCGATATCTTGGCGGGCAAGTTCACCGTGAAGGTGGACGACAGCCAGCCCAAGTCCACGGCCAAGTAAACACCCGATGCGGCGGGCGCCCTGCCCGCCCTCTCTTTACTTTCTTGTGTAAACAGGCCACCCCTGCAATGCGGTGGCCTGTTTCCCCATTTTTCCGAGGCTCCCATGCACGCCACCCGCAAGCCCCGCTCCTTCCTGCTCACCCGGTGCACGCGCCTGCTGGGCGCCGTGACCCTGGCCGCCGTGGTGGCGGGCTGTGCCGCCACCGCCCCCGGCAAGACAGCCGTGCGGCTGGATGAGACGCCCCGCATCGCCGTCATCTCCGCTTTTGCGCCTGAACTGACGGTGCTGCTGCCCCAAGTGCAGCATCCGGTGAAGCACCGCATCAACGGCGTGGAGTTCACCACCGGCACGCTTGAAGGCAAGCCCGTGGTCGTTTTCCTCTCGGGCATCAGCATGACCAACGCGGCCATGAACACCCAGCTGGTGCTGGACCGCTTCAACGTGAGCCATGTCGTCTTCAGCGGCATTGCTGGCGGCGTGAACCCCGGCTTGCACGTCGGCGACGTGACGGTGCCCGCACAGTGGGGCCAGTACATGGAATGGCTGATGGCCCGCGAAGACAAGCCCGGCCAGTACAGCGCCCCCGCCTGGATGAAAAGCGAGCTGACGATGCCCGCCTTTGGCATGATGCACCCGCGCCCGGTGGAGGTGCGCTCGGCCGCCCAGACCGGCACCACCAAAAAATTCTGGTTCGCGGCTGACCCCCAAATGCTGGCCGTGGCCCGCAGCCTGAAAAACGTGGGCCTTGCGCATTGCCACACCAACACCTGCCTCCAGCACCGCCCGCAACTTGTGGTGGGCGGCAACGGCGTGTCGGGCCAGGCGTTCGTGGACAACAAGGCCTTCCGCGAATACGCGTTCAAAACCTTCGAGGCCAACGTGCTCGACATGGAAACCGCCGCTACCGCCATGGTGGCGCACAGCAACGGTGTGCCCTACATCGCCTTTCGCTCGCTGAGCGACCTGGCCGGGGGCGGCGACGGCGAAAACGAGATGGGCACCTTCATGGGCCTGGCGGCAGCCAACTCGGCCAAGGTGCTGCAGGCCTTCTTGGTGGCCTGGAAGTAGATGACACAAGACACCGCCCCCGTCCTGCGCCTGTCGGGCATCACCAAGCGCTTCGGCAAGCTGCTCGCCAACGACGCCATCAGCCTGACCCTGGCGCGCGGCGAGGTGCTGGCCCTGCTGGGCGAAAACGGCGCGGGCAAGTCCACGCTGATGTCCATTCTGTTCGGGCACTACGTGGCCGACGAAGGAAACATCGAGGTCTTCGGCCAGCCCCTGCCGCCCGGCCAGCCACGCGCAGCGCTGGCGGCGGGTATTGGCATGGTGCACCAGCATTTCACGCTGGCCGACAACCTCACGGTGCTGGACAACGTGCTCTTGGGCAGCGAGCCGTTGTGGCAACCGTTCTCGCGCCGGGGCGATGCGCGCACCAAGCTGCTGGCCGTGTCGCAGCAGTTTGGCCTGCCCGTGAGCCCGGATGCGCGCGTGGGCAGCCTGTCGGTGGGCGAGCGCCAGCGGGTCGAGATATTGAAGGCCCTGTACCGGGGCGCACGTATCCTCATCCTGGACGAGCCCACCGCCGTACTCACCCCGCAGGAGAGCGAGGCCCTGTTCGACACCCTGGCGCAGATGGTGGAGCAGGGCCTGTCCATCATCTTCATCAGCCACAAACTCGCTGAAGTGCTGCGCGTATCGCACCGCGTGGCCGTGCTGCGCCAGGGCAAGCTGGTGGCCGAGGCGCCCGCACAAGGCACTACACAAGGACAACTGGCGCAGTGGATGGTGGGCCACGCCATCGAGCCCCCCGCGCGGCGCCCTGCCCGGCTGGTGGGCTCACCCGTCTGCACGCTGCACCAGGTCAGCACCGCCCCCACCCACCGCGACCGGCTGCACAACGTCTCGCTCACCCTCCACGCGGGCGAGATCGTGGCCATTGCGGGCGTGAGCGGCAACGGCCAGGTGGCGCTGGCCGATGTGTTGTGTGGCGTGCGCGCCGCTGCCGCAGGCCAGGTCACGCTGCGCGGCGCGCCCCTGAAGGCCTGCCCCGCGTGGCTGGTCAACCAGGGCGTGGCCCGCATCCCCGAAGACCGCCACGCCGTGGGCGTGGTGGGCGACCTGCCGGTGTGGGAAAACGCCGTGTCCGAACGCCTGCGCAGCCACTGGTTTGCGCACCCGTGGTGGCGCGCCTTCTGGGTCAAACGCGGCGCAGCCCGCCAGCATGCCCAGCACGTGGCCGCCACTTTTGACGTGCGCGGCGGCGGGCCCGACGCCCCTGCGCGGTCGCTGTCGGGCGGCAACATGCAAAAACTCATCCTGGGCCGGGCGCTGCTGCCGCCGCAGGATGAATCAGGCAGTGCGCCCGCGCCCGTCCTGATCGTGGCCCACCAACCCACCTGGGGGCTGGACATCGGCGCCGTGATGTTTGTGCAGCAGCAGCTCATCAACGCCCGCGACGGCGGCGCGGCGGTGCTGCTGATCTCGGACGACCTCGACGAAGTGCTGGCGCTGGGCGACCGCGTGGCGGTGATGCACGAGGGGCATTTGAGTGAGGCGCGGCCAGCGGAGGGCTGGACGCGCGAGGCGATTGGCCTCGCCATGGCGGGCGCAGCACATTGAGCGACCACGACACCAAGAACAAACCACCATGCGCCTCGAAAAACGCAACCACACCTCCCCCGCCGCCTATCTGCTGGCGCCCGTGGGCGCCGTGGTGTTCACGCTGCTGATCAGCGGCCTTTTGGTGCTGTGGGCCGGGGCGCCGGTGGGGCAGACCTATACGTTGCTGCTGCAAGGCGCGTTCGGCTCGGTGTTTGCGCTGACCGAAACCCTCACCCGCGCCACACCGCTGATCCTGACCGGGCTGGCGGCGGCCGTGGCCTTTCGGGCGCGGCTGTTCAACATTGGGGCCGAGGGGCAGCTTTACGCCGGAGCGCTGGCCGCCGTGGCCGTGGGCGGCATGCATGGCGGAGCGGGGCTGGAATGGTCGCCGTACCTGCTCTTCCCGCTCATGATGCTGGCCGCAGCCCTGGCCGGGGCCGCGCTGCTGCTGGGCCCGGCGCTGATGAAGGCACGGCTGGGGGTGGACGAGGTGGTCACCACGCTGCTGCTCAACTTCATCATGCTGCTCTTGGTGTCGGCCCTGCTCGACGGACCGATGAAAGACCCGCTCTCCATGGGCTGGCCGCAGAGCGTGGCGCTGCAAGGCGACATGGAGCTGTCCAAGCTGGTGCCGCAGACGCGCCTGCACACGGGCCTGCTGTGGGCCGTGTCGCTGGCGGTCATCCTGTGGGCGCTGCTGGCGCGCACGGTGCCGGGGTTCGACATCCGCGCGGCGGGCGCCAATGCGCGCGCCGCGGCGTTTGCTGGTGTGCCCATCACCCGCACCGTGGTGCTGGTGGCGCTGCTGTCGGGCGGGCTGGCAGGGTTGGCCGGAGCCATTGAAGTGGCGGGCCGCACCAGCTATGTCACGCTCGACATGTCGCCCGGCTACGGCTACAGCGGCATCGTGATCGCCATGCTGGCGGGGTTACACCCGCTGGGCGTGATTGCGGCGGCCACCTTTGTGGCAGGCGTGCTGGTGGGTGCCGACAGCATGAGCCGAGCGGTGGGCGTGCCCACCTACATTGCCGACGTGATCGTGGCGACCTCGCTGATTGCGGTGCTGGTGGCGGGGCTGCTGACGCAGTACCGGGTGCGGTGGAGGTGAGGCAGTGAGCCAATCCACCAGCTCGGATGGTCACATTTACATATTGACCTCACCTCACTGCCCATATATCAAAATTGGAGGCACTCAACATGCGCCACTCAAACGTATTCGGGAAGTGAATGCGAGCGAACCTTACAAGAGCCTCGGACCATGGACATTGCATGATTTCCGGCAAGTAACTAATTGGCGCCGCATCGAATATCAGATTCACTACACATTTCGCGATCGACTTATTTCATCGATAGCAGGGCAAAAGGAGTTATTCAGCGTTTCTGCGCCAGATGCCTCTCAATTTCTGGAACAACTGGACGCATCCGTTCTTATCAAAAAGCCTGTCATGGACCGCATGTTCCAGGACAAGGAGTTTGCCAACTACCTGGCACTTCTCTTCCAAACGACGGCCATCTTGAATTGGCTGGACTTTCAAGGCGCATGGACGTTCACCCTGTTTCCTTCCACGGGAAACGGGAGGTACTACACACTGAACATAGGTCGGCATGAGGTTGCTTTTGCTACGCTGCCACGCGGAACTGAACCCTCATTTCACATGATCTACATGGACGAACTGGTGAAAGACTTCAAAGAAGTGTCTTCATGGATCAAGGATAGAAGCGGCTTCTTTAAACACCGAAGCTATGCATCCAGCTTGCACCACTCCACTGCCGTTTTCTTCAGCGGTAACTTTGACGATGCCAAAGAATTTCTGAGCCTTACCGGTGTACGACGCGCCATTCTTGCGTACTGGAACGAGGCTCTGATCCAACTTCAAGAGAGAAACAGTTCCAGTCTGTTTGCCAGATTTCACCACTGGAATGCCATAGCGGAGCTAAATCACAGGCTTCGCAGCAGTCGCGCGGCCACCACGCCAAATGATGTGAAAGCACTTCTCTGATGAAAATTGGCATTCATTCAAATTACCCTCTAGCGCTTATCCATCAATCGCAAACAGCTATAAAAATAGAAGCACCTAACACCGAGACAGCCCCATGACCGAACTGCTCGACATCCTCGCCAACCCTGCGTTCTGGATTGCCACCCTGCGCGTGGCCACGCCGCTCATTCTGGGCACGCTGGGGGTGCTGCTGTGCGAGCGCGCGGGCGTGCTCAACCTGGGTATCGAAGGGATCATGGTGGCGGGTGCCTTTACCGGCTGGCTGGCGGTGTATGCGGGCTACGGGCTGTGGACGGGGGTGCTGGTGGCGGCGCTCACCGGGGCGGTGTTTGGGCTGCTGCATGCGTGGCTCACGGTGGGGCTGGCGCTGTCGCAGCATGTGTCGGGCCTGGGCATCACCCTCCTGGCCACGGCGCTCAGCTACTACGGCTACCGGGTGGGCTTCCCCAAGGTGAACACGCCGCCCACCATCGAGCCGTTTGCGCCGATGGAGTGGCTGCCCATCCCCATCCTCTCGGAGCAAACCCCGCTCACGCTGCTGGCCCTGCTGCTGGTGCCGCTTTTGGCCTGGGTGCTGCTGCGCACACCGCTGGGCTTGGCGGTGCGCATGGTGGGTGAGAACCCCCAGGCGGCCGAGGGCCAGGGCATCTCGGTGGCGGCCACACGCACGGGCGCCATCGTGGCAGGCTCGGCGCTGATGGGGGTGGCGGGCTCGTTCCTTACGCTGTCGGCGTTCAACGCCTTCTTCTTCAACATGGTGAACGGACGTGGCTGGATCTGCGTGGCGTTGGTGGTTTTTGCCTCGTGGCGACCCGGCAAGGCACTGCTGGGCGCACTGCTGTTTGCGTTTTTCGACGCGCTGCAGTTGCGGCTGCAGCAGGCGGGCGATGCCTGGCTGCCGTACCAGGTGTATTTGATGCTGCCGTACCTGCTGTCCATCCTGGCGCTGGTGCTGGTGGCACGCAAGGCGGCGTATCCTCAGGCACTGATGAAGCCCTATCGCAAGGGAGAACGCTGAATGCCATCGCTCAAGCCCCTGGTTGCCGCAGCCCTCGTGGGCGCAACCTTGGGCGCAGCGGGCCTGTGGGTCGCTTTGCACCAGCCTGCCCCATCACCGCCACCGCCCGCGCTATTGGCGCTGGAGGGCATGGGGCACCTGGTGTCGGTCAAAGTGCGCTATGCCAATGTGATCGAGTTCACGCAGCAGCTCACACAAGGCATTCCATGGACACAGTGGGAGTTGCGGCTCGGTGGCACGCAGGTGCTGCTGGTGGCCAAGGGCGACTGCCTGGTGGGCAGCGACATGCGCCAGGCCCGCTACGAAGCGGTGGACCCCGCCGCCCGCACCGCCACGCTGCTGCTCCCCCCGCCCGCCGTGGTGTCCGCCCGCGTGCACCACGGCCCGCGCGACCAGGGCGGCTCCTACTTCTATGCCGTGCAGGGCACGGGCATCGAGCCGCTGATCCCCGGTTCCGCCAACCGCACGCAGGCCATCGACACGGCCCTGCAGCGGGCGCAGCAAGACATGGAGCGCGCCTGCCAATCCGCCAGCACCCTCGCCACGGCCAAAGAAAACGCCGAAGCCGTGCTCAAGCCGCTGTTCGCGGCCACCGGCTGGGCGGTGCAGGTTCGCTGGCAGCCCTGAATACCATCACACAGCCCCCCACATGCTTGACCTGCTCATCCACAACGCCACCTTGCCCGACGGGCGCACCAACGTCTCGATTGCCGTGCAGGACGGCCGCATCACCGAGGTGACCGAAGGCCTGCAAGCCCCCGCGCATGAGACCGTGGACGCAGGCGGCCTGCTGGTCAGTCCGCCGTTTGTCGATGCGCATTTCCACATGGACTCGACCCTGAGCTACGGCCAGCCGCGCGTGAACGAAAGCGGCACGCTGCTTGAAGGCATTGCGCTGTGGGGCGAGCTCAAGCCCCACCTCACGCACGAAGCCATCGTAGAGCGCGCCCTGCAGTACTGTGACTGGGCCGTGGCGCGCGGCCTGCTGGCCATCCGCAGCCATGTGGATACCAGCCACCCCAGCCTGCTGCCGGTGCAGGCCTTGCTCGATGTGAAAAAACGTGTGGCGCCCTATCTGGATTTACAACTGGTGGCGTTTCCGCAAGACGGCGTTTTGCGCGCCCCCGGCGGGCTCGACAACCTGAAACGCGCACTGGCCCTGGGCGTGGACGTGATCGGCGGCATCCCCCACTTCGAGCGCACCATGGCCCAGGGGGCCGAGAGCGTGAAGATCCTGTGCGAGCTGGCGGCAAACCAAGGCAAGCGCGTGGACATGCACTGCGACGAATCCGACGACCCGCACTCGCGCCATGTCGAAACCCTGGCGTTTGAAACCCAGCGCCTGGGCCTGCATGGTCGCGTGACGGGCTCGCACCTCACCTCCATGCACAGCATGGACAACTACTACGTGAGCAAACTCATCGCGCTGATGGCCGAGGCCGACCTGGGCGTGGTGGCCAACCCGCTCATCAACATCACGCTGCAGGGCCGCCACGACACCTACCCCAAACGCCGGGGCATGACCCGCGTGCCCGAGCTGATGGCTGCGGGCCTCACGGTGGCGTTTGGCCACGACTGCGTGCTCGACCCCTGGTACAGCGGCGGCAGCGCCGACATGCTGGAGGCCGCGCACATGGGCCTGCATGTGGGCCAGATGACCAGCCAGGCCGCCATGCGCCAGTGTTTTGATGCGGTGACGATCAACCCCGCACGCCTGCTGGGGCTGGAAGACTACGGACTGGCGCCCGGCGCCCATGCCGACTTCGTGCTGCTGCACGCGCGCAACCCGGTCGATGCAATTCGCCTGCGCGCAGCGCGCCTGGGCGTATGGCGGCGCGGCAAGCTGCTGGCACGCCAGCCTGCACCCGAGGCGCAACTGCACCTGCCGGGGCGGCCAGAGCAGGTCAGTTTTTTATAGAAAAAAGGCTCTAGCGCTAATTTAGCAAGCGCTACAAGCTATCAATTGGATAGCAAATCAATTCGCAATGCGCCAGAGTGAGCCGCAAATACTTGCGCGGCGTTTGCAGTCGGGGCTCACTCCACGACGTTGCATTCCCTGCGCAGCAGGGCCAGCGCGTCATGCATCTGGTAGTCCATGTCGCTGGTCAGCGTCTTTTCGGCGTCCTGCACGAACCCGGCCCACAGCGCAAGGTAGTCCTGCTGGTAGGCGCCGGGGGCATGAGCCTGAATGAAATCACTGGCTAGCGCGGGCTGCAGGCCGGTCTTGCGGATCTTGCGCACCAAGCTGGCGGCGGTCTTCTCGGTCAACAGCGTTTTCTTGGGTGCACCCGCGGCCAGGCACAAAAACAGCGTGAGCAGCGAGTGCTCGTCGTCGTTGCCTGCAGTGGTCTTGGTCCAGGTCTTGCTGGCGGGCTGCGGGGGCTCGCCTTCGTCCTGCTCCAGCCCATCCAGGCTGCGGTGGTAGCTGTCCACCTCGGCCAAGGGGTCGTCCAGCAGAAAATAACGCGCACGAAAAACGCCCGTGGGGCGCAACAGCGTGCGCAGGGACACCGTGGCATCGAGCAGCTTGGGCAGATCGGCCAGCACGGTGGTGCACTGGGCGAGCATGGCGGCGCGCAGGTCCGTGGGCACACCGGCAGGCAGCCGCAGTTGTGCGGGCACAGCCAGCTTTTTCTTGCGCAAGGTGGTGAGCAGTTTCTCGAACGCGGCGGCATGGGGCCATTCGCCCAGCGCCATGGCCTTGGGGGCCAGGGCCTGCATGAGCAGGCCGGTGCGGATCACGGCCTCGGCGTCGGCGCCTGCGGCCTCCAGTTCATCGGCATCCAGGTCGTACTGCTCGGCCAGCCACTGGGCGGCGTTCAGGGCCTGGGCCACATGGGTGCGGCGCGCCAGTTCGGCCCGGTAGTCGGCATGGCTACGCAGCGACCACACCGCCAGCAGCGGGGTCTCGGCGTCGGCATAACCTGCCATACCGAAATTGCTGCTCTCAGGCATGGCGATCAAGCGCTTGAGCATGTCGGAGCCGCCCTTGGAACGCGACAGAAAGGAGTTGTCGCGCAGCGAAATGGCCGCTTTCGTCAGATCGCCCTCGGTAGAGTCCAACAGGTACAGGCTGATGAGGTTGACCATGCGGTCACGGGCTTTTTCCAGCTCGGGCCGCAGGAATTCGCTACCGAAGTAGCGCGCAATCTGCACCATGCCCTTGGGCGCATCGGCGTTGATGGCCGCGAGCCGCTCCGCATCGATGATGCCGTGCTGCACGCCGTGCACCAGCGCCTTTTCAAAGAAAGGACGGGCGTCATGCAGCTGCAGTGCCGAGCTTTGGGATGTCATCAGATCGCAGATTCTTCGTCGGAGGCGCGCGCGGCCGGCGTGGCCTTGCCACGGTCGGTCTCGCTGGTTTCGAACTTGCCGTCGTCTTCTTCCGCAGGCTCATCGCCCTCTTCCAGCCCCAGGTCAAAAGCGCGGGCCTTGGCGCGCAGCACCAGCAGCATTTCGATGAACAAGTCGCGGCATTCATAACGCAGCAGCCAGGCCATCTGCATCCAGTCGCGGTCGGCCACTTCGTCCTGGTCCACGCGGGGCTGCACGTAGCCGGAGGCCAGCAGCTCGTCGTCGGTGAGCGTGGGGCCGTAGTCTTCCACCGCGTCGAAGGTGCCGGTGCGGGCAAAGGCTTCGATGCGGCTCCACTTCTCGGCGAAGTAATTGGCCAGCGCCTCGCTGCCGCCCTCCAGGTCGCCGATGGCGGTGAGGAACTCCACCGGGTCGGCATCGTCGCGGAAGACGACGGCGTTGACCATGTTGCGCAGGTGGGTGTGGGTGAGGTCCTTGTACTGCTTTTCCAGCACCATGGCGCGGGCGAACTGCTCGGGCGTGACCAGCAGATTGACCACCGATGCCTTGGAGTCGTCGTACTCGCGCATCACGGCCAGGATGTCTTTGGGTGCAAGCTGGTCCAACACCACCATCAGGGCGTTGTCGCCGTCGGTGTCGGCCAGTTCGGCCAGCGCCGATTCGGCGCCCACGATGTCGCCCGCAGCGATGAGGCTGGTGGTTTTGGTGATGAGGGCGAGGTGGGTGTTGCTGCTGCTCATGGTCATTCCTTGCGGTCGAAACCGGCGTCGGCCAGCCAGTTGGAGCTGGCTTCTTCGCGGGTGCGGCTGTTGTGCGGATCGACGGCATCGTCAGCGCTCATTGCGTTGTAGTCGTCGTCATGCTCGGCGGCGTCTTCGCCGTCGTGCTCCGCGTCGCCATCCGCATGCGTGGCCGATGCGGGCGCCATGCGCGCGTGCTGCTGCAGGTATTCGAGCCCCGCCGCCACGGCCATGAAGCGCGCGCCCTGGGGCTCGCTCAGCACGGTCTGCGCCAGGCTCTGCGCCCAGGGCTCCAGCGCGATGGCGTGGGTCAGGCTGTGCCAGTCGGGCAGGTCGTCCGCAGAAAGGCCCAGCAGGTGCTCGACCGCTGCGGGCTTGGTGAAGCGAAAGCCCCGATGAAAGACCACCGCCACCATCTCGGGGGCCAGCTCCATCATCTGCACCAGAAAGGCGATCTCGTTGCGCTTTTCCGCCAGGCGCTTGCGCAAGACGTCGTTGCCTTCAGAGTCGGAGACCAGATCGTCCAGCTCGGCCTGGTAGGCGGAGCGCAGGTCATGAAAGTAGGGAGAAAGTTTCACAGAGGCGATGAGGAAGAAGAAAAAATGCGCGCGGAATAAGCCTGCCAGATCTCTTGCGCGGTCTGCAGCGGGTCGTCCAGCAGGTTGCGGCGGCGGTTGTCGTCGTAGGCCTGGCGGGCCACATCGTCGGACAGCACCTCGTAGGCCTTTTGCACGGCCTGGAAGTGCCGCGCCGCGTCAGGGGCGTCGTTGCGGTCCGGGTGGTAGAAGGAGGCCTTCTGGCGAAAAGCCTTCTTGATGTCGGCCAGCGACGCATTGGCCGCCAGCCCGAGGGCGGCGTAGTGGTCTGCAGTCATGAAAAAGTGGGTCGTGTAAAAGCCGGGAGACGGTGGCACCGGCAGCGGAGCCCGTGCCAGCGAAAGCGCATCAGCCCCCCAGGCTCACAAACACGTTCTGCACGTCGTCGTTGCCGTCGATGGCGGCCAGGAAGCTCTCGACCTCTTCGAGCTGCTCGGCCGTGAGGTTGGCGGGGTTAACGGGGTTCTTGGGCTTGTAGCCGAGCTTGACCGACAACACGTTGAAGCCATGGGCGGGCAGCGCGCGGCTGACCAGGTCGAGGTCGGTGGGGTCGGTCCAGAAGGTGGTGGTGCCTTCTTCGTCGCCCGCTTCAAAGTCCTGCGCACCGGCTTCGATCGCGGCCAGCTCGGGGTCGGCATCGGCCTGGGCGGGTTCGGCTTCGATCATGCCGACATGGTTGAAATCCCATGCCACCGAGCCCGAGGTGCCCAACTGGCCCTTGCGGAACAACACGCGCATTTCGGGCGCCGTGCGATTGACGTTGTCGGTCAGGCATTCGACCATCACGGCCACCTGGTGCGGCGCAAAGCCTTCGTAGATCACGCGCTCGTAGTTGATGGCATCGGCCCCGGTGCCCGAGCCCTTCTTGATGGCGCGCTCCAGCGTGTCCTTGGGCATGGAGGCCTTGCGGGCCTGCTCGACGACCAGGCGCAGGCGCGAGTTGCTGGCCGGGTCGGCGCCGCCGCGTGCGGCCACGGTGATTTCCTTGACCAGCTTGCCAAACAACTTGCCCTTGGCATCGGCAACCAGTGCCTTGCCCTTTGCTTTCCACTGCGCGCCCATGTTGGATCTCTTTTCTTTGGTGGTGTTGCGGCGCGCCAGGGCGCCTGGTGGTGGGAACCGGTTCGCGGCCTTGCAGGGGCCGCCAACCGGTTCAATGGCCTGTCAAGGTGCTCAAAAAGCCCCCGTGAAGGCGAACCCTATAGGATACCACTGGCCGTTTCGTTGCCTGCCCGCCACGGCGAAAGCCGTGCGAAGGCGGCGGGGAGGGTAACCTCGGCGGCATGGCAACCCGATCACCCTTTCGCCCGCAGGCCCACTGATGCTCAACACCCTGTGGCTGGGTTTCTTCCTCACGGCGGCGGTGGCTGCGCTGGCCCAATGGCTGCTGGGTGGCAACGCCCAGATTTTTGCCGCCATGGTCGAAGCGCTGTTTGCCATGGCCAAACTGTCGGTCGAGGTGATGGTGCTGCTGTTTGGAACGCTCACGCTGTGGCTGGGCTTTTTGCGCATTGCCGAAAAAGCGGGCATCGTGGATGCGCTGGCCCGCTGGCTGGCACCGCTGTTCAAGCGCCTCATGCCCGAAGTGCCCGGCGGCCACCCTGCCCTGGGCCTGATGACGCTGAACTTTGCCGCCAACGCGCTGGGGCTGGACAACGCGGCCACGCCCATGGGGCTGAAGGCCATGAAGGCGCTGCAGGAGCTGAACCCGCACCCCGACACCGCCACCAACGCGCAAATCCTGTTTTTGGTGCTCAACGCCTCGTCGCTCACGCTGCTGCCCGTGACGATTTTCATGTACCGCATGCAGCAAGGTGCGCCCGACCCAACCTTGGTCTTCCTGCCCATCCTGCTGGCTACGTCGGCATCGACCCTGGTGGGCCTGCTCAGCGTGGCCGTGGTGCAGCGCCTGCCGCTTTGGAGCCCCGTGGTGCTGGCCTACCTGCTGCCGGTGGCGCTGGTGCTGGGCGGTTTCATGGCGCTGCTGACCACACTCAGCGCTGCTGCGCTGGCGCAGTTGTCGTCCCTGCTGGGCAACCTTACGCTGTTTGCGCTGGTGGTGTTGTTCGTGTCCGTCGGCGCCTGGCGCAAGGTGCCGGTGTATGAAGCCTTCATCGAGGGCGCCCGCGAAGGCTTTGACGTGGCCAAGGGCCTGCTGCCCTACCTGGTGGCCATGTTGTGCGCCGTGGGTGTGTTCCGCGCGTCGGGGGCCCTGGGCTACGTGCTGGACGGCGTTCGCTGGTGTGTGGAGCTGCTGGGGGCCGACACCCGGTTTGTCGATGCGCTGCCTACCGCGCTGGTCAAACCGTTTTCAGGCAGCGCTGCGCGCGCCATGCTGATCGAGACCATGCAAGCCCAGGGCGTGGACAGCTTTGCGGCCCTGGCCGCCGCCACCATCCAGGGCAGCACCGAAACCACCTTCTACGTGCTGGCCGTGTACTTCGGCGCGGTGGGCATCCAGCGCGCGCGCCATGCGGTGGGCTGCGCGCTGCTGGCGGAACTGGCGGGGGTGGTGGCTGCGATTGCGGTGTGCTACCAGTTCTTTGGATAGCGGCAAAAATTTTTAGCTAAAACGACCTCTAGCGCTTTATCAATAAGCGAAAGCAGCTATTAAATTTATAGCAACCAACTCACCCCAACGCCGTATCCAGCAGCATCATGATCACGAACCCCACCATCAACCCGCCGGTGGCCCAGGCTTCGTGGCCCTTGCGGTGCGACTCGGGGATGATCTCGTGGCTGATCACGAACAGCATGGCACCGGCCGCAAACCCCAGGCCCCAGGGCAGCAGGCTGGCCGAATAACTGACCACCGCCGCCCCCAGCACAGCCCCCACGGGCTCGACCAGGCCCGAGGCCATGCCCAGGCCCACCGCCAGCGAGCGCCGGTAGCCCGCAGCCAGTAGCGCCATGGCAACCACCAGGCCCTCGGGCACATCCTGGATCGCGATCCCCGTGGTCAGCGCACTCGCGCGCAGGGCATCGCCACCCGCATACGCCACACCGATGGCCAGCCCCTCGGGCAGGTTGTGCAAGGCAATCGCAAACACGAACAGCCAGGTACGCCGCAGGGTGCGCGATGATTGGCCGCCCTCCACGCCCTTGATGAAATGCTCATGCGGCAACCACCGCTCCATCAAAAGCAACACGAGCGCACCCAGCAAAATAGCCCCGCCCACCGCACCACCCGCCGCCCAGGCATTCGCCCCCGCCTGCCGTGCCGCATGAAGACCGGGGATGATCAGCGAGAACGAACAGGCGGCCAGCATCACACCCGCGCCAAAGCCGAACAAGGTGTCTTGCGTGCGCTCGGACAAGCGCTGGGAGAAAAGCACAGGCACCGTGCCCAGCGCCGTCGCCAACGCGGCCACCGCACCGCCCCACAGGGCGTCGAGCACCACGGGTTGACCGGATATCCATTGCCAAGCCTGAACCACTGCGGCCAGAAAACCCCACAGCACAATACAAAGCCCACCCCACTGGCGCCAGCGCAGGGCGCGGATGGCGGCGCCAGCAGGACGCGCGGTGGGGGGCGATGAGGCCTCGCCATCTGATGAAGAACCAGAAAGCGACGCGGGCGGCGTGATCGGTGTTTGCATGGTGGCTACAGCAGAGCAGATCAGGAAAGGGGTTCAACAAGAGTGGCAGTTGCCGCACGCAGGCGCATCACCCCCGCGCCAGGGCGTAGCGGCGGGCCACCTCGGCCCAGTCGATAACGTTGTAGAACGCTGCGATGTATTCAGGGCGGCGGTTCTGGTATTGCAGGTAATAGGCGTGCTCCCACACATCCAGCCCCAGGATGGGCGTGTGGCCCGACATCACACCCGCCATCAGGGGGCTGTCCTGGTTGCCGGTGCTCTCCACCACCAGGCGCCCCGCAGGGTTGACGCACAGCCAGGCCCAGCCGCTGCCAAAACGGGTGAGCGCGGCTTTGGTGAAGGCCTCCTTGAACGCGGCAAAACCGCCCAGGTCGGTATCAACGGCCCGTGCCAGGTCACCCTGCGGTTGACCACCGCCCTGGGGCGACATCACGCTCCAGAACAGGCTGTGGTTGGCATGGCCGCCACCGTTGTTGCGCACGGGGCCCTGCAAGTGCTCGGGCAGCAGCACCAGCCGCGCCACCAGTTCGTCGACGGGCAGACCGGCATGGGGCGTGCCCTCCAACGCGGCGTTCAGGTTGTTGATGTAGGCCTGGTGGTGTTTGGCGTGGTGGATCTCCATCGTGCGTGCGTCGATGTGCGGCTCCAGCGCGTCGTAGGCATAGGGCAAGGCGGGCAACGTGTAAGGCATGGCTTATTGATTTGGCAAGGATTGAGATGAGAAAAAATAGGCTCACGACGCGCCTTGGACACGTCAGCGAAGGGCAATCAGTGGCGCAGTTGGGTAGGTTGCAGGGACTGCGAAAAGGGCAAGGCCAGGGCCTCGGCGATGGCAGGGTGCGGACCATGGCTGCGCAGATGGTCCTGCAGTGCCGACAGGATTTCTCGCCGGTGCCGCCAGGCCGCCTGGCGCAACGCGATGCCACGGCGACCGTCGGTCAACAGGCCTTGCAGCAACGCATGGGCCTGGCACAGCAGGCGCGCACAGGCATCGATTTCAGCCGCTTGCGCCTGCAAATCGGCCACGTTCAGGTGGGAGACAACAACCGCCGCAATGCAATCGTCCTCCCGCCCCGGCGGCGGGGACTGCTCCAGCACGCGCAAGGACAACGCCAAGGCCTGCTGCTGATAAGCCAACGCCATCGCCGCCTGCCCCATCCGCTCCGCAGCCTGGGCGCGCCGCATCGTGCGCTCCCACAGCGGCAAGGTGGCGGGAACGGGGGCGGAACTATCGAAAGGGGTATGGGGGCTCGTGTGTGTGCCCAGGTCCATGGCAAAACTCCTTGAGGAGCCTTTTGCGGTGGACTGGATGTGGCGTACTCAGGCAATCAAATGATAACCATTTGCATTTATGTTGTCCAACGGGTTGAGGTGGCTTGCGACCGAGGCTTGGTGGATCGACGTGGAGGCGCTGAAACTGCAGGGGCCTACAATGATCTTGTGCGCGACCTGGAACGTGTCCCTGGGGAGCCAAGGCCCCGCCCGACCGCAAGCGATAGCATGCGGTCGCAATGGGAACGGGTGAACTCAATCGAAACAAGGAGCAGTGCTGCGTAGCAGCTCTTCAAGCTGGGGTCAGAGCTCTCCATCCAACTCTCAAGAAATGATCTCGGAATGAACTCGCACAACAGCACGGTGTGCTCTAACATTTCGCGCCAGCGGACGGCTTCGCCACCCGCCGAACTTATCTGTTGGGCATCATGAGAGTCTTGGGTATATCCGGCAGCCTGCGTGTGGCGTCAATCAATTCCGCGCTGCTGCGCGCGGCGGTGCGTTTGGCCCCGCCTGAGGTCGCTCTAACCATTTTTCCGGGTGTGGGCGAGTTACCCCTTTTCAATCCCGATCTTGAAGCGCGGCTGCCACCGGAGGTGCTAGCCTTGCACGCAGCGGTCGCAACATCGGACGCACTGCTGTTTGCGAGCCCCGAATACGCCCACGGCGTCACCGGTTCAATCAAGAACACACTCGATTGGCTGGTAAGTTTCGAACCATTTGTGCACAAGCCCGTGGCGGTAGTCAATGCATCCCCGCGAGCGCATCACGCCGATGCAGCGCTTCGAGAAACACTTAAGACAATGTCTGCGGTCATCGTTGAGCCTGCTTCCATCAGCATTCCACTTCTCGGCACCGGACTCACCGAGGAGGCAATGACTTGCGATCCCAGGATCTCTTCCATCATCAAGAGTTTGCTTGTCGCACTACATGAAGCCGTGGCACGAGGGCCGCTCGATCAGGGGCCCGCATCGCCACTCCCGTAGTACGAGAATGACGCCCAATCCTTCCTTCAAGCGAACGTGCCTGCGGCACGCCGTTGAAGTCAAACGCTAGGTTTCGCAGGGAGCGCTCGTGAAGCTTGTTTGGTCTGATTCGATTAAAAACCTCGACTGGAATGAACTCGCGGCGCTCTATCGTGCCGCCCCACTCGGGAACAAGGACCCGTCAGCCTTGCAGGTTGCCTTCACCAACAGCATGTTCAGGTGTTTCGCTCGTGAAAACGGCGTTCTCGTGGGTGTTGGCAGGGCTCTTGCCGACGGCACCGACTGCTCGTACATCTGCGACATCGCGGTCATGCCAACCCATCAGGGCACAGGCCTGGGTAAGGAAATTGTCGCCAAGTTGGTCAAATTGTCTGCCGGCCACAAGAAGATCATTCTCTACGCCGTCCCTGGCAAGGAGCCGTTCTACAAGAAGTTCGGCTTTCAGCGCATGCGCACGGCCATGGCGATCTTCGAGAATCAACCCCTGGCGGCCGAGCAAGGCTACATCGATGAAACCTAACCCTACCGCAACGGCGAGCGGCCGTGGTTTACTTTGCAGGCATTGGCCACGCCGTTGCATACCTCTCATGTCAAACGATAAACATCAAGAATGGAAACCTCCACGGTTCAAGCAGCCAAGCTGGCAATCGTTGCAGCCACCGGCTTGTCCAAAGATGCCTTGCACGTTTATGTCGGGCTCACCGTCTTCCTGATCGTCGCAGCAATCAGCAAGAAGTCCGTATCTTCATGGCGTCCCTGGCTGGCAGTGCTCTTGGTCGCCACGTTTGGAGAACTCGTAGACATGCGAGATGACCTCTTGAGCTTGGGCTATTGGCGCTGGTCAGCCAGCTTGCGCGACATTGTCAACACAGCCTTCTGGCCAACCGTCTTGCTTGTCCTGGCCCGGGCCACGGGTGTCCTGGCTCCGAGGGAAAAGTGAGGCTTTCTTTCTAAAAATCAAAGGCTTTGGTGCTATCAGACTGGGGCCTAACCCCTGCGTCGAACGTCAACCATCGGCTCTCACTAGCCGCCAACGGCAGCGCCTGTCAAAGCCACCTCCTCAATCTCCAGCACCCTCCTGCATCCCCCCTCCCGGCGCAGCCACCAGCTCCCATTCGGCCAGTTGCTCGTTGGTGGCAATCAGCCGCCCCACCAGCAGCTTGATAAAGGCCTTGTCAAAACGCGACTGCAGGTCTTCCGACGCTTCGCGCAGCGCGGGGTTGCGTACCTTGAGCACCAGCACTTCCGTCTCGGCCACGGCGGTGGCGGTGCGTTTTTTGTTTTCGGGGCGCAGGTAGGTCATTTCGCCCAAAGTGACGCCGGGGCCCAGGGTGCTGAGGCTCCAGCCTTGGCGGCTGACGGCCACCTGGCCTTCGATGAGGATGCAGAACGAGTCGCCGGGGGTGTTTTCGCGCATCAGCACGGTGCCCTGCTCCAGTCGGCGCCAACTGCCCAGGCGCATCAGCTCCCACAGTGCCACATCGTGAAAGTCGGCAAAAAACGGCAGCGCGCGCAGGCGGGCAAAACGTTCGGCCTCGGTGTCTTGCGAACGTTGGCGGGGCAGGCTCTGGTGGGCGGTCAGCAGCGCCTGCGCAAAATCGTTCCAGGTGGCAAAACGGTCGGCGGGCTGCTTGGCCAGGGCGCGCAGCAGCACCTCGTCCACATGCGGCGGCAGCGAGGCGCGCAGCAGGCTCGGTGGCGTGGGCGCCTCGTTGCTGATCTTGTAGAGGGTGGCGAAGTCGGTGTCGCCATCGAAGGGGCGACGACCGGTGAGCAGCTCGTACACCACCACGGCCAGCGAGAACATGTCGCTGTGGTGCGTGAGGTCTTGCTCGCGCACTTGTTCGGGCGACATGTACGACGGCGACCCCACCAGGCCCGACAACTGGGTGGCGTCGCTGCGCAGCGAGAGGGCTGCGCCAAAATCGGTCAGCTTCACATCCCCGTCACGCGCCAGCATGAGGTTGGCGGGTTTGATGTCGCGGTGGACCAGGCCTTCGCGGCAGGCGTAGTCGAGGGCGTTGCAGCATTTGAAGGCGATGTCCAGCACCTGGGGCACGGGCAGCAATGCATCGGGCGTGGCAAAGGCCGACAGGGGCTGGCCGTCCACGTATTCGAGCACCAGGTACGGCGGCAGGGCCTCTTCGTCGGCATCGAGCAGGCTTACGATGTTGGGGTGGCGCAGGCGGCCCGACAACGCGGCCTCGTTGCGCAGCAGCTTGCGGTAGCGCTCGGCCTGGTCCGGCTGCTTGAGCAGGTAGGCGTGCGTCTGCTTGATGGCCACCTTGCGGCCCCGAAAGCCGTCAAGGCCCAAGTACACAATGCCACTCGCCCCTCGGCCCAGTTCGCGCTCGATGCGGTACTTGCCAATGCTGGCGGGCGGTGCAAAGGTGGCGGTGGTCATGGCGAAGCTCCCTGATAGGGGTTTGCGGTCAGGCGCCAGCAAGCGCCTGTTCAAAGTCTGCCAGCAGGTCTTCCACCTCTTCCAGGCCCACCGACAGGCGGATCATGCTGTCGGCCATGCCCATGGCGGCGCGCACGGCGGGGCCTGCCTCCCAGAAGATGGTGTGCGCCACCGGGATGATGAGCGTGCGCGTGTCCGCCAGGCCTGTGGCTTTGATGGGCAGTTGCAGGCGGTTGCACACGGCCAGGCATTGGTCTGGGTCGCGCAGCTCGAACGACAGAAGCCAAGAGCCCGCCTTGAGGTGCTTGCGCGCAAACGCGTGCTGCGGGTGCGAGGGCAGCATGGGGTAGAGCACGCGCGAGACGGCGGGGTGCGCTTCGAGCCACTGCGCCAGCGCCAGGGCCGTGGCGCTGGTGCGGTCCATGCGCAAGGCCAGGGTTTCGGCGCCCAGGGCCAGTTGGTGGGCGGCGTGGGACGACAACGTGCCCCCCATATCGCGCAGGCCCTTTTTGCGCACCTGCTGCAGGCCCCAGCCCTTGGCGTCGCCCTTGCGGTAAGCAGCAAAGATGTTGGGATAGCCGGACCAGTCGAACAGGCCCGTGTCGGTGATGGCGCCGCCCAGCGCCTCACCATGTCCGCCGATGCTCTTGGTGAGCGAGTTGACCACCAGGCCCGCGCCCACCGTGGCGGCGCGGAACAGGTAGGGCGATGCCACGGTGTTGTCCACCACATAGAGCGGGCCGTGTTGCTTGCACAGGGTGCCGATGCCTTCCAGATCAGGGATCTGGGTGCCGGGGTTGGCAATGGTTTCGACAAACACCATGCGGGTGTTGGGGCGCAGGGCGGCGGCCACGTTGGCGGCGTCGGTCACGTCCACCGTGGTCACTTCAATGCCCAAGTCGGCCAACGTACCCAGCACGCTGTTGGTGTTGCCAAACACGTATTGGCTGGCCACCAGGTGGTCACCCGCCTTCAGCAGGGTCAAAAACACAGCACAGATGCCCGCCATGCCGGTAGAGAACACGATGGAGCCGTGGCCGCGCTCCATCTGCGTGATCTTGGACTCCAGCGCCGCCGTGGTGGGCGTGCCCTGGCGTGCGTAGTTGAAGCCGCCTTTGGCTGTGCCCTGAAAGACGGCGATCAGGTCTTCGACCTTCTCGTAGCCGTATTGCACCGAGGTGTGAATGGGCTGGTGGATGGCGCCCTGCTCGGCGCCGCCCAGGCGGTCGGCATGCACGATCTGGGTGGTGAAGCTTTGATTCTGCGATGTCGTCATAAAAATCTGCGATGGGGTGTCTGAATGCGGCTCAGCGTTCTGGAGCAACGTGTTCAGCGTAATCGTACAAGGCGCCCAGGATGTCCTGCGCACGGTCGTCAGCGGTTTCAGACATTTCGTCGATCTCGGTAAAAAGCTGCTCCACCGTGCGCGCCCCGCCCTGCCCGTCAAACAGGCAGGCGGCGCGGTGCGCCTCCCAGCGCTGCTGCTCCTCAGGCGACAGCGATTGCGGAAAATTGCGCGCCCGGTAGCGCCAGAACAGCTCCGCCAGGCGCGGATCATCAAAGTTCGCCCGCGCCTTGGCCAGTTTGTCGCCGCTTTGGGTGCGCAGGTCGTTCAGCAGGCGGCGGTCGTTGTTGCCGACAAAACCGCCGTACAGATCCTGGTCCACGTCCGGGGCGGGCTCTTGCGGGCGGGCGAACACTGCGGGCCAGATGCCGCTCATGTCGGGCAGCGCGCGCGCCACCTCGGCATGCTGCGCGGCCTGGGCCAGATCGATGCCCCAGCGCTGTGCCAGCGCGGGCGTGAGCGTGTTCACGTTGCCCACCACCATGGGCGACTTGTTCAGGTGGATGGACTTGATGGGCAGGCGCGCCACGCCCTCGGGCAGGTCGGCGGCGCGGGTGAACATGCGCAGGCGAATGTCCTCCACGTTCAGCGTGGCCAGCTCGCGCGGATCGTGCGCCAGGTCCCAGGCGATCAGCTCGTTCTTGTTGGTGGGGTGGCTGGCCAGCGGCCACATCACGGCCAGGCAGCCGCGCTCGGCCGGGAACATGCCCGACATATGCAAGAACGGCCGCGCCGTGATGGCAGTGGCAGGCAGGCGCAGCTCGGCGGCCACGCGGTCTTTTTTGTGCAGCGAGAACGCAAAGTCGAACAACTTGGTGTTGTGCTGGCGAATCAGGCGCGCCAGCGCAATCGTGGCGCGCACGTCCGACAGCGCATCGTGCGCGGCCTCGTGCAGCAGGCCGTTGGCTTTGGAGAGGTGTTCGAGCTTGAAGCTGGGCGTGCCGTCTTCCTTTTTGGGCCACTGGATTCCGTCAGGGCGCAGTGCGTAGGTCATGCGCACCACGTCCAGCAGATCCCACCGGCCACACTGGTTCTGCCACTCGCGCGCATAAGGGTCGATGAGGTTGCGCCAAAACATGAAGCGCGTGATCTCGTCGTCGAACCGGATGGTGTTGTAGCCCACGCCAACGGTGCCGGGCTGCGCGAACTCGGCCTCTATGCGCGCGGCAAACTGGTGCTCGGGTACGCCCTTTTCCAGGCACAGCTGCGGGGTGATGCCGGTGATGAGGCACGAGACCGGGTCGGGCAAATAGTCGTTGGCGGGCTGGCAGTAGAACATCAGCGGCTCGCCGATCTCGTTGAGCTCGGCATCCGTGCGGATGGCGGCGAACTGCGCGGGGCGGTCGCGGCGCGTGTTGGCGCCAAAGGTTTCGTAGTCGTGCCAGAGGAAGGTATGGGGGGACATGGCGGTCAGGGCGCTGGGCGCAAGCGGTAAAGCGGTAGCAAGGCGCTCACTGTAACCGGATTTATAGTGTTTTAGCCGCCTAGCGCAGGTACATCAAGCGCGACCAGCTATCAATTCAGTAGTAACACAGTCTTGCACTTGGGCATGGCCGCGTCACACGGAAAGCCTGTGGGAGCACACGACAATGGCGCATGCAGACAACCGCCACCGCCCTCCATTCCTCTTCGCCACGCGCACCCCGCCCGTGGTGGACATCCATCGCCATCGCCGCCACCGTTGCCGCAGCAGGCTGTACCTCCGCGCCGCCTTCGGCCACCGGCCCGGCCACGGCCCCGGCAGCACCTGCCGTGGTCCCCACCACGCCCGCCCCAGCCACTGCTACAGCGGAACAAACGGGTTTTGCAGCCTGGCTGGCCGCCTTCGCACCCCAGGCCCTGGCCTCCGGCATTCGCCCCGACACCGTGCGCAACGTGCTCGGCCAGGCTCAACTGCAGCCACGGGTGGTGGAGCTGGACCGCGACCAGCCCGAATTCACGCGCACGCCCTGGGCGTATCTGGACACCGCCGTGTCCGCGCAGCGCATTGCACAAGGCCAGGCCAAGCTGGCCGAACATCAAGGCACGCTGCAGGCAGCCGCCACACGCTATGGCGTCCCAGCGCCCGTCATCACCGCCATCTGGGGCATGGAGAGCAACTACGGCAGCAATTTCGGCAGCTTCCGCACCGTGGATGCGCTGGCCACCCTCGCCTACGAAGGCCGCCGCCGCGACTGGGCGCGCGCCGAGCTGCTGGCCGCGCTGCGCATCATCGACCGGGGAGACATCGCCCCCGACGCCATGATCGGCTCCTGGGCCGGGGCCATGGGCCACACGCAGTTTTTGCCCTCGGTGTTTCTCGCCCACGCGGTGGATGCGGACGGCGACGGGCGCCGCGACATCTGGGGCAGCATCCCGGACGTGGCTGCATCCACCGCCCGGTTTCTGGCCGACGCTGGCTGGCAAACGCAGGAACCCTGGGGCGCCGAAGTGCGCTTGCCGCAGGGCTTTGACCATGCGCGTGCCGAACTGAACGTGCGCCAGAGCGCCGCGCAGTGGGCCGCAGAAGGCGTTCGCACCGTCGATGGCAAACCGCTGCCCACCCTGGTATCGGCCGCCGTGCTGGAGCCAGCGGGCGCACGCGGCCCGGCGTTTTTGGTGGGGCAGAACTTTCGCACCATCCTGCGCTACAACAATTCCACCAGCTACGCGCTGGCCGTGGCACTGCTCGCCCAGCGCCTGGAGGGCGGCCCCGGCGTGGTGGCCGACTGGCCGCGCGACCTGCAACCCTTGTCGCGCGAACAGACGCGCCAATTGCAAACAAGCTTGAACACACGCGGTTTCGACACCGGCACCCCCGACGGCGTGCTGGGCCCCGCCACACGCGCCGGGCTGCGGCGCTACCAACAAAGCCTGGGCTTGGTGGCCGACGGCTACCCTACCCTGGACTTGCTGCAGGGTTTGCAGGCAACGGCACCGACATCGGCCAAGTAGCCCACCAGCGCTCGCCAAAAGAAAAGCCGACCCCGAGGGGTCGGCTTTGGTCAGACGCGGGAAACCGCCAGATCAGTCCGCAGTGGCCTCTTCAGGCTCGGTAGGCTCCGACTTGGCCGAGCGCTCCTTCTTGGGCAGCGGCTGGATGTCGAGCAGCACCTCGGGGGTTTCCACACCCTTGTCGTCGGTCTTGACTTCGATGTCCACCGTGAGGCGCCCACCTTCTGTGAGGCGGCCAAACAGCAGCTCGTCGGCCAGCGCACGGCGAATGGTGTCCTGGATCAGGCGCTGCATCGGACGTGCGCCCATCAGCGGATCGAAGCCCTTCTTGGCCAGGTGCTTGCGCAGCGTGTCGGTGAAGGTGACCTCCACCTTCTTCTCGGCCAGTTGCGTCTCAAGCTGCAGCAGGAACTTGTCCACCACGCGCAGGATGATCTGCTCGTCGAGCGCCTTGAAGTTGACGATGGCGTCCAGCCGGTTGCGGAACTCGGGCGTGAACAGGCGCTTGATGTCGCCCATCTCGTCGCCCGCCTGGCGCGGGTTGGTGAAGCCAATGGTCGCCTTGTTCATGGTCTCGGCGCCAGCGTTCGTGGTCATGATGATGAGCACGTTGCGGAAGTCGGCCTTGCGGCCGTTGTTGTCCGTCAGCGTGCCATGGTCCATCACCTGCAGCAGCACGTTGAAGATGTCCGGGTGCGCCTTCTCGATTTCGTCGAGCAGCAGCACCGCGTGTGGCTTCTTCGTGATGGCTTCGGTGAGCAAGCCGCCCTGGTCGAAACCAACATACCCCGGAGGCGCGCCGATGAGGCGGCTCACGGCGTGGCGCTCCATGTACTCCGACATGTCGAAGCGGATCAGCTCGATGCCCATGATGTAGGCCAGCTGTTTGGCCGCTTCGGTCTTGCCGACACCCGTGGGGCCGCTGAACAGGAACGAGCCAATCGGCTTGTCGCCCTTGCCCAGACCCGAGCGCGCCATCTTGACCGACGAAGCCAGCACTTCGAGTGCCTTGTCCTGGCCGAACACCACGCTCTTCAAGTCGCGCTCCAGCGTCTGCAGCTTGCCGCGGTCGTCGTTGGACACATTGGCGGGCGGAATGCGCGCGATCTTGGCCACGATCTCTTCGATCTCGGCCTTGCCGATGGTCTTCTTGCGCTTGCTGGGCACCATGATGCGCTGCGCAGCACCGGCCTCATCGATCACGTCGATGGCCTTGTCGGGCAGGTGGCGGTCGTTGATGTACTTGGCGCTGAGCTCAGCCGCAGCCTGCAGGGCGGCCGCAGCGTATTTCACGCTGTGGTGCTCTTCAAAGCGCGACTTCAGCCCCTTCAAGATGTCAATGGTTTCGGCCACGGTAGGCTCGACCACATCCACCTTCTGGAAGCGGCGCGACAGCGCGGCGTCTTTTTCGAAGATGCCACGGTATTCAGTGAACGTGGTCGCGCCGATGCACTTGAGCTGGCCGCTGGAGAGCGCTGGCTTCAAGAGATTGGATGCATCGAGCGTGCCGCCAGAGGCTGCACCCGCACCGATCAGCGTGTGGATCTCGTCGATGAACAAAATGGCGTTGGGCTTGTCCTTGAGCGACTTGAGCACGCCCTTCAGGCGCTGCTCAAAATCACCCCGGTACTTGGTGCCCGCCAGCAACGCACCCATGTCGAGCGAGTACACCACCGCCTCGGCCAGGATCTCGGGCACGTCGTTTTGCGTGATGCGCCAGGCCAGGCCCTCGGCAATGGCTGTTTTGCCCACGCCCGCTTCGCCCACCAGCAGCGGGTTGTTCTTGCGGCGGCGGCACAGGATCTGGATGGTGCGCTCGACCTCGTAGTGGCGGCCGATCAGCGGGTCGATCTTGCCGTCCTTGGCCGCCTGGTTCAGGTTCTGGGTGAACTGCTCCAGCGGAGAGGCTTTCTCGTTGCGCTCGCCGCCACCGCTCTCTTCGCCCTCGGCCTGGTTCTCGGCCTTGGCGGGCTCGGGCGGTTCGCCCTTCTTGATGCCATGGGCGATGAAGTTGACCACGTCCAGGCGCGTCACACCCTGCTGGTGCAGGTAGTACACGGCGTGCGAGTCCTTTTCGCCAAAGATGGCCACGAGCACGTTGGCGCCCGTCACCTCTTTTTTGCCGTTGCCGGTGGACTGCACGTGCATGATGGCGCGCTGGATCACACGCTGGAAGCCCAGCGTGGGCTGCGTGTCCACCTCGTCGGTGCCTGCGACCTGTGGCGTGTTGTCTTTGATGAAGTTCGACAGCGATGAACGCAGATCATCGATGTTGGCCGAACATGCGCGCAGCACCTCCGCTGCGCTGGGGTTGTCGAGCAATGCAAGCAGCAGATGCTCCACGGTGATG
The DNA here is from genome assembly GCF_027492855.1 of Acidovorax sp. Taxonomy (GTDB): domain Bacteria; phylum Pseudomonadota; class Gammaproteobacteria; order Burkholderiales; family Burkholderiaceae_C; genus Acidovorax. Next base: position 31,257 of record NZ_JAPUDY010000093.1, read on the forward strand.
AACTCGTGGCGCTGCTGACGGGCCTCAACAAAGGCCATGTGCAAGCTGACTTCCAGTTCCTGGGCAATCATGTGAACTCCTTTGTGCTTGCGGGATAGGATTTACTGTAAATCGGGATCAAAGACCTGTTATTCAACAGGCTCACTGACACATTGCAACGGATGCCCCGCTTTGAGGGCGGCATCCAGCACTTGTTCCACCTTGGTGGCCGCAACGTCGCGGGAGTACACCCCGCAGACGCCTTTGCCGTCCAGATGGATCTTCAACATGATTTGTGTGGCCTGTTCACGGTCTTTGCTGAAAAACTCCTGCAGCACCACGATGACGAACTCCATGGGCGTGTAGTCGTCATTGAGCATGACCACCTGGTGCATTGGGGGCGGCTGGGTCTTCTGGGTGCGTCTTTCGAGCACGACCGAACCGCCATCATCCCGCGCTGGCCGTGTCACGGGCGGCGCGGTGGGGGGTGAGGGTGGTTTTGTTGCCATGAAAATCATTCTAGCGACCCGCGCGGGGGGCTGCCGCCAAAGAAGTTGGTTGTTGTCTCGGCTTTTTCAAGCCTTGGCGCTACAGACTTTATCGCCCGCCCCGCCTTACTCGTAAATGACGTTCGCCGCCCCTGGGCCCGCCTGCGCCGACCAGGCCGCCAGCGCAGCGTCCGAGGGGAAAAAGCGTGCGCTTTCACCCAGTTGCAGTTCCGCCACCGCCGCCGCGTCTTCGGCCGTGCAGCGCACACCCATGCGCACCCGCAGGCCATGCACCAGCTCGCCCTCGGCGACTTCCTCGCGGCGCGCGGGAAACTCCTGCACCAAACGCGGAACATCGGGCACTTTGTCCCCCACCATCACATGCAGGTACTTGCCAAACCGGCAACGCGCGCCCGCCAAATCCCACACCTGCTGCACCTTCACACGCAGGCCGCCACTGAAATGGTCGAGCTGCAGGCGTCCCATCATCACCACAAACTCATCTTCCTTGAGCTGGTTTCTGTAGGTGTTGAGCAAAGCCTCGTCGGCAGACGCCTCGATGACAGCGGATTTGTCATCGAGCTTGAACAGGCCAAGCCTGCCCCGCTGCCCGTTGATGACCCGGAAATCGCTGATGATGCCCGCCAACACCTGGGGCTCGCGGCTGTCCAGCAGCTCATCGATCTGGGTGCGCACAAAGCGGCGCACCTCGGTGGCCACCTCATCGAACAGGTGGCCCGACAGGTAAAAACCCACCGCCGTTTTCTCCAGTGTGAGCCGCTCCTTGATGCCCCACGGCACTGCCTCCACCAGTTCCGGCTCTTGCGTACTGGAGCCATGGGCATCGTCGCCCATCATGTCGAACAAGCCGCCCTGGTTCACATTGGCCAGAGTGGCCGCTGCGAAGTCAAAAGCACGGTCGATGGATGCCACCATCGCCGCCCGGTTCAGATGGATCGAATCGAAGGCACCGGCCTTGATCAAGGCCTCCACCGTGCGCTTGTTCATGCGCGCCTTGTCCACACGCAGGCAAAAATCGAACAGGCTCTTGAACGGCCCAGTGGTAGAGCCGTTCGGCCCCTCGCCCCGCCCTTCGCGCGCCGCCACCATGGCTTCGATGGCCTGTTGGCCCGTGCCCTTCACGGCGCCCAGGCCGTAGCGGATGATTTTGTCCGTCACGGGCTCGAACCGGTACATGCCCCGGTTCACATCCGGCGGTTCAAAAGTCATGCCAAAGTGCTTGACCGCGTCCTCGTACAACACCTTGAGCTTGTCGGTGTCGTCCATTTCCACCGTCATGTTGGCGCAGAAGAACTCGGCCGTGAAATGCACCTTGAGCCAGCCCGTGTGGTAGGCCAGCAGCGAGTACGCGGCTGCGTGCGACTTGTTGAAGCCGTAGCCCGCGAACTTCTCCATCAGGTCGAACACCTCGTCGGCCTTGTTCTGGTCGATGCCATGGGTCGCAAGGGCACCGGCGCGGAACTTTTCGCGGTGCTCGGCCATTTCTTCGGCCTTTTTCTTGCCCATGGCCCGGCGCAGCAGGTCGGCGCCGCCCAGGCTGTAGCCGCCCAGAATCTGCGCGGTCTGCATCACCTGTTCCTGGTAGACCATGATCCCGTACGTTTCGCTGAGCATGTCAGCGACGGCAGGGTGCGGGTACTCCACCACCTCCTTGCCGTGCTTGCGGTTCACGAAGCTGGGGATCAGGTCCATAGGCCCTGGGCGGTACAGCGCGTTCAGGGCGATCAGGTCTTCCAGGCGGCTGGGCTTGGCTTCCTTGAGCATGCCTTGCATGCCCCGGCTTTCAAACTGGAACACGGCCTCGGTCAGCCCGTCTTGAAAGAGCCTGTAGGTCTTGCCATCGTCCAGCGGCACGGTTTCGAACGCAAAATTCTCCTGGCCCTTGTGGCGCTTGATGATGAACTCGCGCGCGATCTCCAGGATGGTCAAAGTAGCCAAACCCAAGAAGTCGAACTTCACGAGGCCAATGGCCTCCACGTCGTCCTTGTCGTACTGGCTCACGGCCGATTCGCTGCCGGGCTGCTGGTACAACGGGCAAAAATCGGTGAGCTTGCCGGGCGCGATCAACACGCCCCCTGCATGCATGCCGATGTTGCGCGTCATGCCTTCCAGCTTCTGCGCCATCTCGATGACGGTTTTGACGTCTTCTTCCTTGCGCACGCGCTCGTAGAGCATGGGCTCCAGCTCCAGCGCGTAGTTGTTCTTGTCGCCCTCTTTTTTTACCTCGGGCGGGTAAGCCAAGGTGTAGGACTGGCCGGGCTTGCCCGGCACCAGCTTGGAGATGCCGTCGCAGAACGTGTAGCTCATGTCCATCACCCGGCCCACGTCGCGGATGGCGGCCTTGGCAGCCATGGTGCCGAAGGTGGCGATCTGGCTCACGGCGTTCTTGCCGTACTTGTCCTTCACGTAGTCGATCACGCGGTCGCGGTTGCCTTGGCAGAAGTCAATGTCGAAGTCGGGCATCGACACCCGCTCGGGGTTCAGAAAACGTTCGAACAGCAGGTTGTATTCCAGCGGGTCCAGGTCGGTGATCTTGAGCGCATAAGCCACCAACGACCCCGCCCCAGACCCCCGACCCGGCCCCACCGGGCAGCCATTGTTCTTGGCCCACTGAATGAAGTCCCCCACGATGAGGAAGTAGCCCGGAAACCCCATCTTGAGGATGGTGCCGATCTCGAACTCCAGCCGCTCCACATAGCGCGGGCGCTGCTTATCCCGCTCGGCCTCTTTGGGATACAAGAGCTTCAGCCGTTCTTCCAGCCCCTCAAACGAAGCGAGGCGGAAATACTCGTCCATCGGCATGCCGTTGGGGGTCGGAAAATCCGGCAACTGCGGTTTGCCCAGCACCAGGGTGAGGTTGCAGCGCTGGGCAATCTCCACCGTGTTGGCGATGGCCGAGGGCACATCGGCAAACAGGGCCTGCATCTCGGCAGACGATTTGAAATACTGGTCGCGGGTGAACTTGCGCACCCGGCGCGGGTTGGCCAGGATCTCGCCCTCGGCAATACAGATGCGGGCCTCATGGGCCTCATAGTCGTCTGCCGTGGCAAATTGAACCGGGTGCGTGGCCACCACAGGCAGGTTCAGGCGCGCAGCCAGTTGCGCGGCTGCCGCCACGTGGCTTTCATCGTCGGCGCGGCCCGCGCGTTGCAACTCCATGTAAAAACGGTGCGGAAAAATCCCCGCCAGGCGCAATGCGAGGTCGGCAGCGCCTGCCTCATCGCCTTTGAGCAAGGCCTGCCCCACCGGGCCCGCCTGGGCGCCCGAGAGGGCAATCAGGCCTTCAGACAGCTCCTGCAGCCAGTCCCAGGTGCACAGCGCCAGGTTCTTGACGATGTTGCGAGTCCAGGCGCGGGCCAGCAGCTCCGACAGATTGAGGTAGCCCTGGCGGCTTTGCACCAGAACGACCATTCGCGACGGTGCTCCTCCCCCGTCGCTTTCCAGATAGATTTCAGCACCCAGAATGGGCTTGACGCCCTTGCCTCGGGCCTCCTTGTAGAACTTGATCGCGCCAAAGAGGTTGTTGAGGTCGGTGATGGCCAGCGCGGGCTGCCCATCCTTGGCGGCCGCCTTGGCCACCTCATCGATTCGGTTGGTACCGTCCACGACGGAAAATTCGGTGTGCAGGCGCAAGTGAACAAACATATCCAGCCATTGTAGAAAGCCCCGCGCCCGTCGCACCTAAACCTGGCCGCGCAACGCAGTTTGGCGACGACGGCCACCGGTACAATGCCTTTTCTCTGCCCAAGGTGCCCCCGTAGAGCCGCGGAAGCCCCGTGCGCACCTGTTTCCTTCTTTGCTGAAAGCTGCTTGCGATGCTGCGTGCCCCACTGCCCCTCGTTTCCGCCCTGCTGCTTGCGGGCCTGCTGGCTGGTTGCTCCAGCGCGCCCGAAGACAAAACGGCAAACTGGAGCCCCAACCGCATCCACTCCGAAGCCAAGGACGAAATGAACAGCGGCGCCTACGACAAGGCCGTGCCGCTGCTCGAAAAGCTCGAAGGCCGCGCAGCCGGAACGCCGCTGGCGCAGCAAGCCCAGATCGACAAGGCCTACGCACACTACAAGGCGGGCGAAAAAGCCCAGGCCATTGCCACGCTCGACCGCTTCATGAAGCTGCACCCCGCCAGCCCCGCGCTCGACTACGCGCTCTACCTCAAGGGCCTGGTGAACTTCAACGACAACCTGGGCCTGTTCTCGTTCATTTCGCGCCAGGATTTGTCTGAGCGCGACCAGAAAGCCGCCAAGGACTCGTTCGAGGCCTTCAGCGAGCTGGCCACCCGCTTTCCCGATTCGCGCTACGCGCAGGACTCGCGCCAGCGCATGACCTACATCGTCAACTCGCTCGCACAATACGAAGTGCATGTGGCGCGCTACTACTTCCAGCGGGGTGCGTATGTGGCCGCTATTGGCCGCGCTCAAGTGGCCGTGGCCGACTATCAGGGTGTTCCAGCCCTGGAAGAAGCGCTGTACATCCTCATCCAGTCCTACGACGCCCTGGGCATGACCCAACTGCGCGACGATACGCGCCGCGTCATGGAAAAATCCTACCCACAAAGCGCCTACATGAACGGCGGCCTCAAGGGCAAGTCGGATCCGTGGTGGAAGGTCTGGTAAGCAGCGCCTGCAAGGCCTCGCTAAACGCCTCCTCTGACTCGAGCCGCCGCATCGGCGGCAGCGCGGCCAGCAAACGCTTGCCGTAGCCCATGGTGGCAAGCCGGGTGTCGCCCACCACCAAAATCCCCCGGTCCGACTCCCGCCGGATCAACCGCCCTGCTCCCTGCTTGAGGGCCACCGCTGCCTCGGGCAGTGCATAGGCCTTGAAGGCCTTGCCCCCGGCTTTTTCGATGCGCTGCGTGCGCGCTTCGACCAAAGGGTCGCCCGGCGGCGGAAAAGGCAGCTTGTCGATGACCACGAGCTGCAGCGCATCTCCCGGCACATCAAAGCCTTCCCAGAAGGTGGCGGAAGCCACCAGCACGCAGCCCCTCTGGCCGTGTTCAGCCCCTTCACGAAAACGCTCCATCAGCCGTCGCTTAGGCCACTCACCCTGCACCAGCACCTCCAGCGTCCCTGTCGCATCAAACCGGGCCTTGAGCGCATCGCCAATGGCCCGCAAAGCCTTGAGCGTGGTGGTGAGCACCAGTGTGCGCCCGCCAAGCATCTCTGCAGCATCTCCCACCCATTGCGCCAACATGCGGCTGTGCGACGGGTCCGCAGGCGAAGGCAGGTGGCGCGGCACGTACAACGCAGCCTGCGTGGGGTAGTCAAAGGGGCTGGCCACCCGCAATATCTCCGCATCCTGCAGCCCGGCGCGCTCCGTGAACCAGGTCAGCCGCTCATCGTCGCCCAGGGTGGCCGAGGTGAAGATCCAGGCCCGGCCTGGGCCGGTGGGGGGGGCGTCGGGCCAACCATCGTCACCCTCCTGCGAGGATTCGGCGGACGACACCAGCAAACGCGTGCGCATGGCCTCAGCGATGTCCAGCGGGGATTCGATCATGCGCAGCTGCGTGCCCACATCCACCCAGCGCACCACATCGGGGTCGCCAGGACCTGAGAACCGGGCCAGGCGCGCCAGCAGTTCGGAGCCCCGCTCGTACAGGCGCACAAAGTCCGGAGCGATCTCGCTGACCGTGTCGAGCGCCTCCTGGGCCTGCACGCAGGCCAGCGCCACGCCGCGCACAGCGCTGCGCCAGTCGCCGTCCGGCACACCCTCTGGGGTGTCGTCCGTCCAGCGCAGCTTGGCGCCGCCCACCGAAGTCCCAGCCATGCCTGCCGCCAGGCGCAGATCCCGCGCGGACATTTCCACCAGGCGAGACAGCCCCACCCAGTCTGCAAGGCCCCTGGCATGCTGCAGGCCCGCAGCCAGCAAGTCCCTGCTGAAGTCCATCACCTGCCCGGTGGATAGCTGCGTACCCAGAAACTGCACCCCGGTCTCGTTGATCTGGTGCGCTTCGTCGAACACCACCACACGCACCGTGGGCAACAGCTCGGCCATGCCCGACTCGCGCACCGCTACGTCGGCAAAAAAGAGATGGTGGTTGATGACCACGATATCGGCCGCCAACGCCTCACGCCGCGCGCGGTGCACATGGCATTCGCGGAACCGGGGGCATTGCGAGCCCAGGCAGTTCTCGCGGGTGGATGTGACCAGGGGAATCACGGGCGAACGGTCGTCCAGCCCGGTCAGCTCCGCCAGGTCACCCGACTGGGTGTGGCGCGACCAGTCTTCCACCTTGGCCAGCACGCGCGCCACGCCCCGGTCCTGCGCCAGCAGGTCCTGGCGCGCCTGCTCCATGCGGTAAAGGCACAGGTAGCTGGCCCGCCCTTTGAGCAGCGCCATGCGCACGGGCAGGCCCAGCGTCTGGACAAGCCGGGGCAGATCGCGCGCGAAAAGCTGGTCTTGCAGTGCCTTGGTGGCGGTGGACAAGAGCACCCGCTCGCCACTCAGCAGGGCGGGAACCAGGTAGGAGAAGGTCTTGCCGACCCCGGTGCCCGCTTCCACCACCAGGGCGCCGCCCTCTTCGATGGTGCGCGCCACGGCCATCGCCATCTGGGTTTGCCCCTCGCGGGGCTGAAAATGCGCATCGGCCCGCGCCAGCACACCGCCGGGGGCAAATACCTCCGGCACCATGTCCAGCAGTGCCATCAGGCGGGCTCTTGTGGCTGCAGCTCGCGCTCCAGCCGGTCCATGGCATCGCGCAGCGCCAGCCGACGCTTCTTCAGGCGGCGCAGCGTCAGCTCGTCAGGCACCACATCGGGGGCGCACCGGTCAATCAGCGCATCAAGGTCCGCATGCTCCATGCGCAACTCGATCAGCTGTCTGTGGGGGGAGTGGAGACTGGGGTTCAAGGCAGGGGCGGCGCTGGCATGGCGAAAATGCCACACGCGGGCGGATAATACGCGCTTGGCCCGTTTTCTACGACGAGCGTTTGCGCGCACGCCCCCACAATCACCAGCATGACCAAAGCGTTTCGCCTTATAGCGTCCACCGGCATCCACAAGGGTGACCGTGAATACCAGCAAGACCAGGTCGCCCTGATCGCCCACGAGCGGCACAACGGCTGCGTGCTGGGCGTAGTGGCCGACGGCATGGGAGGCCGCAGCGGCGGGCGCAAGGCTTCCGACCAGGTCATGATGACGGCACGCCAGTTGTTCGAGCGCTACTCGCCCGACACCGACGATCCAGTGTCCATGCTCAAGAACATGGTCGAAGAGGCCCACATCGTCATCCGGTTGACGGCCATTTCGGCGGAACAAGAGCCCCACAGCACGATTGCGGCCTTTCTGATCAACCCACGGGGCGATTGCCACTGGGTGCATGCGGGCGACTCGCGCATCTACCACTTCCAGGGCTCGCGCATGGTGTTTCGCACCAACGACCACTCCTACGTTCAGGCGCTGGTGGACCGGGGCGAGTTGACCGAGGCCGAGGCCAACAACCACCCGCACTCCAACATCCTGGTTGGCTGCCTGGGCACCGAGAGCGATCCCCCCATCACCACCCACATCATTCCGCAACTGCAGCCAGGTGATGTGCTGCTCGCTTGCAGCGATGGCGTGTGGCACTACTTCTCGCCCACCGAGCTGGCCTCGGTGGTGGACTCGTTGTCTCCCAGGGAGGCTACGGAGTTTCTGATCGAAAAGGCCCGCACCCGGGCGCGCGGCGGCGGCGACAACCTGTCGTTGGCCATCGTGAAGATCGAGGCCCTGGCAGAAGACAAAAAGGTGGCACGCCTTGTTCCCATCGACGCCAGCCGTGCCTGATTGCCCGCCAGATCGCGGCATTGCACTGACTCACAACACCTGAGCATCGCGCTCAAGGCTCATCACCGCGCGCTACGACAAAGCCCCCTGCTCTGCAGCAGCCCATCAACGCGTGGGCAGCGGCGCGGCGGGCTTGCGGCCTTGTTCGGCGGCATCGGCTTGAGATTTCTCGACCCGCGCGCGGCGCTCTTCTGCCACCTTGAGGGTCTCAGCATGGCGGGCACGCGCCTTGGCGGCGCGGTCTGCGCTGGCGGCAGCCCGCTGGGCATGCTCGCTGTCTTGCTGTTGTATGCGACTGCGCTGCTGCTGCGCGCGCTGTTCGGCCTCATGGCCCCGCTGCGCCTTGGCGGCCTGGGGGTCGACCGGCGCCTTGCGCAGTGAGGGATCGGCGCCTTTACCGGCGGGCGGCACGGGTTTATTCCGTTCTTCAATGGAGCGCAGACGCTCGGCCGCCTTCTCGCGGCGTTCGGCGTCGTTCAGCTCCACCTCTTGCGTACGCAGGCGGTCCGTGGCTCCGCGCACGCGGGCGCGAACCTCGCGCAGACAATCTTCCACTGCAAAACGCTGATAGCAAGCCGCCTCGTCCTTCTGGCGCCCGGCCGCCAAAACCTCGCGCTCGTGGCGAATGCGCTCGTGCTCTGCCTTGCGGTGGGCTGCGGCAGCCGCCAATTCGGTGTCTTGTGGCGTTGCCGTGGCCCACACTGAGGCCAGAGGCAGCAACAGCAACGCCCCGAGCAAGGTCGTGCGCAAAATTTGAATCATGTCAGACCCGTATCCACGGTGCGGCGCTCCAGCGCCAGGAATTCCTTGGACTGCATCTCGTTGAGACGCGAGACCGTGCGCGGAAACTCGTGCGCCAATGGCCCTTCGGTGTAGAGCTGCTCTGGCGGCACAGCGGCCGACATGATGAGCTTGACACGCCGGTCGTACAGCACGTCCACCAGCCAGGTGAAGCGCCGCGCGGGCGATGCCATGCTCACCGGCATGTAAGGCACGTCCGAAAGCAGCACCGTGTGGAACTGCGTGGCAATCTCCAGGTAGTCGTTCTGCGAACGTGGGCCGCCACACAGTGTTTTGAAGTCGAACCACACCACCCCACCCGCCTTGCGCCGGGCGCGGATCTCGCGCTGCTCGATGTGCAGCACCGGGTCTTCGTCGTGTACCTCGGCCAACTGGTCGAACGCTGTGTTCATCGCCGCGTCGGCCTCCGGGCCGAGGGGTGTGTGGTACAGCTTGACCTGCTCCAGCGTGCGGCGACGGTAGTCGGTGCCGTTGTCCACGTTGATGACTTCGAGCTTGCGCTTGAGCAGCTCAATGGCCGGCAGGATGCGGTCGCGGTGCAGGCCGTTCGGATACAACTCGTCCGGCTGGAAGTTGGACGTGGTCACAAAACCTACGCCGTTGTCGAACAGCGCTACCAGCAGGCGGTGCAGGATCATCGCGTCAGTGATGTCCGCCACGTGAAACTCGTCAAAACAGATGAGCTTGTAACGCTTAGCAATACGCTCGCCCAATACATCGAGCGGGTTCTGCGTGCCCTGCAGGCCAACCAGCTCACGATGCACCTCGCGCATGAACTCGTGGAAATGCAGGCGCACCTTGCGCTTCAAGGGCACAGCGTTAAAAAAGCACTCCATCAGGAAGCTCTTGCCACGGCCCACGCCACCATACATGTACACGCCGCGCGGCACATCGGGGCGGTTGATCAGCTTCTTGATCGCGTTGGAGCGCTGGGCCTTGTAGGCGGCCCATTCATCGGCACAGCGCTGCAAGGCATCCACGGCCCGCAATTGGGCCGGGTCGCTTTGGTAGCCTTTGGCGGCCAGCTCGGCCAGATACGCCTGTTTGACAGTCACGGGATGGGCACCACTCTGATACTATGAATTTGATAGCTGCCAGCGCTTGATTATCAAGCGCTAGAGCCTGTTTTCATTCAAAGTTCAGAAGTTGAGGGTGCGCTTGTCCACAGCCAGGGCTGCTTCCTTGGTGGCTTCGGAGAGCGACGGGTGCGCATGGCAGATGCGTGCGATGTCTTCGCTGCTGGCCTTGAACTCCATGGCCACCACGGCTTCGGAGATCAGCTCGCTGGCCATCGGGCCCACGATGTGCACGCCCAGGATTTCGTCGGTCTCTGCGTCGGCCAGCATCTTGACCATGCCGGTGGTGTCGCCCAGCGCGCGCGCGCGGCCGTTGGCCAGGAAGGGGAAGCTGCCTGCCTTGTACTTCACGCCATCGGCCTTGAGCTGCTGCTCGGTGCGGCCCACCCAGGCGATCTCGGGGCTGGTGTAGATGACCCAAGGCACGGTGTTGAAGTTGACGTGACCGTGCTGGCCAGCGATGCGCTCGGCCACGGCAACACCCTCTTCCTCAGCCTTGTGCGCCAGCATGGGGCCGCGCACCACGTCGCCCACCGCCCACACGCCAGGCAGGTTCGTCCGGCAATCGGCATCAACCACGATGGCGCCGCGCTCGTCCAGGGCCAGGCCCACGGCTTCGGTATTCAGGCCGATGGTGTTGGGCACACGGCCGATGGAGACGATCAGCTTGTCCACGTCCAGCGCCTGGGCTTCGCCCTTGGCGTTGGTATAGGCAATGTTCACGCCCTTCTTGCCGGTCTTGATCTCGCCGACCTTCACGCCCAGCTCGATCTTCAAGCCCTGCTTGTCGAAGGCCTTCTTGGCCTCCTTGGCGATCTGCTCGTCCACCGCGCCCAGGAAGGTTGGCAGACCTTCGAGGATGGTGACTTCAGCGCCCAGGCGGCGCCACACAGAGCCCATTTCCAGGCCGATCACGCCCGAGCCGATCAGGCCGAGCTTCTTGGGCACAGCGCCCACACGCAGCGCGCCGTCGTTGGACAGCACCAGCTCTTCGTCGAACGGTGTGCCGGGCAGCGCACGGGCGTTGGAGCCGGTGGCGATAATGATTTGCTTGCCCGTGATCGACTCTTCGGCGGCGCCCGCCACCTTGATCTCGTAGCCGCCTTCGGCAGCCTTTACGAACGAACCGCGGCCATGGAAAAAGCTGACCTTGTTCTTCTTGAACAGGTACAGGATGCCGTCGTTGTTCTGCTTCACGACGGTGTCCTTGCGGGCAATCATCTTGGCCACGTCCATCTTGACGCCCGTGGCGGTGATGCCGTGCTCGGCGAAGTGCTTGTTGGCATGCTCGAAGTGTTCGGACGACTGCAGCAGCGCCTTGGACGGAATGCAACCCACATTGGTGCAGGTGCCTCCAGGTGCGGGGCCGCCCTTGTCGTTCTTCCACTCATCGATACAGGCCACGTTGAAGCCCAGTTGGGCAGCGCGGATGGCGGCAATGTAGCCACCGGGGCCACCGCCGATGACGATCACATCAAATTGTTTGCTCATGTCGGTCTCACTCAATCATTCATTGGCAAAAAGACCCACCGGCGGGCGCGGCCAGTGGCCGGCCACGCGGGTGGGTCGATTCAGGGTCTATCAGATGTCAAAAAGAAGGCGCGATGGATCTTCCAGCGCATCCTTCATCGCCACCAGGCCCAACACGGCTTCGCGGCCGTCGATGATGCGGTGGTCGTAGGACATGGCCAAGTAGTTCATCGGGCGCACCACAACCTGGCCGTTTTCAACCATGGCACGGTCCTTGGTGGCGTGCACGCCCAGGATGGCCGACTGCGGTGGGTTGATGATGGGGGTGGACATCATCGAGCCGAAGGTGCCGCCATTGCTGATGGAGAAGGTGCCGCCGGTCATTTCTTCAATGCCCAGCTTGCCTTCGGCCGCCTTCTTGCCGAATTCGGCGATCTTCTTTTCGATATCGGCAAAGCTCATCTGGTCTGCATTGCGCAGAATGGGCACCACCAGACCACGGGGCGAGCCCACGGCGATACCGATGTCGAAATAGCCGTGATAGACGATGTCGTTGCCGTCCACCGAAGCGTTGAGTACGGGATACTTCTTCAGGGCATGCACGGCGGCCTTCACGAAGAAGGACATGAAGCCCAGCTTGGTGCCGTGCTCTTTGGTGAAGGCATCCTGGAACTTCTTGCGCAGGTCCATCACCGGGGCCATGTTCACTTCGTTGAACGTGGTCAGGATGGCGTTGGTCGATTGCGACTGCA
>NZ_JAPUDY010000094.1 GCF_027492855.1 Acidovorax sp.
AGGTAGGGGGCGTTGGTCATGCTCTCCATGCCGCCCGCCACCATCACGTCGTGCGAGCCGGCCAGCAGCATGTCATGCGCCATCATGGCGGCCTTCATGCCCGAACCACACATCTTGCTGAGCGTGACCGCCCCCGCGCCCTTGGGCAGGCCGCCCTTGAAAGCCGCCTGGCGCGCAGGGGCCTGGCCCTGGCCCGCCATCAGGCAGTTGCCGAACAGCACCTCGCCCACAGCGTCAGGCGACACGCCCGCACGCTCGATGGCGGCCTTGATGGCGGCGCCGCCCAGGTCGTGTGCGGCCAGGCTCGAAAAATCGCCCTGCAGCGAGCCCATGGGGGTGCGTGCGGCGCCGACGATGACGATGGGGTCTTGGGAGGATGCAGACATGGTGAAATCTCCTGAAAGTGGTTCGGTGGGAAGAAAGACAGCGAGTGCCAGGCGCTAGTCGCCGTGGGCGAAGCGGCGCTCCGCGTCGTAGGGGAAAACGTCGAACATATGGCCTGCCTGGATGCGCTCCTTGTGCGACTGCCAGAAGGCGGCGTCGAGCAGGTCGGCGTGGTGTTGCATGAACACCTCGCGCACGGCGTCGTTGCCCAGCAGGAAGGGGCCGAAGGTTTCGGGGAACACATCGCGCGGGCCCACGCTGTACCAGATCTCGCCGCTCATCTCTTCCTCTTCGTTGCGCGGCGCGGGCACGCGGCGGAAGTTGCAGTCGGTGAGGTATTCGATCTCGTCGTAGTCGTAGAACACGACCTTGCCGTTGCGCGTGACGCCGAAGTTCTTCCAGAGCATGTCGCCGGGGAAGATGTTGGCGCCCACCAGGTCCTTGATGGCGTTGCCGTATTCGATGACGCTGTGCTCCATCTGCTGGCGCGCGCGCGGGTCGGCCAGGCCTGTGTCAAAGGCTTCCTGCAGGTAGATGTTGAGCGGGATCATGCGCCGCTCGATGTACAGGTGCTTGATGATGACCTCGGTCTGGCCGTCGCCATCGCGGTCGCTGATTTCGAGCTGACTGGGGGCGAATTTCTGGATCTCGGCAATCAGTTCGTCGTCGAACCGGTCGCGCGGAAACGCCACTTCGCTGTATTCCAGCGTATCGGCCATGCGGCCCACGCGGTCGTGCTGCTTGACCAGCAGGTACTTGCCCTTCACCTGCTCGCGCGTGGTTTCCTTCTGGTGCGGAAAGTAGTCCTTGATGAGCTTGAACACGAACGGAAAGCTCGGCAGGTCGAACACCAGCATCACCATGCCCTTGATGCCGGGGGCGATGCGGAACTTGTCGCTGGAGTGCTTCAGGTGGTACAGAAAGTCGCGGTAAAACAGCGTCTTGCCCTGCTTGGCCAGGCCCAGCGCGTTGTAGATCTCGGCCCTGGGCTTGCGCGGCATGAGGCTGCGCAGAAACTGCACGTAGGCGCTGGGCACCTCCATGTCCACCATGAAGTAGGCGCGCGCAAAGCTGAACAGCATCTGCATGTCGTCTTCACCGAACAGCGCGGCGTCGATGAACAATTTACCGTTGTCGTCGTGCAGGATGGGCAGCGCAAACGGCACTTCGTTGAAGCCGTTGATGATCTTGCCCACCACATAGGCGCCCTTGTTGCGAAAGAACAGGCTGGTGAGCACCTGCACCTGGAAGTTGGCGCGCAGCCGCACCTTGTCGAGCCGGCTGCGCATGGCGGCCACCACGCAGGCAGTGTCACGCGCCAGGTCGGCAAAATCGCGCTGGAGTTGGAAGTTCTCGATGATGCGGTGAAAGGTCTCGTGCAGGTTGTCGCGCGAGGGGTAATAGGCCCGGTAGGTGGGGCGCGCAGCAGGCTCGTCGTTTTCGATGTACTCCGTGCTGACGGCCGGGCGCACAAAGATGAAGTCGTTGTGGAAATGCGTGCGGTGCAGGATCTTGGTGGTGACCGAGTTGAAGAAGGTCTCGGCCAGCTCGGGCTGGTGGTGGTTGACCAGCAGGCCGATGTAGTGCAGCTTGACTTGGTGCCACACGTCCATGGGCTGCGCACCCGCGCCAAACTCCTTCTCCAGGCGGCGCACGCACTCTTTCACGCGCAGGTCGTAGAACTCGATGCGCTCGCGCTGCGCCCGCTGCTGGCCGTGCCAGTCCCCGGTTTCAAAGCGGTGCTTGGCCCGCGCGGACTCGGTGCGGAACAACCGGTAGTGGCGGTTGAATCCGTCCATCATGGCCTTGGCAATGCCATAGGCCTGGGGTGCGTCAAGGCGTTGCGGGAACATGGCAGGGATTCTTTTCTCAACCGTCGCGCAGCCAAGGCTGCGGCTTACTGCCTTTTGACCGCAGCCACACCGGCAATGGCCGCCCTGTAGAGCGAATCCAGGCCTTCGGTGCTGTCCACGGACATGTGCAGGTTGTTGATGAGGCCATCTTTCAGACCATAGCACCAGCCGTGCAGCGTGACCTTCTGGCCCCGGCCCCAGGCGTCGAGCATCACCGTGCTCTGCGCCACATTCACCACCTGCTCGATGGCGTTCAGCTCGCACAACACGTCGTGGCGCCACTGGGGCTCGATGGACGCAATCAGGTCGCGGTGGCGGTCGCGCACATCGGTCACATGGCGGATCCAGTTGTCCGCCAGGCCCACCCGTGTGCCCTCCAGCGCGGCCAACACGCCGCCGCAGCCGTAGTGGCCCACCACCATCAGGTGTTCAACATGCAATTGGTCCACCGCGAACTGGATGGTGGACAGGCAGTTGAGGTCGGTGGGCACCACCACGTTGGCCACGTTGCGGTGCACGAACACCTCGCCCGGCTCCAGCCCCGTGATCTGGTTGGCGGGCACACGACTGTCGGAGCAACCGATCCACATGTACTTGGGCTTTTGCTGCGCGAGCAGGCCGGTGAAGAAACCGGGGCGCTCGCGCTCCATCTGGGCAGCCCAGGCGCGGTTGTGTGCAAACAGGTCTTCGACGGAGGTGGGCATGGAGTCTCTGGCTCTTTAGTAAGGTCAATGGGCCCGCTGTCTCAGGTCAGCAGGTCTCGGCAAACAGCTCCCGGCCAATCAGCATGCGGCGGATTTCACTCGTTCCCGCGCCGATCTCGTACAGCTTGGCATCGCGCCACAAACGCCCCAGAGGGTACTCGTTGATGTAGCCGTTGCCGCCGAAGATCTGCACGCCCTCACCCGCCATCCAGGTGGCCTTCTCGGCACACCAGAGGATCACGCTGGCGCAGTCCTTGCGAACCTGGCGCACATGGTCGGTCCCCAACATGTCCAGGTTCTTGGCCACGGTATAGGCAAACGAGCGCCCCGCCTGGAGCACGGTGTACATGTCTGCCACCTTGCCCTGGATGAGCTGGAATTCGCCAATGCTCTGGCCGAACTGCTTGCGGTCGTGAATGTAAGGGATCACGTTGTCCATCACCGATTGCATGATGCCCAAGGGGCCGCCGGTCAACACCGCGCGCTCGTAGTCCAGCCCGCTCATGAGCACCTTGGCGCCCTGGTTCAGGCCGCCCAGGATCTGCGAGGCAGGCACCTCGACGTTGTTGAACACCAGCTCGCCCGTGTGGCTGCCGCGCATGCCCAGCTTGTCGAGCTTTTGCGCCACGCTAAAGCCCGGCATGCCCTTCTCGATCAGAAAGGCGGTAACGCCACGCGCGCCCAGCTCGGGCTCCGTCTTGGCATAGACCACCAAGGTGTCGGCGTCGGGGCCGTTGGTGATCCACATCTTGCTGCCGTTGAGCAGGTAGTAGCCGCCCTTGTCCTCGGCCTTGAGCTTCATGCTGATCACGTCGGAGCCCGCGCCGGGCTCGCTCATGGCCAACGCACCCACATGCTCGCCGCTGATGAGCTTGGGCAGGTATTGGGCCTTCTGCGCCTCGCTGCCATTGCGGTTGATCTGGTTCACGCACAGGTTGCTGTGCGCACCGTAGGACAGGCCCACCGAAGCGCTGGCGCGCGAGATCTCCTCCATGGCCACCATGTGGGCCAGATAGCCCATGGCGGCGCCGCCGTATTGCTCGGGCACGGTGATGCCCAGCACGCCCAGCTCACCCATCTTGCGCCACAGGTCCATTGGGAACTGGTCGTTGTGGTCGATCTCGGCGGCACGTGGCGCGATCTCGGCCTGTGCAAAGTCGCGCACGGCGTCGCGCAAGGCGTCGATGTCTTCGCCCAGTTGGAAGTTCAGGCCAGGAAGGTTGGCGGGAATGCTCATGGTAAATGTCTCCTCAGAATGGGTAGAGAAAGGTGGCGGGTTCAGCCTTGGATGGCGTCGCGCCCGGTGACAGCCATGAGCGTGCAACCCATGGTGGCCACCAGTTTTTCTTGGTTGCCGTCGATAGCAAAGGCGCGGCCTTCACACACCGTGATGGTGCGGCCGGGCTTGATCACCCGCCCTTCCATCCGAAACCGCTCGCCCTTGGCAGGAGCCAGCAGGTTGATCTTGAATTCAATCGTGAGCACGGCCGCATCGGCCTCCATCAAGGCGAACCCCGCATAGCCGCAGGCCGAGTCCAGCGCCGTGGCCACCATGCCCGCATGCAGAAAGCCATGCTGCTGGGTCAGGCCAGCGGCCCAGCCCAGCTCGATATCCACCGCGCCCGGCGCCACCAGGCCCAAGCGCGCGCCCAGCGTCTGCATGGCCCCTTGGCGGGCGAAGCTGTCGCACACACGATCTGCATAGTCAGCGCAGCGGGGCTCAAAGGAAGGCAAGCTCACGACGATCTCCTGATTTACGTTTACGTAAACGTCAATTATCAATCATTTTTGCTTTTCCACCTTCAACAGTAGTGCGCGCGCCTCCTCTTCGTGCTCCCGCACCTCTTCCAGATTGGCCTGCAGATCGGCCATCTGCTCTTCGAGTTGCTTGCGGTGAACGACGAGTACATCAAGGAACTTGCGCAGTTGCACGCCAGTGTCGCGAGGGCTGTCGTAGAGGTCGATGATCTCCTTGGCCTCCGTCAGCGACAAGCCCAGGCGCTTGGCCCGCAGCGTCAGGCGCAGGCGCGTGCGGTCGCGGGCGCTGTAGACGCGGTTGCGGCCGGCGGGACCGGTGCGCTCCGGCTGCAGCAGCCCCATGTCTTCGTAGAAACGGATCGCCCGAGTGGTGAGATCGAACTCTTTGGCAAGGTCGCTGATGGTGAAGGTGTTGGCCATGGTCGGTTGCTGCATGCCGCAGGATGGGTTTCGCACAGGAGACAGCCCCACGGCCATCGTTCCCTACAATGCATCGAGTGCATGACGTTTACGTTAACGTCAATGCTAACCTATCCCATTGTCACCATGAATCCACTCGAACACCAGATCCACTATCCGCTGGGCGATATCCTCCCCGCCGAGGGAGCGACCGTGGAGGTTGCACCTGGGATCAAGTGGATACGCATGGGGCTGCCGTTTGCACTCGATCACATCAATCTGTGGCTGCTGCGCGACCGGCAGCCCAACGCCAGCGGCACCCTGGTGGACGGTTGGACAGTGGTGGACTGCTGTATCGACAGCGCCACCACACGCGCACAATGGGAGCAAGTGTTCGCCAACTGCCTGGAAGGCTTGCCCATCCTGCGCGTGATCGTCACCCACATGCACCCAGACCACATCGGGCTGGCGCATTGGCTGTGTGACCGATGGAATGTGCGCCTCTGGATCAGCGCCACCGACTACAACGTCGCCAGGACCGCGATCTACGATCGCGGTGGATTTGGCGGGGAGGCCAGTGCGGACTTCTACCTCTTGCACGGCACGCAGGACGAGGCTTTTCTCCAGCATGTCCGTGGGCGGGTGTCGTACTTCCCCACCCTGGTGCCCTCATTGCCGTCCACTTTTCGGCGAATCATGGATGGGGACTCCATCGACATCGGCGGCCGGGCCTGGCAATGTATCAGCGGCTATGGGCATGCGCCTGAGCACATGGCGCTGTATTGCCCAGAACTGACCACCCTCATCAGCGGCGACATGGTCTTGCCACGCATCTCTACCAATGTCAGCGTTCATGCGGCAGAGCCGGAGTCCAATCCTCTCCAGCTCTTCCTGCAATCACTGCTTCGCTACTTGGTATTGCCGCCCGGTACGCTCGTTCTGCCGTCCCACGGCAAACCCTTCCAAGGCTTGCACGAGCGCATCCAGCAGCTACAAAACCACCACCGGGAGCGACTGGGAGAAATTCTTGATGCCGCCCATAACAGTGCACTGTCCGCAGCCGATGTACTGCCCATCATGTTCAAGCGCCCGCTGGATTCGCACCAGATGACCTTCGCCATGGGCGAAGCCTTGGCGCATTTGCATTGGCTATGGTTCAACGGGCAGTTGGAGCGAACTCTCAGCGCTGCGGGTGTCCACAGGTTTCAGTATCCGCCAGGGGATACACAGCGCGCGGAGCACCTGCGCGTTCAATTGGACGCTGCCTAAACTTGGTAGGCCCCGTATTCGTGGGGCGACATTGAGATCCCTGCCCCAGTTCGCTGCCGCCTGAGGAAAGTTCGCCTCTTTGCGCAAACTGGATGCCCCAAAGCAAAGCGCCCTTCTACTCCATGGGGAGCAGAAGGGCGGTTTGGGCTGTAA
>NZ_JAPUDY010000095.1 GCF_027492855.1 Acidovorax sp.
AGCGGAACTCTTCAATCGCTTCGAGCAGCGTGACCGACTGGTGCACGTTGCGCGATTCGCCGGGGTGGGCCAGGCGCACGGTGCCGCGCGCCATCGAATCCTCGACGCTGCGCACGATGAGGTCGGCACCCAGCTCCTTGGCGCGCAGGTCGCGGAAGTCCGTCACCTCGGGGAAGTTGTGGCCCGTGTCGATCATGAGCAGCGGGTAGGGAATGCGGCCCACGCCAAAGGCCTTTTCTGCGCACTTGAGCATGACCAGCGAGTCCTTGCCGCCCGAGAACAGCAGGGTGGGGCGCTCGAAGGCGGCGGCGACCTCGCGCAGGATGAAGATGGTTTCTTCTTCCAGCGCGTCGAGATGCGAATTGTTCAGGTGGTGGCTCATATTGTTGGTTTTCTCAAGCAGCGCTGAGTCTGTGCGGGCGTTCATGGTCGGATCAGTGGTGTTTCGTACGGATGAGCGTTCGAACCATCAAAACCGTTCGGGCTGAGCCCTTCGACAGGCTCAGGACAGGCTTGTTGAAGCTCTGCGCGGCGCTTCGACAAGCTCAGCGTGAACGGTTTCAGGTATTCGACGGGCAGATCCGTATCAGTGGGTCAGGTGCAAACCGCACTCACGGTTGTCTTCGCCCTTGGTCGGGTCCACGTAGTCGAAGTTGTTGGGCAGGCCGTGCTTCACGCAGTATTCGTGCAGGTCTTTGGACGACCAGTGCAGCAGCGGCGCCACCTTGATGAGGCCGTCGGGGTTGATGCTCACCGGCTCCATCTGTGCGCGCACAGCGGTGTCGGTGGCGCGCAGGGCGGTGAACCACACCTTGGGCGCCGTCTCGCGCAGCGCGCGGGCAAAAGGCTCCAGCTTCACTTCTTCGGTAAAGGCGGCGTGGCGCGGGTCGTCGAGTGCGGGCGTGGCGCCGTCCACGGCCTCACGGTGCGCGCGCGAACGCAGCGGCAGGTAAATCTGCAGATTCAGGCCGAGCTGTTTCGTCACCTCGTCGGCAAAGCGGTAGGTGGCCTCGGTGTTGTAGCCGTTGTCCATCCAGACCACGGGCACGTCGGGGTTCACTTGCGTGACCAGGTGCAGGATCACCGCCTCGAAGGGGCGGAAGTTGGTGGTGACGATGGTGGGCGCACCCAGGCCCAGCGCCCAGGCCGTGAGGCCGGGGGCGTTGCGGCCGAGTTCAGCGTTGACGCGTGCGAGGTCGGCGGTGGTCATGGTGGTGGTTGCGTGGCTGCTCATCATGCGGCCTTGCGAAAGTGCGGCAGATGGGCCACGTCGCCTTGGTAGAAGCCCTGGAAGCGGTCGAACTGGCGTTGCGCGTCGGCCATGTCCACGCCCTCGCGCAGCACGGCCACGTCAAAGCCGCAGCGGGCCATTTGCACCAGTTGGTCAATCAGCACCTCGCCGGTGGCGCGCAACTCGCCCGTGAACTGCAGGCGCTGGCGCAGCAGCCGCGCCTGGCTGAAAGCCCGGCCGTCGGTGAACTTGGGGAAGTTCAGGTCGATGCGGTCAACGCCAGCCAGGTCCAGCTCGAAGGGGTTAGCGTCGTTGGCGAGTTCAATCACTTTTTGGCCTGCAGCGCTGGCCTGGTGCTCGTGGGCAGCTATTATTTTCATAGTATTCAAGGGTCAGGCGGTTGCGGTTTCGGCGGGGTGGCGCGCTGCGTTGGCTGCGCTCTTGAAGGGCTCCAGGCCGACACGGCGCACCGTGTCGATGAAGTTCTCGTAGCGGGGGCCTTGGGCGTTGTCGGGCAGCAACTGGCGCTCGGCGCGGTAGGTGGCCAGCAGCGCCTCGATCACGCCGGGCACTTCGGTGGCACTGAACGAGGGGCCGATGATCTTGCCCGGCGCGGCGGGGCCTGACAGGTGGGAGCCGTCGGCGCCGCCCAACGTGATCTGGTACCACTCCTTGCCGTCCTTGTCCACGCCCAGGATGCCGATGTGGCCGCTGTGGTGGTGGCCGCAGCTGTTGATGCAGCCGCTGATGTGCAGGTCGATCTCGCCCAGGTCCCACAGCTCGTCCAGGTCCTGGTAGCGCTCGGTGATGGCCTCGGCAATCGGCAGCGAGCGTGCGTTGGCCAGCGAGCAGAAATCGCCGCCGGGGCAGGCGATCATGTCGGTCAGCAGGCCGATGTTGGGCTTGGCCAGGCCCAGGGCCTTGGCCGCCTGGTACAGCGCGGGCAATTGGTCGCGGCGCACCCAGGGCAGGATCAGGTTTTGCTCGTGTGTCACGCGCGACTCGCCGCCCGAGAAGCGGTCGGCCAGGTCTGCGGCGGCTTCCATCTGCTCGGCGGTGGCATCGCCGGGTGCATAGCCCAGGCGCTTGAACGACAGCACCACGGCGCGCAGTTGCGGGTGGCGGTGCGGCAGCACGTTGCGCGCAAGCCAGCGGCCGAAGTCCTGGTCTTCGCTGGCGGCGGTGCGCAGCAGCTCCAGGGTTTCGGCCTCGGCGTCGGCGGGCGACAGGTCGAGCACGGGCTCCTGGAAGTTGGCGGCCACGCGGTCGTATTCGGCCTGGGTGATGGTGTGGGGGCCGCCTTCTTGCTCCACGATCTGGCGGTACTCTTCGTCCACCTGATCGATGTAGCTCTGGCCCTCGGCCTTGACGAGGATCTTGATGCGCGCCTTCCAGGTGTTGTCGCGGCGGCCGTAGCGGTTGTAGACCCGGATCACGGCCTCCAGGTAGTTCATGAGCTGGTTCCAGGGCAGGAACTCGCGCAGCACCGGGCTGATGGTGGGCGTGCGGCCCATGCCACCGCCCACGCGAACCTTGAAGCCCAGCTCGCCTGCGTCGTTCTTGAGCAGTTGCAGGCCCACGTCGTACCAGCCGAGCGCGGCGCGGTCTTCGCGCGCGCCGTTGATCGAGATCTTGAACTTGCGCGGCAGAAAGCTGAACTCGGGGTGCAGCGTGCTCCACTGGCGCAGGATTTCGCAGAAGGGCCGTGGGTCGGCGATTTCGTCGGCCGCGATGCCAGCCAGCGCGTCGCTGTTGATGTTGCGAATGCAGTTGCCGCTGGTCTGGATGCCGTGCAGTTGCACCGTGGCCAAGAGGTCCATCACGTCGGCCGACTTGGCCAACGGAATCCAGTTGTACTGCACGTTGGTGCGTGTGGTGAAGTGGCCGTAGCCGTACTTGAGCTTGGTGCCGATGCGCCGACCGTCGGTCAGGGGGATTTCACCGAGTTTCTCTTGCGTGGCTTGGGCCTCGGCCAGCAGCTCGGGAGCAGGCTGGTCGTACTCGCGGGCCACGCGGGCCAGCACGCGCAGTTGTGTGCTCGACAGCTCGCCATACGGCACCGCCACCCGCAGCATGGGCGCGTAGCGCTGGATGTACCAGCCGTTTTGCAACCGCAAAGGGCGGAAATGCTCCTCGGGCAGCTTGCCGGCCTTCCAACGATCGAGCTGGTCGCGGTATTGCTCGGCCCGCAGGCGGATGAATTGGCGGTCGAAGTCTGTGTATTGGTACATCGTGGATTTACCCAGCCGTTGTGCGGCTTTTGGGCCTTCTTCTTAAATCAAAATCAGTTTCATGCCCGCCCAGGCGAGCAGGAGCGAAAGGGCAGAGCGGATCAGGCGCTCAGGCGTGCGGGTGACCAGGCGCGAGCCCAGCCAGATGCCGGGCAACGAGCCAGCCAGCAATTGTGCAAGCAGGGGCCAGTCCACCGAGCCCAGCGTGGCATGGCCCAGGCCCGCCACCAGGGTGAGGGGCACGGCGTAGGCGATGTCGGCACCAATCACGCGGGGCAGGGGCAATAGGGGGTACACCAGCAGCAACACGGTGACGCCAATGGCGCCCGCGCCCACCGAAGTGAAGGTGACCAGCGTGCCGATCACCGCGCCCAGCAGCACGGGCAGGCTCCAGTGGCGGGGGCGGGTGGCCTGCTCGGCGCTGGCCAGGCGCTTGGCCTGGTCGGCCGCCTGGCGCTCGCGCGAAAAAGCCACCACCTTGTACAGCGTGGCCGCTGCCGTGAGCAGCAGCGCCACACCCAGCGTGGTGGTCATGACGCGCTGGGCCGCTGCGCTGGCGGGCCCCAGGGTGTGCAGCGCCCACAGCGCCAGCAGGGCCGCCGGAATGCTGCCCGCGCACAGCTGGCCCACCACGCGCCAGGGCACCAGGCGCTGGCGCGCCAAGCTCACCGTGCCGCCCATCTTGGTGAAAGCGGCAAACAGCAGGTCGGTGCCAATGGCCAGGTGGGGCTTGATGCCAAAGAAAAAGATGAGCACCGGCGTCATCAGCGAGCCGCCACCCACGCCCGTCAGGCCAACGATCAGCCCAACAGCAAAGCCCGCAAAAACAAACGCCAATTCATGCATGGCTGCGAATGTAGGGGGCTCTCTTATGGATGCAAACTATTGTTTTGCTCTTCCAATATGTCTATTTGAATATAAGCAAGGTTTGACGCGGGTTTGCGGGGAGGTGCCACACATTGGCTCCACATTGGCTCAGCGGCTACTGCAGGCGCTCGGTGCCCAGCGCCCTGGTCAGTTTGGCGTCGAGCGGCAGGGGCTCGCCCTGCAGGCGGGCGGCCAGCAGCTCGCCGCACAGCAGCGCCAGGGAGAGCCCGCGTGCACCCATGGCGGTGTTGACCCACAGGCCGGGGAACTGGGCTGTATCCACGGGGCCGACGATGGGCAGGCGGTCAGGCGCCGTGCAGCGCACTGCGGCCCAGGTTTGTAGCGAGGCGTCTGTATTTGGTGCGTCCGCCGAGGTGAAGGCGGACTCCAGTTGTGGGGCGATTTTGGGCAGCAAGCTTTGTAACTTGGCCCAATTGGTGGTGTGGGCGGCCTTCACATCGGCGGCGTCGGGCGGCAGGGCCTCTACATCGCGTTCGAAGGTGGAGCCCATCACCCAGGCTTGTCGAAGGGCTTCGACAGGCTCCGCCTGAGCGGGATGGGGGCTTTCAAGTGGCTCGTCCAGCGGAAACCGTGGCACCAGATTGCCGTTGCCATTGGCCGGAAACGGCAGCAGGGGCACGGCGGGGTTGGGGTGGACGCCCCAGGACACCTGCCCACGCACGGGCTGCAGCGGCCAGCGATGCTCCAGCAAGGCCAGGCTGCCTGCGCCCGCCGCGATGACCAGCGTGGGGGCCTCGGCCAGCACCTGGCCCTGTGCGCCGAGCGCCTGCCAAATGGGGGCAGAGGGCGGCCCTGCGCGCCGTAGCTGCGCCACCTGGCAGCCGCCTTGCCAGCGGATGCCGGGCTGCTCCAGCAAGGTGGCGGCCAGGCGCGCCGGGCGCACCCAGCCCGCCTGGTGGTGCCAGCAGGCGCTGGCATCGGGCGGCAGTTGGGCGGCGGCCAGGGCAGCAGGCGGCGCGGGTTCGCTCCAGGCAGCGCCCGGCCCGTCCATCCAGTGGGGGGCGAGCCCCGGCGTGCCATCGGTGCGGTGCTCCAGCACGCCGCAGTGGGCCCAGTCAACGCCTTCGCGCAAAAGCTCACGGGCTTGCTGCAACGTGGTGCGGATGCCGCCGCGCGACAGGCGCGAGAGCACGCTGTCGTCGGGCGACACATGGGGTGCAAACACCCCAGCGGGCAAGGCCGATGCGCCCGCTGCGGGCTCGGCGGCCTGGTCCAGCACCACCACTTGCCAGCCGCGCCGGGCCAGGCTGGCGGCGGCGGCCGCACCGGCAATGCCGCCGCCGATGACGATACAGGGGCCGGGGAGGGCGGGCTCCGGCATGGCTTCGGGCTGGCGCGGGGTGCGTGGCTCCCAGCGCGGGTTGTATAGGGCGTGCAGGTTGTCGCGCTTGGGCGGCACGCCGGGCACGCGCGTTACTTCAAAGCCACACTGCGCCAGCGCATCGCGCACGGCGCGGGCAATGGTCCAGGTGGCCAGGCGCGTGCCCCGGTGGCAGCAGCGGGCCACGGCCTTCAAGGTGTGCAGGTCCCAGATCTCCGGGTTGCGCTGGGGGCTGAAGCCGTCGAGGTAAACGGAATCCACCACCAGGCTTTGCTGCTGGCGCAGCATGGTTTGCGTGTCGCCCACCATCAGCGTGAGCAGCACACGGCCTTCGTCAAAACGCAGGCGGTGCACGCCCGGCAGCAGGCCCCACCACTGGCGGTGCAGCGCTTCGGCCAGGGGCGCCAGCTCGGGGTGGGCAGCGGTGGCGCGCAGCAGGTCGGCTGCGCTCACGGGCCAGGCTTCGGTCGATACGAAATGCAGCAGCGTGGGCCGCGCGGGGTCGGCCCGCCAGGCGGCCCAGGTCACCAAAAAGTTCAGCCCAAAGCCAAACCCGGTTTCCAGAATGCGCCACTGCGGCAGCCCGGCCCATGCCGCTGGCAGGCCACAGCCATGCAGGAAAACACGGCGGGCCTGGTCGAGGCCGCCGTTTTCGCTGTGGTAGCGGTCGCCGAAGCGGGGGCTGTAGGGGGTGCCGTCCGGCAGCCAGTCAATGGGCTCGGAGATGAAGCACCCCCTGAGTCGCTTCGCGCCTTCCCCCTCTCTCACGCTGCGCGTGGGAGGGGGACGCAGCCAGCG
>NZ_JAPUDY010000096.1 GCF_027492855.1 Acidovorax sp.
CGCACGACGTGATGGTGGCGGGCGGCATGGAGAGCATGACCAACGCCCCCTACCTGCTGCAAAAAGGCCGCGGCGGCTACCGCCTGGGCCATGACCGCATCTTCGACCACATGATGCTCGACGGCCTGGAAGACGCCTACGAAGCGGGCCGCAGCATGGGCACCTTTGGTGAAGACTGCGCCGCC
Organism: Acidovorax sp.; assembly: GCF_027492855.1. Lineage (GTDB taxonomy): Bacteria > Pseudomonadota > Gammaproteobacteria > Burkholderiales > Burkholderiaceae_C > Acidovorax. Next base: position 186 of record NZ_JAPUDY010000096.1, read on the forward strand.
AAATACAGCTTCACGCGCGAACAGCAGGACGCCTTCGCCACCGCCAGCGTGCAGCGCGCCAAGGCCGCCACCGAGTCTGGTGCGTTCGCGGCCGAGATCGTGCCCGTCACCGTCAAGACCCGTGCGGGCGAAACCGTGGTGTCGGTGGACGAAGGCCCCGGCAAGGTCAAGCTCGAAAAGATTCCTACGCTCAAGCCCGCGTTCAAGAAAGACGGCACCATCACCGCCGCCTCCAGCTCCAGCATCAACGACGGCGCCGCCGCGCTGGTGATGATGCGCGAATCCACCGCAAAGAAGCTCGGTGCCAAGCCCCTGGCCCGCATCGTGAGCCACGCCACGCATGCGCAAGAGCCCGAATGGTTCGCCACCGCGCCCCTGGGCGCCACGCAGAAGGCGCTGGCCAAGGCAGGCTGGGCCGTGGGCGACGTGCAACTGTGGGAGATCAACGAAGCCTTTGCAGTGGTGCCCATGGCGCTCATGAAGGAGCTGGATCTGCCCCACGACAAGGTCAACGTCAACGGCGGCGCTTGCGCCCTGGGCCACCCCATTGGCGCCAGCGGCGCGCGCATCATGGTCACGCTGATGTACGCCCTCAAGGCGCGAGGCCTCAAGAAGGGCCTGGCCACGCTGTGCATCGGCGGCGGCGAAGCCACGGCCGTGGCGCTGGAACTGGTCTGACACGGCACGGAGGGCGCCCATGATCACCAACCATGAACAACTGCGCGCCCTCTACGCGGCCCCTGGCGAGCGGGCCGTGCGCAAACAGCAGGCGCAGCTTGATGCGCACTGCCAGCGCTTCATCGCGCTGTCGCCTTTCTGCGTGTTGGCCAGTGGCGGTGGGGCAGGCGCCTTGCTCGATGCCTCGCCGCGCGGGGGCGCGCCAGGCTTTGTGAAGTCGCCCGACGTGCACACGCTGCTGCTGCCCGACGCCAGCGGCAACAACCGGCTCGACACCCTGGCCAACCTGCTCGAAGACCCGCGCATCGGTTTGCTGTTTCTGATTCCGGGCGTGGACGAAACCCTGCGGGTGAACGGCACGGCCCGCCTGCGCGACGAGGCGATCTATACCGATTTCTTCACCGCCGAGCGCCAGCGCCCCAAACTCGTCATCGAGGTGCGCGTGGCTGAGGCCTACCTGCACTGCCCCAAGGCCCTGATGCGCTCGCGCCTGTGGAGCGCCGATGCGCAGGTGGAACGCGCCATGCTGCCCACGCTGGGCCAGATGATCCACGACCAGATGGGGCTGGCCACCGAGCCCGAGTCGCAGGTCGCCATGCTGCAGCGCTACCGCGCGCAACTGGCGCAAGAGCAGCAATTGGGCGATGCCTGAGATTGATTTGCTATTGTTTTAATAGCTGTTCGCGCTTATTCAATAAGCGCTACTGGCCAATTTCATCGGATTTTTCATGACCACGGTATTGATTTTGGGTGCATCGCGGGGCATTGGCTTGGAGTTGGTGCGCCAGTACGCCGAGGCGGGCTGCCACGTGATCGCCACCGTGCGCGATGACGCAGGCCGCGCGCGCGTGCAGGCCCTGGGTGCCGATGCGCTCACCGTCGATGTGGCCAACCCCGCTAGCGTGAGCGGCCTGGCCTGGCAGCTCGATGGCGAGAAGATCGATGCCGCGTGGTACGTGGCGGGCGTGATCCGCCGCCCCAACGCGCTCACGCCGCCCACGCAACAAGACTTTGATACCGTCATGCACACCAATGTGCTGGGCGCGATGCAAACCATCCCGCAGGTAGCGCCGCTGGTGGCCGATGCGGGCGGGGTGTTTGTATTCATCTCGTCGTCCATGGCGCAGATCGGCAGCGTGCCAAACGGTAGCTCCTGGCTCTACCGCACCAGCAAGGCCGCGCTCAACATGGCGGTGGCGGCGGCGCAGCACGACTACCCCGGCGCCACGCTCGTCACCATCGACCCCGGCTGGGTGCAGACCGACATGGGCGGTGAAGGCGCCCCGCTCACGGTGGAAGAGAGCGTGCGTGGCATGCGCAGCACGGTGGCGGGCCTCACGCCCGCCGACAAGGGCCGCCTGCTGCACCACGATGGCCGCCGCGCCGCGCATTGGTAATTCATTTTTCAACGAACAACGACTTTCGGAGACACCCCATGCTGCTGACCCAAGACCAGGAAATGATCCGCGACGCGGTGCGCGACTTTGCCCAAACCGAGCTGTGGCCCCACGCCGCGCGCTGGGACAAGGAACACCACTTCCCCAAAGATGCCCACCAGGGCCTGGCCGCCCTGGGCGCCTATGGCATCTGCGTGCCCGAAGAGTTTGGCGGTGCCCACCTTGACTACCTCACGCTTGCGCTGGTGCTCGAAGAAATCGCGGCCGGTGACGGCGGCACCAGCACGGCCATCAGCGTGACCAACTGCCCCGTCAACGCCATCCTCATGCGCTACGGCAATGCGCAGCAAAAGCGCGACTGGCTCACCCCACTGGCCCAGGGCCAGATGCTGGGCGCTTTCTGCCTGACCGAGCCACATGTGGGCTCTGACGCCTCGGCACTGCGCACCACGGCCGCCAAACAGGGCGATGAGTACGTCATCAACGGCGTCAAGCAATTCATCACCAGTGGCAAAAATGGCGACGTGGCCATCGTCATTGCCGTCACCGACAAAGGCGCGGGCAAAAAGGGCATGAGCGCCTTCCTGGTGCCCACCAGCAACCCCGGCTATGTGGTGGCGCGGCTCGAAGACAAGCTGGGCCAACACAGCAGCGACACCGCGCAGATCAACTTCGACAACTGCCGCATCCCGGCCGAGAACCTGATCGGTGCGGAAGGCGAGGGCTACAAGATCGCCCTCGGTGCGCTCGAAGGCGGTCGCATCGGCATCGCCGCACAAAGCGTGGGCATGGCGCGCAGCGCGTTTGATGCGGCGCTGGCGTATTCAAAAGAGCGCGAAAGCTTCGGCACCGCCATCTTCAACCACCAGGCCGTGGGCTTTCGCCTGGCCGACTGCGCCACCCAGATCGAGGCCGCGCGCCAGCTCATCTGGCATGCCGCCGCGCTGCGCGATGCGGGCAAGCCGTGCCTGAAAGAGGCCGCCATGGCCAAGCTGTTCGCCAGCGAGATGGCCGAGCGCGTGTGCAGCGCCGCCATCCAGACGCTGGGCGGCTACGGCGTGGTGAACGACTTCCCGGTGGAGCGCATCTACCGCGACGTGCGCGTGTGCCAAATCTACGAAGGCACGAGCGACGTGCAGAAGATCATCATTCAGCGGGCGCTGGCTTGATGGAGTAGCGTAGAGGTTGCTATGTATTTGATAGCTGTTTGCGCTTGTTGAATAGGCGGTAGAGCCTCTTTTAATCACTATTTTTGCGCTATCCATTGCGACAGCAGCGCGTGTAGCTCAGCCACGTCCACGGGTTTTTTCAGCACGAGGTAGCCTTCCTCCTCGGCGATGCCCAATTGCGGGGCGTCGAACTCGCCGCTCACCATGGCGCCACGCGCCTGGGGGTAGCGCGCCAGCAGGTCTTGCAGGATGTCGAAGCCGCTTTCCCCCGAGCGCAGGCGCTGGTCGCACAGCACCACGTCGGGGGCCGGGCCGCTGGCTGCTGCCGCCAGCGCCTCTTGTGCGTTGGCGGCCAAGCGCACTTTCAGGCCCCAACTGTGCAGCAAGTTGCACCAAGCCTGTTGTACCTGCGGGTCGTCGTCCAGCACGAGGCAAGTGCCGTGCAGGGCGGGGGGCAAGGGCGGTGGGGCTGCGCCCATGCCAGCGGGCGCAGTCTTGCCTTCGGGGGGCAACACGGCGGTCGTGGCGGCCAGTTGCAGCCAGAAGCACGATCCCCGCCCCAGCCGCGAGCGCAGGTCGTGTTCGGCTGCCATCAGTTCAGCACAGCGGGCCACTACGGCCAGCCCCAGCCCGTGGCCTGCATCCATCGGCGTGGTGCCGCGCTGCAGGCGTTCGTAGGGTTGGTAGATGCGGTGGCGGTCCTGCTCGGCCACGCCCACGCCGGTGTCCCACACGGCGATGCGCCACTGCCCGCCCCGGCGGCGCGCGGCCAGCAGCACGCCGCCCTGGCGGGTGTAGCGCAGTGCGTTGTGCACCAGGTTGATCACGCACTGGCGCAGCAGCACGGGGTCGGCCAGCACGGTGGCATCCTCCGGTGGAAGGTGCTCGCGCAGCGCCAGGCCCAGGTCGCGCGCTTCGGCGCGGAACAGCAGGGCCACGTCGTGCAGCAGCGGCCGCAGGGCCACGGGCTGGCGGCGTGCCTGAAGGGAGCCACTCTCGATGCGAGAGAGGTCCAGCAGCGCGTTGAACATCAGGCTCACCGAGCGCAGACTGCGGCGCACGTCGTCCAGCGCGGGAAGCAGGGCCGTGTCGTGGTTGCGCCGCGCCAGTGCCTCGATCTGGAACCCCATGGCGTGGATGGGCTGGCGCAGGTCGTGGCTGGCAGTGCTGAGGAAGAGGTTCTTGGCGCGCAGCGCCTGCTCGGCTTCGGCGTGGGCCTGCTGGGCCTCCTGGGCCAGTCGCAGGCTTTCCTCTTCAAGCCGCACCTGTTGCAGGAAGAAGTTGTGCGCCACTACGGCATGCCTGTACAGCGCCGCCATCAGCAACAGCGACATGGGGATGATGAAGCGCCAGGGCGATGCGGGCGATCCACCCGGCATGGTCGGGTTGCCGAACAGGTTGGGCCATTGCGATAGCGACAGTGGCACCAGCACGGAGATCACCCCCCAGCCAAAACCATAAAAGCGCAGAAACGTGCCCAGCGAGGGGAGCTGAAAGGTGGCGGTGCCCACAATCACCACCGCCAGGCTCACATGCAGCAACAGCACAAAGTCGAAGCTGGAGCGCCCCGGCGTCAGCACCACGATGGCGCCTAGCGAAGCCAGGCCCAGGGCCTGCCCCAGGCTGGTGTTGCGCACCCGGGGCCGCCAGCGCCGCAGCCAGGCGGCGTCGTCGTCGTCGGGGGTTGCCGTGCCGTTGCGACTGGCCCGCAGTTGGCGCGATTGCACAAACACGGCCACCGCCGCCAGCGCGTACAGCACGGTCCAGGCCAGCATGCCCAGGGGGTTGCGGCCCAGCCCCTGAAACCACATCGTGAACAAAACTCCCAGCAGCGGCATCGCAAAAATGCCCTGGGCCAGGCGCTGGTGGGTCAGTTCCAGCATGCGCACCTGGCCGCGTTCGGCCAGGTCGCCGGTTTCCAGCGGGCGGGGGAACCACCGCCGCCACAGTGCCACCACCTTCACGGCTGAGGCCCTCCCACACCAACGGCAGCCTCGCCCGGCGCCACGAGCCAGCGGCTGAGCAGTGCGTGCAGGTCGCCCACGTCCACGGGTTTTCTCAGCACGAGGTAGCCGTCCTCTTCGGCAGCCTGCAACGCAGGTGCGTCGAACTCGCCACTTACCATGGCGCCGCGTGCCGTGGGGCAACGCTCCAGCAGGGCGCGCAGCACGTCAAAGCCGCTGTCGCCCGATGCGAGATGTTGGTCGCACAGGATGACCTGGGGGGTAAATCCGCTGTCCAGATGGGCGTGGGCTTCGCCGGGGTGGCGGGCCGTGCGCAGTTCCACCCCCCAGCCGTTCAGCAGCGCCGTCCAGGCGCGCAGCACGTGGGGGTCATCGTCCAGCACCAGGCATCGGCCTCGCAGGCGCGGCCAGGCGTGCGGCGCGGTGTGCTGTGCATCGCGCACGGCGGCCGCTAGTGTGGATGGGGCCGTGGCGGGCAGCTCGATCCAGAAGCAAGACCCCTGGCCGGGCCGGGAGGCGAGGCCTTGGCGCGCGCCCATCAGCGCCACGCAGCGCGCCACCACGGCCAGCCCCAGGCCATGTCCTTCGCGGTGGATGTGCCCTGTTCGCTGGGGGCGATAGAAGGCCTCGTAGATCGCCGTTTGCTCTTGAGGTGCTACGCCCTCGCCGGTGTCCCACACCTCCAGCCGCCAGTGGCTGCCACGCCGTCGTACACCCACCAGCACGCCACCGCGCTGCGTGTAGTGCAAGGCGTTTTGCACCAGGTTGGCCACCGACTGCCGCATCAGTGCGGAATCGGCCAGCACCGTGGCGTGCGCAGGGGGCGGACGCATGCGCAAGGTCAGGCCACGCGCGGCGGCCTCGGTGCCGAACTGATTCTGCAGTTCGGCGAACAAACCAGCCAGCGGCACGGGTGCAGGCCGCAGTTCCACCGTGCCCGACTCGATGCGCGACAGGTCGAGCAAGGCGTTGAACATCTGGCTCAGAGAGTGCATGCTCAGCCGCCACTGGCCCAGCAGCGGCCCGATGCGCGGATGGTCTTGCCCCTGAAGCGCAATGGCCTCGGCCAACAGCGCCATGGCGTGCACCGGCTGGCGCAGGTCGTGGGCGGCGGTGCTCAAAAAGCGGTTCTTCTCGGCCAGGGCGGCCTCGGCGGCATGGCTGGCCTCGCGGTAGCGCTCGGCCAGGTCGCGGCTGCGCTCTTCCAGTACCACCTGGCGCACGAAGAACCGGTTGGAGCTGATGGCGCTGCGGTAGATCACGGTGGCCATCACCAGCGTCATGGGCAGCACAAACGGCCACTGCTCAGGAAACGTCCAGGGAATCATCACCAGCCCGCTCGTGGCGCCCACGAAGAACGCGCAGTACACCGACAGCGTGGCTGTCATCTGCGCCGAGTTGACCGCCAAGATGCCTGCCAGCGTGATGTGCAGCAGCAGCATGAATTCGTAGCGCGCATGGCCCAGCAATAGCGACAACACCACCGACAGCGACAAACCCATGCCGTGGCCCAGTGCCAACCAGCGCACGCGGCGGCCCCAGATGGCCAGCAGCGCGTCGGGGGCGCGCTGCGCGCGATCGCGCAGGTATCGCCGGTGGCCCCAGTGCACGAACAGAAGCACTGGCACATACGCGCACCCCCAGGCGATCAGGGGTGCCGCCCGGCCACCTTGCCAACCCAGCAGCAGGCCAAACAGCAGCCCCATGAGGGGCATGACCGACATGCCCAGCCGCAGCCGTGCGAAAGAGGTGTCGAGCAACCGCAGCCAACCGTCGGGGCTGGGCGTGCCGGATGTGTCGGCTGTGGAGGGTGTCATGCGTGGTCGGCCAGGGCCAGCCAGCGGCTCAGCAGCGCATGCAACTCGGCCACGTCCACGGGTTTTCTCAGCACGAGGTAGCCCTCCTCTTCGGCAAGATGCAATTGCGGGGCATCGAACTCGCCACTCACCATGGCGCCCCGCGCCTGGGGGCAGCGCGCCAGCAGGGCCTGCAAGATGTCAAAGCCGTTCTCCCCCGAGCGCAGGCGCTGGTCGCAGAAGATGACGTCGGGCTCGAACCCGTCGTCGAGCTGAGCATGCGCCTCTGCCCCCGTGAAAGCGTAGGCTGCTGTGACGCCCCAGGCGTCGAACATGGCGCGCCAGGCCTTGAGCACCTGCCGGTCGTCGTCCAGCACCAGGCAGCGACCCCGCAGCGGGCGGACTGTGGTCGCGTCGCTGCGCAGGGTGGTGGGCTCGGGTGGTCTGGCCGCTGCGGCGGCCTGGGCCGGCAACCGCAGCCAAAAGCACGAGCCCCGGCCTGCCCGCGACTGCACGCCGTAGGTGGCGCCTATCTGTTCGGCGCAACGCGCCACCACGGCCAGCCCCAGGCCGTGCCCGGCGTCGTCCATGTGGTCAGCCCGTTCGCCCCGGTAATACGGGCTGAACACCCGGTCTTGGTCGGCCACGGCGATGCCGATGCCCGTGTCCCGCACCTCCACCAGCCAGTCGCCGCCGCGCGCCCGCACGCTCACCAGCACCTTGCCCTGTGGTGTGTAGCGGATCGCGTTCTGCACCAGGTTGGCCAGCGCCTGGCGCAGCAGCATCGGCTCGGCCCACACGGTGGCGCCACCACGCGGCAGCCGCAGCCGCAGCGCCAGGCCGCCGAGGCTGGCTTGCTCACGGAACAGGCGCACCACGTCCGCGAGCAGCGTGTTCAGGTTCACCGTGCTCTTCGCTCCCAGCGGCTGGCCCGATTCCAACCGTGCAAGGTCCAGCAGCGCGTTGAAAAGCTGGTTCATGGCCTGCATGCTGTTGCGCAGGTCGGCCACCAGGGGCCGAAGGATGGGGTCGGAATTGCGCAGGCTGATCGCCTCGACCATCAGCGACATGGCATGCACAGGTTGGCGCAGGTCGTGGCTGGCGGTCGCGAGGAACAGGTTCTTCTCGGCCAGCGCATCCTCGGCCTGGCGCCGGGCTGCGGCCAGGGCTTCGTTGGCCGTGCGGGTGCGCCGGTACCGCCTGAAACTGGCACCGGCTGCCAGCAAGGCCAGCGCCACCGTGCCCGCCAGCCCGATCTGCTGCATGCGCCGCACGCGCAGCTCGGCATCCTGGACCTGGTTGGCCTGCGCAAGCTGCTCGATCTGGCGTTGCCGCTCGACGCTGTCAAAGCGCTCCTGCAGCGCGGTCACGGCCTGATCGCGCTCGGTGTGGAACAGCACCTTGGTCAGTGCCTGCTGCTTGCGGGTGGTGTCGATGGCTTCGCGGTACAGGCCAGCCTGCTCGTACATGCGCGACAACTCACCCAGCAGCAGCTCTTCCATGGGCTGAGATCCTGCCTCGTGCACGAACCGGATACCGGCTTCCACCTCGAGCACGCCGGCCGCGATGCGGCCCTGGCCCATCAGCGCAAAACCCAGGTTGGCCTGCGCCAGTGCCGCCCCATTCAATTCCTGCGCTTCGCGGTAGGCGACCATGGCCTCGCGCATCACGGGTTCGGCCTCGGCATAGGCCTTGCGCTGCAGGAGGAGGTCGCCCAGGTTGTTCAGTGCCGTGGCCCTGAGCCCGCTGAGTCCGCCGGCCCGAGCGATCTGCAGGGACTGGCGGTACGCGGCCATGGCGGTGTCGAGGTTGCCCCGCACGTTTTCCACGTTGCCGCGGTGCAGGTGCAGCCAGCCCAGCGCCTGCTGGGCGTCCAGCTTTGTGGCCAGGGGCAGCGTCTCGCGGATGGTCTGCAGCGCCCGGTCCGGGTTCTTCATGTCGAAGTGAAGCAGCACCAGGTGGGTGTGTGACCGCAGCTCGGACGTGGCCGCCTGACCTGGCAGCGTGCGCGAGAGCTCCAGACTGCGCAGCAGGTGGGTCATCGCCTCCTCGAACTGGCCGTTGCTGCTGTGCAAGGCGCCCAGCGTCAGGTAGTACATCCAACGCACCCAGGGGTCTGGGACCTGATCGGCTGAGGCCGCTTCGCGCGCCAGTGCATCCAGCCCCGCGCGCGTCTTTCCCGCGACGGCCAGCCGCCGGGCTTCGAAGCAGGCGGCCAGCACCTGCGATGAGGCATCGTTCTGCGCGGCCGCGAGCGCCTTCAGTTGCGCAATGCCCTGGGTCACTACCGCAGTCTGCCCGGTCTCAAAGGCTGCGTCTGTCAGCGCTGCCAGGTAGGTGCGGCGGGCATCGGCATCGGCCGCATTGGCAAAGCGCGGAGCCGCCGCCTGCAGCGCCTGCACGGCCTCGGCGCTGTTGCGCTGCGACAGGGTTTGCAGCCGGTTCAGCTCGGCCATGTCCGAATTGCTTGGTGCTTGTGCCACGGCGGGCAGGGCACCCATCACGCACAGGGCTGCGGCCAGCACTGCAGACCGGACAGACTGGAAAAGGCGTATCAAGACAGCTCCAGCCGCCGCCCGCGCAACAGGGTGATGGCCTCGACCCGTGTGCGCACGCGCAGCCGCTCCAGGATGCCCGTCACGTGCTCCTTCACGGTGCTCTCTGCAATCTCCAGTTGCGACGCGATGCGCTTGTTGGGCAGCCCCTGCAGCACCAGCGCAAGAATCTGGCCCTGGCGTGCGGAAAGCCCCAGCTCGGCCGGGGTCACCGGAAGGTCGCGACTGCGCGGCGGCTGGCTGCCCGGCAGGCTCGGCTCAAACCATTTCAGCCCGGCTAGCAAGGCTTCTACCGCCAGGCCAAAGGTTTCGGGCGCCGCCTGCTTGTGGATGAAGCCCTGCGCGCCTGCCTGCCGGGCCTGGTCCATCACTGCTGGGTCATCGTCGCCGCTGATCACGGCGATGGGCATGCCGGGGCAGTGGCTGCGCACCCGGGCGATCAGGCCCACTGCAGCGCCTTCCGCCAGCCAGAAGTCGATGAGCGTGATGGTCGGTGTGCCCCGCCTCTCCACCCAGCGGAGAAGATCGTTCGCATCACCAGCCACCACGACCTCCATCTGCGGCAGGCGCGCGCGCAGGAATTCGGCCATGCCGTGCGCCACCAGCGGATGGTCGTCCAGTATGAGTGCGTAGGGGGTGAGGGACATTTCAGGGGGGCCGTGGCCCGGTTCAGCCAGGGTTGAAAGGGGCAAATTCTGCCAAGTGTGGCCCGGAAATGGTGGCGCGCAAACCCTACGTGGGTAGGGTTTCGCGCCGCGCGCTGCGCTGCGCAGAATCCGCCCTTCATTCACGACCAAGGAGGTTTCCGCTCATGACCACGACAAGCGCACAGCGCACCTGGCACCACACACGCCCCGCATTCCGCTGGGCCCCCCTCGGACTGGCGGCTGTGCTGTTGGTAGGCTGCGGCGGAGGCGACGACGACGGTGGCACCACGCCCCCACCCGCGGCAGGGACATTTACGGTTGGCGGCTCCGTGAGCGGCCTGGGCACGGGCAAGACGCTGACGTTGCAGAACGCCGGGGCAGACGACTTGGCCCTGACCGCCAATGGCAGCTTCGTGTTTGTCACCCGGCTGAGCAGTGGCGCGGCTTATGCCGTCACCGTTAAGGCGCAGCCTGCCGGGCAGCGCTGCACTGTGTCGCAGGGCACGGGTAACGCCACCGCGAACGTGGCCAATGTGCAGGTGCAGTGCGAGAACCTGGCAGCCGCCACCTACACCGTGGGCGGGTCGGTATCGGGGCTGACGGGGGGCTCGGTGGTGCTGCAGAACAATGGGCGCGACGATCTGTCGCTGGGTAGCAACGGCGGGTTCACCTTTGCGACGGCCCTGGCGGGCGGCGGCGCCTATGCCGTCACCGTCAAGACCCAGCCTGCGGGCCTGAGCTGCACGGTGAGCAACGGATCGGGCACGGTGGCTGCTGCCAATGTGGGCTCGGTCCAGGTGAGCTGCGGCGCGGCGGCCCTGGGGTTGCCGGAGGGCGACTGGAAGCAGGAGCTCTGCGTGGTCGTGCGCCCCGGCGAGTGGGGCCGTTCGACGTGGCGCATCACGCGGCAGGCAGACAACAGGGTGAGCGCGGAGACTGGCGTGACCGTCTATGGAAATGCCAACTGCTCGGGTACGGGCTCCAGTGCAGGGCCGATGACCAACGTGGGCAACCTGGTGTTCGACCGCAATGCAAGCACCGCAACGCTTACGGCGTTCTGGGGGTTGTGGACTCTGCCCTCGGGCTTTACCTCCAGGGCCGTTTGGGGACGCAAGGGCGCGCACCTGTGCTTGTTGGGAGACCAGACGCCCACCGCGTTCCCCACGGCGGCCAGCGTGGAGGCGTACGCCAACACCGTCATCCCCAACAAGTTCTGCTACACGCAAAACTGATGGGCATGGGGCTTTCTGGCGGGCGGGTGTCCGCCAGAAATTGCACGGTGCAGCGTCGCTGATCTGCCGCCCCAACAAGCAAAAAAAGCCGCCATTGGAAGCAATGGCGGCTTTTTCAATGCCTCGGCCGTGGCTACTTCGACAACTCTGCCATCGTGGCGGTGTCCAGCCTGCCCGATTGCGCGATGCCCCGGTCTTTCTGGAAGGCGCGCAGCGCCGCCGTCGTCTTGCCGCCCATGGCACCGTCGGGTGCGCCTGCGTTGTACCCCAGTTCATTGAGCTTGGCTTGGGCGTCACGTACCGAAAGGCCCGCTGCGCCGCCAGCGGAAGAAGAACGTGGTGCAGACGTCTGCGACGGAGGGGCAGAGCCATCCACCCCCAGGCGCCCGCCACCGCCCAGCCCTTGCCCGCGCACCGTCTGCGCCTTGTAGTTGCGCAGTGAACGCACCATCTGGTTGAACGCATCCATGAAGGCGGCGACGATCACCTTGCCCTCTGCGGTGTTGGAGTAACCCCCCAGCCGCGCGCCACCCGAGCCGCCCAGCAACTGGCCCATGGCTCCGAAGTCGGTCTTGGAGGCGCTGCCCTCTGATGCCGCCACCTGCACGCCCGAGCGGTTGTCGATGAGGGTGAGCAGCGTGCTGGCCTCCTTGGTGTTCATGTTGCTCCCCAGGGCCGCGATCAGTCCGCCCCCGCGCCCTCCGACCAGCCCGCCCAGCGAAGCCGAAGCACCACCGGCATTGCGGTTCTGGAAGATGATCTCGGGCGACAGCCCGTAGTCGGAGGCCACCATTTGCCCCTGGCCAAAGTTGCTGCCCTGGCGCATTTCGCCCGACTGCATGAGCGCGCGCTCGCGGGTCATGGCGTTCATGCCCGCCGCGCCGCGTTCCACAACGATGAAGCAGTTGGACTGCTGCACCAGTAAGCGCAGCAGATTGGCAGTGGGCGGCAGCCGGTATTCGTCCCGAAGAATGGTGTACCAGCCAGCCTGCTGGTTTTCGATGAGCGACACGGTGCCCAGGGAAGACTCGCAGCGTTCGAGTTCGCTGCTGGTTCCGGAGGTGGCAGCACCCGCAGCGCTGCCCGTGGCCACTGTCTTGGCATCGGCGCTGCCCATGCGCATATTGGTGGTTTCGCAGCCAGCAAGCAGCAGCGCGGCCACAAGAGCTGCGCTGATCGCAGGCAGCCGCGATGGGGTGCTGCCAAACCGGGTGCTGGAAAGAGAGGGGTTTTTGTGGCGGGTAATGGTTGTGGTCATAGGCCAGTGAAGTGGTGGCGCGAAAAACGCCAGAACAAAAGGCCCTGATCTTTTGCGCTGCCCCCGGTGGCCGCAACCCGACGGAAGAAGGGTTACGCGCAGATGAAAAGCGTGGCTGCTCTCAGGATCAGCCGCTGTCGCCGCGCCGCCTCAGCACCACCGTGATCTGCCCGTTGGTCTCGATAGTGGCCCGCTCCACCTCGTGCAGGTGCAGGCAGCCCCCGGCGCGCAGCGCGGCCTCCAGGTCGTCGTGCGAGAGCAGCTCCTGGCGCATGAGCGCCGTGTCCACCTGCCCATCGCGCACCAGCACCTGCGGCGTTCCGTCGATGAGCCGTTCCAGCTTCGAAAAGTGAAACGTGAGCTGCGCCAGCGCCACATGGCAGGTGAGGAGTGTGACGGCCGAGATCAGGCCGCCCACCAGCGAGTTGTCGCCCGCGTTCATCGAGTTCTGCACGGCATTCGACAGGATGAGCAGCAGCACCAGATCGAACGGCGCGAACTGCCCCGTCTGCCGCTTGCCCGTGAGGCGCAGGAAGATCAGCAAAAACACATACACCACCACGCCGCGCAGCACAAACTCCCACCACGGCACGCTTGTTGTCCACATATTTCGACTCCCGGTTGCATTGGGTTGCAGATCGTAAGGGCTTGCGCCCGGTGCGTGTGGGTGAAAATCAGCATCTGCGCCAGCGGAATCAGGACCGCCGCGCAGGACATGTATTCACACCACACCGGGAAGGACAGAAACCTCATGCTGCGTCGCCAGTTTCACCATGCCACCGCAGGCGCTCTGGGCGGGCTCCTTTTGCTGGCTGCGCACCAGCGGGCTTTGGCCCTGTCGCTGGGCGACCTGACCAATGCCGACGCCTCCAGCGGGCTCAAGGCCGCGCTGACGCAGGGGGCGCAGGCGGCGGTGTCGCTGCTGGGCCAACCGGACGGCTTTCTAAAGAATCCCAAGGTGCACATAGGCCTGCCCGGCTATCTGGACGACGCCGCCAAGGTGATGAAGTCCCTGGGCCAGGGCCGGCGCATTGATGAACTCATCGTCTCCATCAACCGCGCTGCAGAGGCCGCCGTGCCCATGGGGCAGGACCTGCTGGTGGGCGCGGTAAAGAGCATGTCGGTGACCGACGCCAAGAACATCCTCACCGGGGGCGACAACTCGGTCACCGCCTTCTTTGCCGACAAGACCCGCACGCCGTTGGGTCAGCGCTTTTTGCCCGTGGTGAACGAGGCCACGGAAAAGGTGGGCCTGACACAAAAGTACAACGCCGTTGCGGGCAAGGCCGCCAGCTTCGGCCTGCTCAAGGCCGAGGACGCAAACCTGGCCCAGTACGTGACCGGCAAGACGCTGGATGGCCTGTACACCATGATTGGCGAAGAAGAGCGCCGTATCCGTCAGAACCCCGCGGGCGCGGGCAGCGCCATCGCCCGGAAGGTGTTTGGCACCCTGCGCTGAGCACCGTGGCACCCAAAGCAAGCGACCTGTGCCCCTGCGGGCGCGCCCCCGGGGGAAAGCCCGGCAAAGCGGCGGCCGCACTGCGCTATGCCGACTGCTGTGGCCGTTATCTCGATTCGACCAGTGGCGGCAGCAGCGCCCCGGCGCCCGATGCCGAAAGCCTCATGCGCTCGCGCTACACCGCCTTTGTGTACGAGCAGGCCGACTACCTGCAAGCCACCTGGCACCCCAGCACCCGACCTGCCGCGCTGGACTTCGACGCGGGCGCCCAGTGGCTGGGGCTGGAAGTGCGCAGCCACCGCACCACGGGCGCAGACAGCGCCGAGGTGGAGTTCGTGGCGCGTTACCGCCTGGGCGGCCGCGCCGTGCGCCTGCACGAAACCAGCCGCTTCGTGCGTGAAGGCGGACGCTGGTTCTATGTGGATGGCGATTTTCGTGGTTGATATTTGAGTGAAAATGACCTCTAGCGCTTGATTGATAAGCGCTAAATGCTATGAAATTTGAAGCAATTTTGTTTGACTGCGACGGTGTTCTGGTGGACAGCGAGCCCATCACCAACGGCGTGCTGCGCGACATGCTCAACGAGTCGGGCTGGGCCATCACGCACGAAGAGTGCATGGACTATTTCATCGGCCGGACCGTGCGCAGCGCTACCGCCCGCATCGAGGCCGAGACGGGCCGGCCGCTCACCGACGAGTGGATGGCCAGCTTTTATGCGCGGCGCAATGCCGAACTGGACAGGCGACTGGTTGCCATCGAGCACATCCATCCCGCCATTGAGCGCGTATATGCCCACCAGGGCGGGCGCATTGCCTGTGCCTCGGGGGCCGACCGCTTCAAGGTGGAGATGCAATTGACCAAGGTCGGGCTGATGCCTTTTTTTGAGGGCCGCATCTTCAGCGGCCACGAAGTGCCCCAGACCAAACCTGCACCAGACGTGTATCTGGCCGCCGCTACCGCGCTGCAGGCTGACCCGGCACGCTGCGCCGTGGTGGAGGATTCGGCCATTGGCGTGCGCGCAGGCGTTGCCGCGGGCGCCACGGTGTTTGGCTATGCACCGCAGGGTGGTGGAGAGGCCCTGCGCAGTGCAGGCGCATCGCAGTTGTTTTGCAGCATGGCCGAGCTGCCCGCGCTGCTGGGCTGCTGACACGGGGAAAAACCAAAAACCTTGGGAGAGCACGATGCCGATACAGCGCGCGAAGCAGTGGTTGTGGCGGTCTGCGGTGGTAGCCGCCCTGGCTGTGCTGGCGGGCTGCTCGTCGGTGCGGCCCTGGATCAATGAGCCTCTGCAACCCGAGGACCAGGCCGTCCCCGAGCGCAAGATCGAGCACGATCCCTCCATCCTCGTCGTCGTGACGCTTTCTGGCGGCGGCGCGCGGGCGGCCGCCTTCAGTTTTGGCGTGTTGACCGAGATGCAGGCCACGCGTTTTGAATGGAACGGCCATGACACCACCTTGCTTGACGTCACCGACGTGGTCAGTGGCGTCTCGGGCGGCAGCATCGTTGCCGCGTACCTTGCGGCACACGGTATCGACGAGCTACCCCGCTTCGAGCACGAGTTTCTGCGCCAGAACTTCCAGAACAGCCTGATCACGCAGGTGCTGCGTCCGGCCAACCTGGTGGACCTGACCTCACCCTGGCTGGGGCGCACCCACCTGCTGGCGCGGCGGCTTGACGAACTGTACGGCGGCCTCACCTTTGGCGACATCGAGCACCGTCCGCGGCGCCCGCAGTTGCTCATCATGGCCACCGACATGTCGCTGGGCGCGGGTTTTGAGTTCACCAGAGAGCAGTTCTCGTTGATCTGCTCGGACCTGCGCAAGGTGCCGCTGTCGTTTGCCGTGGCTTCTTCGTCGGCGGTGCCGCTGTTGCTCAGCCCGATGACACTCAAAAACTACGCCGACCAGTGCCCCGCGCGCCAGGCCCCCGGAGGCATCCGTTCGCAGGCAGGCATGGGCGACTACCGGGCGCGGCTGTTCCGCGCGAACGAACTGAGCTACGCCGATGCGCAGCGCAAACCATACATTCACCTGCTGGATGGTGGCTTGGCCGATAACCTGGGCGTGCAGCGGCTGCTTGACCGGGCTCTTGCAGGCGGGGGGCTACGGGAGACCTTCAGCGACGCGGGTATTGCGCCCGGCACCATCCGCAAGCTGGTGCTGATCACGGTGAATGCCGAGCGCGACCCTTCTGTCAACGTCGACATGAGCGACAAGGTGCCCAACATGGCGCATGTGGTGGATGCCCTGCTGTTCGGCACGGGCGCGCGCGCCACGCGCGAGACGCAGGAGTTTCTGCGCGACGTCACCCGGCAATGGCGGCAGTCGCTGGCTTCTAACCCTGCTGGTAGCGCTGACGTATTTGCGCCCGATGCCGAGATCCATGTCATCCCCGTGAATCTGCGCGACGCGCCGGACGATATTGCGCGCCGTCGCCTGCTTCAGGTGCCCACGGCGTTCTCGATCAGCCCCGAAGAGGTGACAGACCTCATCGAGGCGGGTGGCAGCGTGCTGCGCCACTCGCCTGAGTTTCGGGCGCTGGTGCAGTCGCTGTTGCCCGCGCAGCCAGCCAAACGGTCGCTGCAGGCCAGCGACTGAGGGCTGTGGGTTGCGCGGCCGCTCAGGGCTGCGTGTCGGGTGCAGGGGTGGTGGGCACACCCTGCGCCTGGGCTGCCTCGATCTGCGCGGCCATCGCCCGCTGGTAGCCGGGGCGCTCTTGCAGGCGCTGCCAATAGCCTTGTGTGGCTGGGCCAAACTGCGCAGCCAGCCCCAGGTGCTCTGCCAGCAATAGCGCATACCCCACCGACACATCGGCCGCTGTGAAGCGGCCCGCGCACAGGTGCTCACCATGTGCCAGCGCGGCTTCGACGGCACGCAGCCGGGCCAGGAACCAGCGGCTGTAGTCCTCTACCACTTGGGGCTGTCGGCGTGCGGGGGGCTCGAAGCGGCTGTAGCGCAGTACCAGAGTTTGCGGGAAGGTGAGAGTGGCATCGCTCATGTGCAGCCAGTTGAGGTAGGCACCAAAAGCGGGGTCGATTGGGCGCACGTCCAGGCCCGCATCGGGATGCGCAGCGGCCAGGTACTGGCAGATGCCTGCAGACTCGGTCATGCGCACGTCGCCCTGCACCATCAGCGGCACTGTGCCCAGCGGGTTCAGCTCCAGAAAGCTGCGCGCCAGGACGCGGGGCGGGAAGGGCAGCATATGCAGGGTGTAGGGCAATTGCAGCTCTTCCAGCATCCACAAGGGGCGGAACGAGCGGGCGCTGACGCAGTGGTACAGGTGGATCATGGCGTGCGGGAAAGATGCAGCGTTGACGCAAGCCGGGGCGCTGCTGTGAATGGAGGGGCCACGGGTCAACGCGGAGTTTCTGAGTGGGCTTTCCAGGTGCTGTCGGGCTTCCAGTGGAGCACCCAGCCGGGCAACTCGCTGGCAGGCATGGGCGGAGCGATGCCGTAGCCCTGTGCGCGCTCACAGCCCAGGGGGAGCAGCAGGGCGCCATGGGCGATGGTTTCCACCCCCTCGGCGATGACCTCGCGGTGGAAGGCCTGGGCCAGGCCGATCACGCCTTTGACGATGGCCAGGTCGTCGGGGTCGCTCTGCATGTCGCGGATGAAGCTTTGGTCGATCTTGATGACTTCTGCATTCAGGCGCTTGAGGTAGGTGAGCGAGGAGTAGCCGGTACCGAAATCGTCGAGCGCGAAGCGCACCCCCAAGGTCTGGCAGCGCTGCATGATGTCGGCGACCTGGGCGATGTCTTCCAGCGCGCTGGTTTCGAGGATTTCAAGCTCCAGGTGGTTCGGCGGCACGTCGGGCTGTGCGGCCAGGAGCTCCGCCAGCCGAGGCACAAAGCCTTCGCTCTGCAGTTGCAGTGCGTCGATGTTCACGCTCACTGCCAGTTCGATCCCCTCTTTCCGCCATTGCGCCATCTGGCGCAGTGCCGTGGCGAGAACCCATTCCCCTACCTCGATGCTGATGGCATGGCCCGCCATGGCGGGCAGGAAGGCGGCGGGCGGAAGCAGCCCGCGTTCGGGGTGGTTCCAGCGGATCAGCGCCTCGGCCCCGAGGACCTGGCCGGTGCGCATGTTCACCTTGGGCTGGAAGTACAGCACGAACTCGCCGCGCGCCAGGGCCTTGCGCAGGCGGTCGATCTCCTCGCGCTGGGCCTTTATTGCCGAGTCGTGGGCTACGTCGAACAGGTGGTATCGGTTTTTGCCTGCCTGCTTGGCCAGGTACATGGCCTGGTCGGCGTGGCGAATCAAGAGATCGGGGTCAACGCCGTCGGCTGGGTACAGCGTCACGCCGATGCTGGCGGAGACCTGCAGCAGGGCATCGCTGATCTGTATCGGATCGGACGCCGCGCGCAGCATTTGTGCAAGCACCGGCTCGCAGTTCTGCGCATGCTCCAGATCGACGAGCACAGCCACGAACTCATCGCCGCCAGTGCGAGAAAGCGTGTCGCCCTCACGCAGGGCCGCTTTCAGGCGGTGGGCCAATGCCACCAGCAACTCATCGCCGCGTTCGTGGCCGTGGTGGTCGTTGATGGCCTTGAACCCGTCCAGGTCGAGAAGGGCCACCGCCAGCGACTGGCCTGCACGCTGGCAGCGCAGCATGGACTGCTGCAGGCGGTCGGCCAGCAGAACCCGGTTGGGCAGGCCGGTCAGGGCGTCGAAATGGGCCACCTTCTCCAGCTGGCTCTCGTGTTCCTTGAGCTGGGTGATGTCGGTGAACAGCGCCACGTAGTGCTGCACTTCGCCGTTGGCGCCATGTACGGCGCTGATAGTGACCATCTCGGCGTACAGCGACCCATCCTTGCAGCGGTTCCACATCTCGCCGCTCCAATGGCCGTGGACGATGAGCTTCTGCCAGAGGTTGGCATAGAACTCCGGACCTTGCCGGCCGGACTGGAGCATGCTGGGGTTGTTGCCGATCGCTTCCTCGCGTGTGTAGCCGGTGATCTGCGTGAACATGTCGTTCACGTCGATGATGGTCCCGCGCGGGTCCGTGATGATGATGCCTTCGCGCGCATGGGTGAACACGCTGGCTGCGAGCTGCAGTTTTTCGTGCGCCTGCATGCGCTCTGTGATGTCGTGGAACGAGCCCATCATGGTCAGGGTTTGCCCCTGCGCGTCCCGCTGGGTCACGCGGCCGCGCCACAGGCCCGAGATCCAGTGCCCGTCGCTGTGGCGAATGCGCTGGATGGCCTCGAATTGTTCCGTCTCGCCCTTCAGGCTGGCGCGCAGGGTCCGGTCCAGCATCGGCAAGTCATCGGGGTGGGTCCAGAGCCGCCAGGTGGCTATTGGCATGCGGGCCAGCTTCTCCGGGGCGTGGCCGAATATCTGCGCCAGGATGTCGTCGCTCTGCACCATCTGGGTCTGCAGGTCCCAGCTCCACATGCCCATCTGCGCAATCTGCATGGCCAGGCCAAGGCGGTCCTTGGCGGTCTGTAGTTGGCTGCTCTGCGCGTGGAGCTCGGATTCGATCCGCAGGCGATCCTCCACCATGGTGTTGAAGCCCGTGGCCAGATCGACCAGCTCCCTGGGGCCGGAGGGCTCGGCCAGAGCGGCCGGTTGGCCTTGGCTGAAACGGTAGATCGCCTGCGTCAACGAGTCGAGGGGACGTTCGATGCGCCGTGCCAGCGCCAAGGCAAACAGAGCCAGGGCCAGGACGATGAACAGGCCCACGGCGGCACTTGTCATGGCCTCGCGCTGTGCGTGGCGGGTGACCGCGGCACTGGGTACGCCAAAAAAAGCGACCCAGTTGGTTTCGGGGACGGCAGCGGATGCGTAGTGGCGCGCGATGCCGTCGGCACTGGTGAGTTCGAAATCCCCTGTGCGGATCTCTGCGATCTTGCTGTCGGTGGCCCAGTCCGGGCGAGAGCCGATGAGCAGGTTGGCGTTGTTGTTGTGCCAGATCAGCGTGCCGTTGGTCGCGATGACACCGAAGAGGCTGTTCGGCGGGAGCTCCCACGCATCGAGGCGGGGCCGGAATACCCGCAGATCGAGAGGCAGGTGCACTGCGCCTACGATCTCTCCGTCCAGGTCACGCACGGGCACACTCAGCATCGAGATCCATTTGCCCGTGATCGCGCCCAAGTGGAGGCCGCCGACATTGAAGCGCTGCTCGGACATGGTGGTCTGAAACCAGTCGGTGGCGCCCACGTTCACCGGCCGGTTGTCGGGCAGGGGTATCGCCGAGCACAGGATGTTGCCCGCGCGGTCGGAGTAGGCGATGTTGGCGAACTCGGGCAAAAGCGCGTTCAGGTCCACCAGCATGTCGTCGCACCGCGCAGGGTCCATGGCCTGGACCTGGGGCCGATCGGCGATGAGCCGCAGAATCTCGTGTGCCGATGCGATCTTGCTCGAAAGATCGGCGGCGATGCTGGCCGACAGCGAGCGCTGGGCTGCCCGGGCGTCGTCCAGGGCGTTTTCTGCGTTGCGCAGCACGTTGAAGCCAAGCGCCCCGATCAGCGGGATGACCAGCGCAACCACCAGCAACAAGAGATACGAGCGAAGAGGAGCTTTCATCAATGTGGGAGCGCAGAGGTCACAGCTTGGATGCATGTCCGCAGACGCAAGTTCTGCAAGAGGGCGGGCCTGCGGCTCAGCGCGGATTCATCCTGTGGGGGTCGCACGAATATGTAGTAATTTGTAATTTCATTCAAGATGCGCGGCGCCATGGTGGCACAAGATGGGTTTGTGTCACAAGTCGAATCGGAGATGAAAGGGAGCGCGCTGCCCGCCACCAGGACGGGCGGGGCGGGGGCAGGGTTCTCCGGCGGCGGGTGTTGTCTGGCCGCAACGTGAGGACGCAGGGGGCGGGTTAGGCCGAGTTGCGTGCGCTGCGGCGGAATTCGGCGGGTGACTGTCCCGTCCAACCGCGAAACGCGCGAATGAAACTCTTCTCATTCACAAACCCAGCCGCCTCGGCCACCTGTTTGATGGGGCGGTCGGTGCGGTGCAGCAAATCCATGGCACGGCTCTGGCGCACCTCATCCTTCAGTCCCTGCAGTGTGGCGCCTTCCTCCTTGAGCTGGCGGTGCAAGGTGCGGGGCGACACATGCAGCAGATGGGCCAGAGTGTCGGCGCTGTGCAACGGCAGGGCGGCTGCGGCATACCCGCCGTGGCCCGCCTGCGGCGCCCCCAGCAACTGCCGCACGCGCTGCACCAGCAGGCGATCGCGCCGGTATTGCAGCACCGTGAGCGGCAGGGCGTGCTGCAGCATTTGGCGCAGGGCGGCCTCGTCGCGCCGCAGGGGCAGGGCCAGGTAGCGTGCATCGAACGTGACGGCGGTGTGCGTTGTGCCAAAGGTGACCGGTGCGCGAAACAGCACGCCATACGCCTGGGCATGCGCGGGCGCCGCGAACGCAAACTGCGCCGACAGCAGCGGGATGCGCGAATCCACCATCCAGCATGACAGGCCCAGCGGGTTGCGCAGCATGGACACCAGACAGAATTCGCGCAAGGCACCCAGGTCGCGTGCCTCGGTGATGGCCAAGGTGGCTATACCGTCCTGCGTGGTCAGGTGCAGCGCGATGTCGTCCGCCAGCAGCCCGTGGTGGCGGCACCACCGCGCCAGCGCCACGCCCAGGTGGGGCGAGCTGATGGACGCGCGCGCCAGCATGCCGTAGCTGCCCCAGGGCAGGCGGCGGCTGAACCAGCCCAGCGCCTCGTCATCCAGCTCCTGCATCGCCGCGTCCGAGACTTGCTCCATCTGCCAGGCCGTGATGCGGGCCTCGTCGTCTTGCAAAAGCTGCGGCGCAATCTGTGCCTGGGCCAGGGCGCGCTCGGGGTTCAGGCCGCGTCGTTCGTAGGCCAGCGCAATGGCGCGCACGAACGCCATGGGTGTAGCGGCTGGTGGGGATGCAAGGGATTTCACCGTCCCGAGTGTGCCCTAGTCGTGGCACGATTTGCAACCATTGTGGCAACCCATTGGGGGGGCACGCTTCTATGCTTATGGGTCGCGGCCCTCCGTGCGCAGGGCCGGGCGACCCAGGAGACCCAACGAATGACGAGTGCAGCTTCCGTGAACCCCGCGCCGCTGACAGGCAGCTACGCCCAAGGCGCCACCGATGTTCCCCTGATCGAGCAGACCATCGGAGCCTTTTTTGCCGACATGGCGGCCCGTCAGCCCGACCGTGAAGCGCTGGTGAGCGTGCACCAGGGGCTCCGCTACACCTATGCCCAACTGCAGACCGAAGCGCAGCGCCTGGCCAGTGCGCTGCTGGGCCAGGGCCTGGTGCCTGGCGACCGCGTGGGCATCTGGTCGCACAACAATGCCGAGTGGGTGCTGATGCAACTGGCCACCGCGCAAGTCGGCCTGGTGCTCGTCAACATCAACCCCGCCTACCGCACTGCCGAGGTGGAGTACGCGCTCAACAAAGTGGGCTGCAAGCTCTTGGTGAGCATGGCGCGCTTCAAGACCAGCGACTACCTGGGCATGCTGCGCGAGCTGGCGCCCGAGTGGGCACACGGCACGCCGGGCCAGTTGGAGGCCCAGCAACTGCCGCTGCTGAACACGGTGGTGTGGATCGACGAGGCCGGACAGGGTGCCAACGAGCCGGGCCTGCTGCGTTTTTCCGACCTGATCGCGCGCGGCGACGCGGCCGACCCGCGCTTGGCTGAGGTGGCCGCCACCTTGAAGGCCACCGACCCCATCAACATCCAGTTCACCAGCGGTACCACGGGTTTCCCCAAGGGTGCCACGCTCACGCACCGCAACATCCTCAACAACGGCTTCTTCATCGGCGAATGCATGAAGCTCACGCCCGAGGACCGCCTGTGCATCCCCGTGCCGCTGTACCACTGCTTTGGCATGGTGCTGGGCAACCTGGCCTGCTTCACGCATGGCGCCACCATCGTCTACCCCAACGACGGGTTCGACCCGCTCACGGTGCTGCAGGCGGTGCAGGACGAGCGCTGCACCGGCCTGCACGGCGTGCCCACGATGTTCATCGCCGAGCTGGACCACCCGCGTTTTGCGGAGTTCAACCTCAGCACGCTGCGCACCGGCATCATGGCTGGATCGCCGTGCCCCACCGAGGTGATGAAGCGCGTGGTGGGCGCGATGAACCTGCGCGAGATCACCATTGCCTACGGCATGACCGAAACCAGCCCCGTGAGCTGCCAAAGCAGCACCAACACCCCGCTGGACAAGCGTGTCTCTACCGTGGGCCAGGTGCAGCCGCACCTGGAGGTCAAAATCGTGGACCCCGACACTGGCGCCGTGGTGCCCATTGGCCAGCGCGGCGAGTTTTGCACCAAGGGCTATTCGGTGATGCACGGCTACTGGGGCGACGAGGCCAAGACGCGCGAGGCCATCGATGCGGATGGCTGGATGCACACCGGCGATCTCGCCACCATGGATGCCGAGGGCTACGTGAACATCGTGGGCCGCATCAAGGACATGGTGATCCGGGGCGGCGAGAACATCTACCCGCGCGAGATCGAAGAGTTTTTGTACCGCCATCCCCAGGTGCAGGATGTGCAGGTGGTGGGCGTGCCCGACCAGAAATACGGCGAGGAACTGTGCGCCTGGATCATCGCCAAGCCCGGAACGAAGCCCACCGAGGACGACATCCGCGCCTTCTGCAAGGGCCAGATCGCGCACTACAAGGTGCCGCGCTACATCCGCTTCGTCACCAGCTTTCCGATGACGGTGACGGGCAAGATCCAGAAGTTCAGGATCCGCGACGAGATGAAGGACCAGCTGGGCCTGGTCGAAGCAAAAACCGCTTGAGAAAGCACGAATCCGTATGACCATTCTCGATACCCAACTCAACGCCCGCTCGGCGGACTTTCTGGCCAATGCGGCCGCCATGCGCACGCTGGTGGATGATCTGCGCGCCCAGCTCGACAAGGTGGCCCAGGGCGGCGGCGAAGCAGCCCGCGCCAAGCACACCGCCCGTGGCAAGCTGCTGCCGCGCGAGCGTGTGCAGATGCTGCTGGACCCCGGAACGCCCTTCTTGGAGCTTGCGCCCCTGGCCGCGCTCAACATGTACAACAACGATGCGCCCAGCGCCGGGCTCATCGCGGGCATCGGCCGTGTGAGCGGTGTGGACTGCATGGTCGTGTGCAATGACGCCACGGTGAAGGGCGGCACCTACTACCCGCTCACCGTCAAGAAGCACCTGCGCGCGCAGGAAGTGGCGCAGCAGAACCACCTGCCTTGCATCTATTTGGTGGACTCGGGCGGCGCCAACCTGCCCAACCAGGACGAGGTTTTCCCCGACCGCGACCACTTCGGCCGCATCTTCTTCAACCAGGCCAACATGAGTGCCCAGGGTATCTCGCAGATCGCCGTGGTCATGGGCTCGTGCACAGCAGGCGGCGCTTACGTGCCCGCCATGAGTGACGAGTCCATCATCGTCAAGAACCAGGGCACCATCTTTTTGGGCGGTCCGCCGCTGGTGAAGGCTGCCACGGGCGAGGTCGTCACGGCCGAGGACCTAGGCGGTGGCGATGTACACACGCGCCTGTCGGGCGTGGCCGACCACCTGGCGCAAAACGACATGCATGCGCTGCAGTTGGCACGCAACGCAGTACGCAATTTGAATAAAAACAAGGCTCTAGCGCCCGCTGATCAAGCGCCAATAGCTCCTAAGTTTGTAGCAGAAGAGCTGTATGGCGTGATCCCCGTGGATACGCGCAAGCCCTTCGACGTGCGCGAGATCATCGCCCGCATCGTGGATGGCAGCGAGTTCGACGAGTTCAAGGCACGCTACGGCACCACGCTGGTCACGGGCTTTGCGCGCATCGAAGGCATGATGGTCGGCATCATCGCCAACAACGGCATTCTGTTCAGCGAGTCGGCCTTGAAGGGCGCGCACTTCATCGAGCTGTGCTGCCAGCGCAAGATTCCGCTGGTGTTTTTGCAGAACATCACCGGCTTCATGGTCGGCCGCAAGTACGAAAACGAAGGCATCGCGCGCAACGGCGCCAAGATGGTCACGGCCGTGGCCACAGCCAGTGTGCCCAAGTTCACCATCATCATCGGTGGCAGCTTTGGCGCGGGCAACTACGGCATGTGTGGCCGTGCGTACAGTCCCCGTTTTTTGTGGATGTGGCCCAACGCACGCATCAGCGTCATGGGCGGCGATCAGGCGGCTGGGGTGCTCGCCACTGTCAAGCGCGACGGCATCGAAGCCAAGGGCGGCCAGTGGAGCACGGAGGAAGAAGAAGCCTTCAAGGCCCCCATCCGCCGCCAGTACGAAGACCAGGGCCACCCCTACTACGCCACCGCGCGCCTGTGGGATGACGGCGTGATCGACCCCGCCGACACGCGCCGCGTGCTGGCGTTGGGCCTGGCGGCCACGCGCAACGCACCGATTGAGGACACGAAGTTCGGCCTGTTCCGGATGTAGACCCACCGATTGCTCCACCGCACCGCCATGCCTGTTGTCCTCCTTCGCTGCTTGCTGCCCGCCGCCGTCCTCGGGCTGGCCGCTGCTTGCGCTGGCGCTGCGCCTGTCTTGCAGCGCGTGGACATGCCACCGCTGCCCTCCGGCGTGGTGCTGCGCGCGCACTGGTTGCCTGCGCAGAGCGAAGGGCGTAGCCCCGCCGTGCTCGCGCTGCATGGCTGCGGCGGGCTGTACGCCAAGGGCGGCGGCCTGGCCGAGCGTTACCGCGAGACGGCTGACCGCCTGCACGCCGCAGGCTACGCGGTGCTGATGCTCGACAGCTTCGGCTCGCGCGGCCTGCGCGAGATCTGCCAGACCCGCTATCGTGAGCGCAGCGTGGACGTGGCCCAGCGGGTGTTGGATGCGCGTGCCGCGCTGGCCTGGCTGGCGGCCCAGCCGCAGGTGGATGCACGGCGCATCGGCGTGCTCGGCTGGTCCAACGGTGCGACCACCACTTTGAACTTGCTGGAGCAGCGCCGCATCCATCCCGAGCCGGGCGAGCCCGCCATCGCCGGTGCGGCCGTGTTCTACCCCGGCTGCGCCCCGCTGGCCAAGCGCCAGGCCGCGTTGGAGACCGCCCCGCTGCTGATGCAGTTGGGTGCCCTGGATGACTGGACCCCTGCTCAGCCGTGCGTGGACTTTGCGCGCAGCCTGCAGGTGCAGAGCGGCAGCGATGTCTCCGTGCGGGTGTATGAGGGCAGCTACCACGGCTTTGACGGCACGGCCCCCGTCCGCCTGCGCACCGATGTGCCCAACGGCACCTCGGCTCAGGGCGTGCACCAGGGTGGCAACCCCGAGGCACGGGCCAAATCACTGGCCGCGCTCGATGAATTCTGGAGCCGGGTGCTGGTCGCCCGCGAGCCATCTCTTGTTCCATCTCCGCGAGCCGAACTGGCCGCAACTACGCCATGAGCACCAATCTCTCCATCACCCAAATCGGCGCCGTGGCGTACATCACGCTCACCCAGCCCGAGATCCGCAACGCCTTCAGCGATGAAGTCATCGCCGAGCTGACCGCCGCCTTCACCGATGTGGGAGGGCGTGCGGATGTGCGCGCCGTGGTGCTGGCGGCCAAGGGCCCGGCCTTCTGCGCGGGCGCCAACCTCAACTGGATGCGCCGCATGGCCGACTACACGCGCGCCGAGAATTTGGCCGACGCGGGCAAGCTGGCCGAGATGCTGCGCGTGATCTATGAATGCCCTAAACCCACGATCGCCCGTGTGCAGGGCGATGTGTACGCCGGCGGCATGGGCCTGGTGGCGGCCTGCGACATGGCCGTGGCGGTGGACACAGCGGGTTTTTGCCTCAGCGAGGTCAAGCTCGGCCTCATCCCCGCCACCATCAGCCCTTATGTGATCCGTGCCATGGGCGCGCGCGCTGCGCACCGTTACTTCCTCACGGCCGAGCGGTTTGGCGCAGCAGAAGCACTGCGCATCGGCTTCGTGCATGAGGTGGTTGCGGCGGACCAGCTCGACGCCAAGGTCGATGAACTGCTCAAGGCCCTGACCAGCGCCAGCCCCAACGCCGTGCGTGCCTGCAAGAAGCTGGTGCTTGATGTGGCAGAGCGTGAGATCAACGCGGGCCTGATAGCGGCCACGGTGGAGGGCATTGCCGACATCCGCGCCAGCGACGAAGGCAAGGAGGGCGTGCAATCCTTCCTGAACAAGCGCAAGCCCAACTGGCTGGTGGGCTGACCGACCTGCACGGAAAGACATCTGCCATGAACACCATCTGGAACAACATCGTGCAGTGGCTCCACACGCTGGGGCTGCATGTGGATGGCGGCACCGCGCGCGCCGTGGGCGATGCGGCGGCCAATGTCACGGCCCAGCTCGACATGCCCAGCTTGCTGGCGCTGGCCGCCGCGCTGGGCTGGGCCAGTGGCTTTCGGTTGTATGCCGTGGTGTTCATCACCGGGTTGGCGGGCATGGTGGGCTGGATTGCACTGCCGCCAGGCCTGTCGGTGCTGGCGCATCCGGCCATGTTGTCGGCCAGCGGTTTCATGCTGTTCGTCGAGTTTTTCGCCGACAAGATTCCGGGCCTCGATTCGTTGTGGGACATGCTGCAAAGCGTGATCCGCATTCCCGCAGGCGCGGCGTTGGCTGCGGGCGCGCTGGGCGCCGACAGCGCCACCATGGGCCTGGCCGCAGCGCTCTTGGGCGGTAGCCTGGCCGCCACCAGCCAGGCCGCCAAGATGACCACACGCGCGGCCATCAACACCTCGCCAGAACCCTTCAGCAACATCCTGGCGAGTCTGTTTGAGGATGGCGTTGTGGTTGTGGCCGTATGGCTGGCCGCCACGCACCCGGTGCTCTTTGGTGTGCTGCTGTGCATCGTCGTGGTGTGCATGTGGGTGGTGACCTGGGTGCTTTTCAAATTCCTGCGTGCGGTGCTGCGCCGTGCGTCTCGTTTCTTTTCTGGCTCCCCTGGAGTGGCTTAAATGTTTACAAAAATCCTGATTGCCAATCGTGGCGAGATTGCCTGCCGCGTTGCTGCGACCGCCAAGCGGCTGGGTGTAAAAACCGTCGCCGTGTACTCCGATGCCGACGCCAGTGCCAAACATGTGGCCGTGTGCGACGAGGCCGTGCACATCGGCGGCAGTGCGCCCAAGGAGAGCTACCTGCGCTGGGAGCGCATCATCGAGGCAGCCAAGGCCACGGGCGCACAAGCCATCCACCCCGGTTACGGTTTCCTGAGCGAGAACGAAGAGTTTGCGCAGGCCTGTGCCGACGCGGGCCTGGTTTTCATCGGCCCGCCTCCTTCGGCCATCAAGGACATGGGGCTCAAGGCCGAGTCCAAGCAGCTCATGGAAAAGGCGGGTGTGCCCCTGGTGCCCGGCTACCACGGCGCCAACCAGGACCGCGCCCTGTTGCAGGCCGAAGCCGACCGCATTGGCTACCCCGTGCTCATCAAGGCCAGCGCCGGTGGTGGTGGCAAAGGCATGCGCGCGGTGGACAAGGCCGAGGACTTTGCCGCCGCGCTCGACTCGTGCAAACGCGAGGCCATCAACAGCTTTGGCGACGATGCGGTGCTGATCGAAAAATACGTGCAGCGCCCGCGCCACATCGAGATCCAGGTGTTTGGCGACACGTTGGGCAATTACGTGTACCTGTTCGAGCGTGATTGCTCGGTGCAACGCCGCCACCAGAAGGTGCTGGAAGAAGCCCCCGCACCCGGCATGACCGAGGCCATGCGCCAGCAGATGGGCAATGCCGCAGTGGCTGCCGCGCGGGCGGTGAACTATGTGGGCGCGGGCACGGTGGAGTTCATCGTCGAGCAGCGCGCCGATGGTTCCATGAACTTCTTCTTCATGGAGATGAACACCCGCCTGCAGGTGGAGCACCCGGTGACCGAAGCCATTACCGGCCAGGACCTGGTGGAGTGGCAACTGCGTGTGGCCTCGGGCGAACCGTTGCCTCTGCAGCAGGACGAACTGCGCATCACCGGCCACGCCATCGAAGCGCGTATCTGCGCCGAAAACCCCGACAACAACTTTCTGCCTGCCACAGGCTCGCTCAATGTTTATGGCCTGCCCGAGTGCGTGACGTTTGAACGGGGCTCCGTGCGCGTCGATTCCGGCGTGCGCCAGGGCGACGCGATCAGCCCGTTCTATGACTCGATGGTGGCCAAGCTCATCGTGCATGGCGACACGCGCGAACAAGCGCTGGCCCGGCTGGATGAAGCGCTGGCCCAGACCCACATCGTGGGCCTGGCGACCAATGTGCAGTTTCTGCGCCGTGTGGCGCGCACCGAATCGTTTGCCAAGGCCAACCTCGACACCGCGCTCATCCCGCGTGAGCAGGCCGTGTTGTTCCATCAGGAAAGCGTGGGTCTGCCGCTGGCCGCTGCTGCTGCCGTGGCGCAAACCCTGCTGCGCGAGCGCGCCAGCGAGGGCGTGGACCCGTTCAGCCGCCGCGACGGCTTTCACACGCACGGTGTGGTGCAGCGCCGTTTCGAATTTGAGTTTTGCGGCGAGCATGCCAAGGCTTGGCTCACCTATGAGCGCAGCGGCAGCCTGCACCTGTCTGTGGGCGAAGGTGCCGCGCAGGTGGCGGGTCCGCTGGTGTTCAGCGCGGGGGCACAAGGCATTGAGCTGCAGTTTGCGGGCCAGCGCACACGCGCCGCCGTGTACGCGCAGGGCGAGGTGGACCATGTGTTCACCCCCACGGGCGCGACGCAGATCACCGCCATTGACTTGCTGGCCCACTCGGGCGAATCCGCCGCCGAGGGCGGGCGCCTCACGGCGCCCATGCCAGGCAAGGTAGTGTCGTTTGCCGTGAAGGCGGGCGACGCCGTGACCAAGGGCCAGCCGTTGGCGGTGATGGAGGCCATGAAGATGGAGCACACCATTGCCGCCCCGGCCGACGGCGTGGTGCAGGAACTGCTGTACGCGCCCGGCGACCAGGTCACCGAAGGGGCCGAGTTGCTGAAACTCGTGGCTGCCGAGAAGGCATGAGCGTTGCGGGGGCACCCCGCGCGTGACAGCGCGCAGGGTGCAATGCCGTTACCCTTGGGTGCCATGAAGATCACCTTTTGCTGTACCGACACCAAGGCCGAGCCTTGGCTGCAAGGGCTGGCCACTGCGCTGCCGGGGGCAGAAATTTCCGCGTGGCAACCTGGCGCTCCGCAGGCCGACTGCGCCGTGGTCTGGGCGCCGCCCCAGCAGTTCATGGATGATCAACCGGGCCTCAAAGCCCTGTTCAATATCGGCGCGGGCGTGGACGCATTGCTCAAGCTGCGCCTGCCGCCCAACGCGCTGGTGGTGCGGCTCGATGATGCAGGCATGGCTGTACAGATGGCTGAGTACGTGTGCCACGCGGTCATTCGCCACTTTCGGGAATTCGACGGCTACGAGGCCGACATGGCGGCCGGGCGCTGGGGCTACCGCAAGCCACGGCTGCGCAGCGACTTCCCCATCGGCGTGATGGGCCTGGGCGTGCTGGGCGAGCGTGTGGCCCGGGCGCTTGCGCAGTTTGAATTTCCCGTCAACGGCTGGAGCCGCAGCCCCAAGGCCATCGATGGCGTGCGCGCCTTCAGTGGTGCAGCGCAGTTCAACGATTTTCTGGCGGCGAGCCGCGTGCTGGTCAACCTGCTGCCGCTCACGCCTGACACGGCCAACGTGATGAACAAGGACACGCTGGGCCGACTGCAGCCCGGCGCCTACGTCATCAACGTGGCGCGCGGCGCGCATTTGGTGGACGAAGACCTGCTGGCCCTTATCGACAGCGGCCATGTGGCGGGCGCCACACTCGACGTGTTTCGCACCGAGCCCTTGCCCGCGGGCCATGTTTTCTGGAACCACCCGCGCATCACCCTCACCCCCCACACCTCGGCGCGCACGTTGCGCGACGAGAGCATTGCCCAGATCGCACGCAAGATTGCCGCGCTGCAGCGGGGCGAGGCGGTGGCGGGCATCGTCAATCCGGCGCGCGGGTATTGAACCTCCTCGCGCCTTTTCCTTCTTCAGGACCCGCCATGACCTCATCCATCCCCTCCCGCGTACGGCTCATCGACGTAGGTCCGCGTGACGGCCTGCAAAACGAAAAAACACCCGTGCCCGCCGCCGTCAAGATCGAATTGGTGCACCGCCTGCAGGCTGCGGGTTTGCAGGAGATCGAGGTCACCAGCTATGTCAGCCCCAAGTGGGTGCCACAGATGGCCGACAACCACGAAGTGATGGAGGGTATCGCCCGCCAGCAGGGCGTGGCGTACTCGGTGCTCACGCCCAACCTCAAAGGTTTTGAAGCCGCCGTCATCGACCAACCGGGCGAGATCGTGGTGTTCGGATCGGCCAGCGAAGCCTTCAGCCAGCGCAACATCAACTGCAGCATTGCCGAGAGCATCGAACGCTTTGCGCCCGTGGTGGAGGCCGCTCTGGCGGCGGGCATCCGCGTGCGCGGCGCGATGAGCTGCACCGTGGGCTGCCCATATGAAGGCGAGATCGCCCCCGAGCGCGTGGCGTATCTCGCGGGTTTGCTCAAGGGCATTGGCGTGCAGCGCGTGGACGTGGCCGACACCATCGGCGTGGGCACGCCGCGCAAGGTGCAGCGCGCCATCGAGGCCACGCTGCAGCACTTCGGCATCGACGAGGTGTCGGGCCATTTTCATGACACCTACGGCCAGGCGCTGTCCAACACGCTGGCCGCGCTGGAGATGGGGGTGTGGAACTACCAGTCGTCCGTGGCCGGGCTGGGCGGCTGCCCCTACGCCAAGGGCGCCACGGGCAATGTGGCCACCGAAGACGTGGTGTACATGCTGCAGGGCATGGGCATCGAGACGGGCATCGACCTTGATAAGCTCATCGATGCGGGTGCGTACATCAGTGATTTTCTGGGGCGCAAACCCAACTCCCGTGCAGCCAATGCGCTGCTGACCAAGCGCGCCGGGTAAGGCCCGGTGCAGGAGACGAATACCGTGTGTGGAGCTGAACTGAAAAATCTTCCCGAAGGCGTGCAGCGCGTGGCCGCTGCCCTGCAATCGCTCAACCACCCCCACATGCCCCAGATGCTGGACGATGCCGCGCGCACGGCCCAGCAGGCGGCTGACGCGCTGGGCATTGGCGTGGGGCAGATTGCCAAGAGCATCATCTTTCGGCGCAAAAGCGACGATGTGGCGGTGCTGGTGGTCACCTCGGGCGACCGGCGTGTGGACGAGAAAAAGGTGGAGGCGCTGGTGGGCAAGATCGGCCGGGCCGATGCCGAGTTTGTGAAGGCGCGCACCGGGTTTTCGATTGGCGGCGTGTCGCCACTGGCCCATGCCACGCCGCCGGTCACGCTGATCGACCAGGACCTGCTGCGGTTCGACGTGGTGTGGGCCGCTGCGGGCCACCCACACGGCGTTTTCCCGTTGCACCCGGCCGATTTGCAGCGCCTGACCGGCGCGCCCGTGGTGGACGTGGTGCAAGGCCCGGCGGATACGCCCGCGAAGGGGGTTTTGTGAGTGCTATCGATTTGCTAGCTGCTCGCGCTTGTCAATCAAGCGCTAACGG
The DNA here is from genome assembly GCF_027492855.1 of Acidovorax sp. GTDB lineage: Bacteria > Pseudomonadota > Gammaproteobacteria > Burkholderiales > Burkholderiaceae_C > Acidovorax. Next base: position 32,724 of record NZ_JAPUDY010000096.1, read on the forward strand.
CCATTTTGATGCAAATAGTGCAGAGCCTGTGCCGTCACCCTGCATCTCGGTGTGCCGCATGTCGCCCGACCGCAGCCACTGCGAGGGCTGCTTTCGCACGTTGGACGAGATCCGGATCTGGTCGCGTGCCGATGGCAGCCTGCGCCGTGGCATCTGGATGCAATTGTTGGAGCGCGCGGGTATTCCGTTGGTAGCGCAGGAGACGCAGCCATGAAGCACATCACCTTCTATCTCGACTTTGTGTCGCCCTACGCCTGGCTCGCGTTCGAGCGCCTGCCCGAAGTGCTGGAGGGGCTGAACTACAGCGTGGCCTATCAGCCCGTGCTGCTGGGTGCCTTGCTGCAGCAGCACGGCAACCCCGGCCCGGCGGGCATTGCCCCCAAGCGCGACTGGACCTACCGCCATGTGACCTGGCTGGGCCATGCGCAGGGCACGCCGCTCTCAATGCCTGCGCGCCACCCGTTCAACCCGCTGCCCCTGCTGCGCCAGGCGCTGGCCTGCAGCGACGACGGTTTCATCAACCGCTTTGTGGCGGGCGCGGTGCTGCGCCATGTGTGGCAGGGCGGGCACGATGCGCTGGACGCTGAGCGCCTGGCCGCGCTGGCGGCGGAGCTGGCCGACCAGATCAAGCCGGGGCAGGATGTGAACAGCGAGGGCCCCAAGGCCTTGCTGCGCGCCAACACCGAAGCTGCGCAGGCAGCGGGGGTGTTTGGCGTGCCCGCGTTCGCGGTCGATGGCAAGCTGTTTTGGGGGCTCGACGGCCTGCCCATGCTGCGCGCCTACCTCGATGCCGACCCCTGGTTCGAGGGGCCCGAGTGGGAGGCCGTGCGTCAGGTTCCATCGGGCTTGCCACCCAAAAACTGAGCTGTTCTCGCATGCTGAAAGCGCCTCTGCGGGTTTCACCCTAAGTTGTCAGAGAGCGGTCAGTTTGGTGCAAGCTCTTGTTGGTTTCGCGTCAGAGCGTGGTCAGTGCCATCTCCAAGAATGCGTACAGCCGCGCCGCTGCGCGGTCTGAATAACCAATAGGAGACACACACCATGGCAACAGTCCATCCCGCACCGCGGCCGATGACGCCCGAGGAGCGAAAGGTCATCTTCGCTTCTTCGCTCGGCACCGTTTTCGAGTGGTACGATTTTTACTTGTACGGCTCGCTCGCGGCCATCATCGCCAAGCAGTTCTTCAGCGGTCTGGATGCGGGCTCTGCCTTCATCTTCGCGCTGCTGGCGTTTGCGGCGGGCTTCATTGTTCGTCCGTTCGGCGCCATCTTCTTTGGCCGCCTGGGCGACATGATCGGACGCAAATACACGTTCCTGGTCACCATCCTGATCATGGGCCTGTCTACCTTCATCGTGGGTATCCTGCCCACCTACGCCTCCATTGGTGTGGCCGCTCCCGTCATCCTGATCGTGCTGCGCCTGCTGCAAGGCCTGGCACTGGGCGGTGAGTACGGCGGTGCCGCCACCTACGTGGCCGAGCACGCTCCGCACGGCAAGCGCGGCGCCTACACGGCCTGGATTCAGACCACCGCGACGCTGGGCCTGTTCCTGTCGCTGATGGTGATTCTGGGCACCCGCACCACGTTGGGCGAAGAAGCCTTTGCTGACTGGGGCTGGCGCATTCCGTTCATCGTGTCGATCCTGCTGCTGGCCATCTCGGTCTGGATCCGCCTGTCGATGAACGAATCCCCCGCCTTCCAGAAGATGAAGGCCGAGGGCAAGACCTCCAAGGCCCCGCTGAAGGAATCCTTCGGTGAGTGGAAGAACCTCAAGATCGTGATCCTGGCGCTGGTAGGCTTGACCGCCGGCCAGGCCGTGGTGTGGTACTCGGGCCAGTTCTATGCACTGTTCTTCCTTACGCAAACGCTCAAGGTCGATGGCGCCACTGCCAACATTTTTGTGGCCATCTCGCTGCTGATCGGTACGCCGTTCTTCATCGTGTTCGGTTCGCTGTCCGACAAGATCGGCCGCAAGCCCATCATCCTGGCAGGCTGCCTGCTGGCCGCGCTGACGTACTTCCCCGTGTTCGGCGCGCTGACCAAGGCGGCCAACCCCGCCCTGGCCGAAGCCCAAGCCAAGAACCAGGTTATCGTCACGGCCGACCCCAAGGAATGCTCGTTCCAGTTCAACCCCACGGGTACGACCAAGTTCACCAGCTCGTGCGACATCGCCAAGCAGGTGCTGGCTGGCGCTTCGGTGAGCTATGAGAACGCTGTGGCTGCCGCTGGTACGCCCGCATCGATCAAGATCGGTGAAACGGTCATCACCTCGTACTCCAGCAAGGGCCTGCCCGCTGACGAAGCTAAGAAGAAGGACGGCGAGTTCAAGAAGGCTGTGGCTGATACGCTCAAGGCGGCTGGCTATCCCACCAAGGCAGACCCTGCCCGTATCGACAGGGTCATGGTCATCGCGATCCTGGTCTATCTGGTGCTGCTGGTGACCATGGTGTACGGCCCTATTGCCGCCATGCTGGTGGAAATGTTCCCCACCCGTATCCGCTACACATCGATGTCGCTGCCTTACCACATCGGTAACGGCTGGTTCGGCGGCCTGCTGCCCACCACGGCGTTCGCCATCGTGGCCCAGACCGGCAATATGTACAACGGCCTGTGGTACCCCATCATCATCGCGGGTGCTACCGTGGTGATTGGTGGCCTGTTCATCAAGGAAACCAAGGACGTGGACATCTACGCCAACGATTGATTGATCAGTACGTAACCACTGATCGGTATTGACCGGTGTGCAGGGCCCGACCCGCGAGGGGCGGGCCCTGTGTTCCATCAAGGGGCTTGTGCCGCACAGCACAACCTATAACGCCGCGCTCCAGGCCCTTTGATTGAACAAACCCATTCAAGGAGATATTTATGTGGAAGATTGCTGTTGGCTTCGTTTTGTTCGCAGCCCTGTCGATGTACGTGATCATCAAGGCGGGTGACAAGGCCGACATGGGCGGTGAAAAGCATGGTGCAGATGCCGTGCATGCGCCTGAGCCCGCTGCGGCCAGTGCCCCGCCAGCTGCCGCCCCTGCCGCTGCAGCGGCCCCCGCATCCGCCGCCAGCGCCCAGTGAGTGGCGGCGCGATGACGCCGTGAAGCCGGTTTCGGCACACACGGCGTTCAGCGGAGTCAGAAACAAAAAAACAAAGCCCGGTGCCATGTTGGCACCGGGCTTTTTATTTATTTGCGTGTGGCGGCTTGTTGGTGTGTGGCCGCCCGCCTTTCAGCGCCGGAAGCGGCCAGCCGGGCCAATGATGGACAGGTCCGCAAAATCCAATCCGGTGTGGTCGTCCGGGCTGTAGCTCACTTCCAGTCCGCCAAGATCGAACTTGCGAATGCCTTCCAGGGCCGCCTGGATGCTGCTGCGGGTGGGCTTGGGGCCAGCCCGTCTGAGGCCCTCGACCAGCACCTTGGCGGCGGCAAAGCCCTCCAGCATGGCCGGGCTGATCTCTTTCAGGCCCTTGGCCTTGGCCAGCTCCTGGGCTTCTTTGACCATGGGGTAGGTCACGGCGCGTTCATTGGGATAGACCTGGGTCACGATCACGCCACGCGCGTTTTTGCCCAGGCTCTTGATGAACCCCCCAGACGCGTTGTTGGACAGCGTGACGATCTGCGCTGTCGAGCCCGCCGCGCGGAACGCATCGCCGCCATCCACCACGGCGGTGCCAGATGCCACCATCAACACCGCTTGCACATTGCCCTTGGCGATCTTCTCTGCAATGGGCGCGAAATCAGGCTTGGTGCGGTTGAACTTTTCGGACACCGTTGCGGTGAGCTTGGCGCCTGCGAGCCCCTTTTCTGCCCCCAATACGCCATCCCTGCCAAAGCTGTCGTCTGCATACACCAGCGCGATGCGGGTGATGCCCATCGAGGCCAGGTGGGTGATCGCCTTTTCGGCTTCTCGCTGGTAGGTGGCCCGCACATTAAAAATCTGCTTGCGTACCGGCTGGTGCAGCACCATGGCCCCGGTGGAGGGCGCCACCAGCGGCACCCCATGCTTTTCGAGTAAGGGAATCATGGCCTCGGTATGGGGCGTGCCGCGCGTGAGGAACATGGCGACCACGTTCTGCTCCTCGATCAGCTTGCGTGCGTTTTCGGCGGCCAGCTTGGGTTCGAACTTGTCGTCCAGCGAGGTGAGCTCGATTTTCTGGCCGTTCACGCCCCCCTTGGCGTTGATGGAGTCGATGTACAGCAACGCGCCGTCGGTGGTTTCCTTCACCCCCGCCGCCACCTGGCCGGAGAACCCCGCCGTCTGGCCGATCAGGATCTGGGCATGGCTGGCAGTGCCCAGGGAAAGGGCCAGGACGGCGCCCGCCCACAGTGTCTGCCATTGTTTCATGGCTGTCTCCTCGTTGTCTTATGAAAGAGGCAGTCTAAACCTATGCTTCCACGCCACTCCAAGGGGTTTTTCCGAGGGATGACTCTTTGCGCCTCATTTGAAGCAGCACACCGCATTCCAAGGGCAATCGGCAGCGCCGGGCGGGGCGGTCTCCGCGTCTCTAGAATGTTCTGCCTCACACCCGAAAGACCGCTTTCATGACCCAGGGACTGATCCGAATCCGCGGCGCACGCCAGCACAACCTCAAGAACCTGGATCTGGACATCCGCACCGGTGAATTGACGGTGGTCACGGGCCCCAGCGGCTCGGGAAAATCCAGCCTGGTGTTCGACACCCTGTATGCCGAGGGCCAGCGGCGGTATGTGGAGACTTTCAGCGCCTACGCGCGCCAGTTCCTCGATCGCATGGACAAACCTGCCGTGGACAAGGTCGAAGGCGTGCCCCCGGCCATTGCCATTGACCAGACCAACCCCGTGCGCTCCAGCCGTTCCACCGTGGGCACGATGACGGAGCTGAACGACCACCTGAAGCTCTTGTTCGCGCGCGCGGGCCAATTGTTCGACAAACAGACGGCGCAGCCGGTGCGGCACGACTCGCCCGAAACCATCTACGCCGAGCTGGCCGCGCGTTGTGCCGCAGCCGGTGATCCGCGCATCGTGCTGACCTTTCCGGTGGAGCTGCCTGCCAACACGTCGGCTGAACAGGTCGAGCAATGGCTGTCCGCCAGCGGTTTCACCAAGGTGCAGGCCGAGCGTGAAGTGGCCACGCCCACGGGGCCGCGCAAGGTGCTCGATGTGGTGGCAGACCGGTTCCGTCTGGGCAATGCCGAGAAAGCGCGGGTGATCGAGGCCATTGAGGTCGCGCTCAAGCGCGGCACGGGGCGACTCAATGTGTATGTCCTCCCATCCGTTCAGCCTGAGCTTGTCGAAGGCCGGGACACTGTTTCGACCCTTCGACAAGCTCAGGACACGCCAAGCTCAACGCGAACGACGGATGCGCCCGAACTGTGGCGCTTCTCCACCGGCCTGCATTGCCCCGACAGCGACCTGCGCTACAGCGATCCCGTTCCATCGGCTTTCTCGTTCAACTCCGCCGTGGGCGCGTGCGAGAGCTGCCGGGGCTTTGGCCGCGTGATCGGGGTGGACTATGGCCTCGTCATCCCCAACGACAAGCTCACGCTGCGCGCTGGCGCCATCAAGACCATCCAGACCCCCGCATGGAAGGAGGCGCAGGACGACCTCATGCGCCACGCCGAGACGGCGGGCATCCCGCGCGACACGCCCTGGTACAAGCTCACCGACGACCAGAAAAAATGGGTGATCGGGGGCACACCAGGTTACAAGGACGGGCAGTGGAGCAAGCAGTGGTACGGCATCAAGCGCTTCTTCGAGTACCTCGAAAGCAAAGCCTACAAGATGCACATCCGCGTGCTCTTGTCCAAATACCGCAGCTACACACCATGCCCCACCTGCGCGGGCGCACGCCTCAAGACTGAAAGCCTGCTTTGGCGCATCGGCCGCAAGGAAGACGCCGACGCGGTGCTGGAGCCCGGCAAACGCTTCATGCCCGAGGGCGTGTTGTGGTCGCGCGAGCAGCTCGAAGCGTTGCCCGGCCTGTGCCTGCACGACCTGATGCTGCTGCCCATCGACCGGCTGCGCCGTTTCTTCGACCGCATGCAGCTGCCCGTGGGCGACGATGCCAAGGGCGGCGACGCCCAGGCGCTCAAGCTGCTGCACGAAGAAATCACCACCCGCCTCAAATACCTGTGCGACGTGGGCATTGGCTACCTCACGTTAGACCGCCAAAGCCGCACGCTGAGTGGTGGCGAGGTGCAGCGCATCAACCTCACCACCGCGCTGGGCACCAGCCTGGTCAACACCTTGTTCGTGCTGGACGAGCCCAGCATCGGCCTGCACCCGCGCGACATGCACCGCATCACCGAGGCCATGCTGCGCCTGCGCGATGCGGGCAACACGCTGGTGGTGGTCGAGCATGACCCGGCCGTGATGCTCGCGGCCGACCGCATGATCGACATGGGCCCCGGCCCGGGGCGCCTGGGCGGGCAGATCGTGTTCGACGGCACCACGGCGGATTTGCGCAACGCCGACACCCTCACCGGCGCCTACCTGGGCGGGCGCAAGCAGGTGGGCTTTGGCTTCAAGCGCATGGTGACGGAATCGACACCGCGCCTCATCCTCGAAGGCGCGCGCGAGCACAACCTGCAGAACGTGTCGGTCGAGTTCCCGCTGCAGCGTCTGGTCACCGTGACGGGCGTGAGCGGCTCGGGCAAGTCGAGTCTGATCCAGGACGTGCTGGCGCCCGCGCTGCTGCGCCACTTCGGCAAGGCCACCGACACGCCGGGCGCGCACGACCGCATGCTGGGCGCCGACCACCTGTCGGACGTGGTGTTTGTGGACCAGTCACCGATTGGCAAGACGGCGCGTTCCAACCCCGTGAGCTATGTGGGCGCGTGGGACAGCATCCGCGAGCTGTATGCGGTGGCCCCGCTGTCCAGGCAGCGCAGCTACACCGCCAGCAAGTTCAGCTTCAACAGCGGCGACGGGCGCTGCCCGACCTGCGGGGGCTCGGGCTTCGAGCATGTGGAGATGCAGTTCCTGAGCGACGTGTACCTGCGCTGCCCGGATTGCGATGGCAAGCGCTACCGGCCCGAGATTCTGGAGATCACCATCGAACGCGGCGGCCGCAGCCTCAACGTGGCCGACGTGTTGGCTCTCACGGTGGCCGAGGCGGCCGACCTGTTTGCGGGCGACCGCGACGTGATCCGCGCACTGCAACCCATCGTGGATGTGGGGCTCGAATACGTGGCGCTGGGCCAGCCCGTGCCGACCTTGTCCGGCGGCGAGGCGCAGCGCCTCAAGCTCGCGGGCTTCCTGGCCGAGGCCGCGCGCGTGCAAAGCAAGTCGCGCCAGGCCGTGGCGCGCAAGGGCACGCTGTTTTTGTTCGACGAGCCCACCACCGGCCTGCACTTCGACGACATCGCCAAGCTCATGCGCGCGCTGCGCAAGCTCATTGATGCGGGGCACTCGCTCATCGTCATCGAGCACAACCTGGACGTGATCCGCGCGAGCGACTGGCTCATCGACCTGGGCCCCGAAGGCGGCTATGCAGGCGGGCTCATCGTGGCCGAAGGCACGCCCGAGGATGTGCGCGCCCATGCCACCTCGCACACCGGCCAAGCGCTGCGCGACTACGAGCTGGCGCTGGGCGTGGGCGGCCACTCGGTGCACGAAAAAGCTGCGGCGCTACGAAAAAAGGAGCTGCTTGGGCAAGAGGGACGAGCGCCAGTGGCCAAAAACGCCATTGAAATCGTCAACGCCAAGGAGCACAACCTAAAAAACCTGAGCGTGGACATTCCGCGTGGCCAATTCAACGTGGTGACGGGCGTGAGCGGCTCGGGCAAATCCACGCTGGCGTTCGACATCTTGTTCAACGAGGGCCAGCGCCGCTACCTTGAATCGCTCAACGCCTATGCACGTTCCATCGTGCAGCCCGCAGGCCGGCCCGAGGTGGATGCGGTGTATGGCATTCCGCCCACCGTCGCCATCGAGCAGCGCCTGTCGCGCGGCGGGCGCAAGTCCACCGTGGGCACAACCACCGAGGTGTGGCACTTTCTGCGCCTGCTGTACGTCAAGCTCGGCACGCAGCACTGCACCAAAGACGGCGCCGCCGTGCGGCCGCAAACGCCCGACAGCATCGCAGCGCAACTGCTGAAGAACTTCCGGGGCCAGCACATCGGCCTGCTCGCGCCGCTGGTGATGAACCGCAAGGGCGTCTACACCGAGCTGGCCGACTGGGCCCGCCCGCGTGGCTACACACACCTGCGTGTGGACGGCAACTTCTTGCCCACCACGGGCTTCCCGCGCATCGACCGCTTCAAGGAGCACACCATCGAGCTGCCCGTGGCCAGCCTCGATGTGTCGCCCGAGAACGAGGCCGCGTTGCGCACAGCACTGGCCGACGCGCTCACGCACGGCAAGGGCGTGGTGCATGTGCTGAGCGACATTGCCAGCCTGCGCGCCGCGATGGAAAGCGGGCAGCCCACGGCAAACATCGGCACGCTGCAGGCGTTTTCCACCAAACGTGCCTGCCCCGTGTGCGCCACCAGCTATGCCGAGCTGGACCCGCGCCTGTTCTCGTACAACAGCAAACATGGCTGGTGCCTCGACTGCGTGGGCACGGGCGTCAAGCTCACCAAAGACCAGCGCAAGGTGTTTGACGACTCGGTGCAGGACGACAAGGAAAAAGGCCGCGAGCAGACCTTTGCCGAGCCCGAGGTGGAAGACCTGGCCGACACCGCCTGCCCGAGTTGCAGCGGCACGCGCCTGAACGCCACGGCCCGCGCCGTGCGGTTTGCAGGCGTGGGCATCACCGACATTGCAGCGCTGTCGGTGACGGACGTGCGCCGCTGGGTGGAGACCCTGCGCATCGAAGGCGGCATGACCCAGCGCGAGGCGGACATTGCCCGCGACCTGGTGCCCGAAATCCAGAGCCGCCTTGAATTCCTCGAAGAAGTGGGCCTGGGCTACCTCACGCTGGACCGGGGTGCACCCACGCTCAGCGGGGGCGAGGCGCAGCGCATCCGCCTGGCCGCGCAACTGGGCAGCAACCTGCAGGGCGTGTGTTACGTGCTCGACGAGCCCACCATCGGCC
>NZ_JAPUDY010000097.1 GCF_027492855.1 Acidovorax sp.
CGCCGGTGTAGCTCAGTCGGTAGAGCAGCTCATTCGTAATGAGAAGGTCGGGTGTTCGATTCATCTCTCCGGCACCAAGAAAAAGGGGGATCCCCCTATGAAAACCGCCCTTCGGGGCGGTTTTTTATTGCCCGCTCAATTTTGGATTTTCCCGCAATTTCCCGGTTTTTCCTTGCTTGCCTGTGCCAAATTTGTGCCCAAGAATGAGCCGGCGCCGATACAACGGAAGCGACCAATGCTCCCGGGCTGAACGCATGTAGCAAGGACTTACGGCATAAAGTCAAGCATCGGGCCCGAGAAAGATGCCGCATTTACTACGGGCATGAAGCTGGCAAGCTCGACAGCGACGTCAAACTTCGTGGGTTCGACGACTAAAAGGGTGAGTCGTCGGGATCGAGGCTCTCAAGGCGGAATGCCACCAGTGCGCTCCAAGAACTCCTGCAAAGACAAGTCGACCTCCTTTGAAAAAGCCTCGGTAAAAGGAGTAGTCGCAGGCGTCATGTCGCGAGGCCCGGCCCCATCTCGCTGATCGCCTCGATCGCGTAGCGCTTCGCCAGCGCAGCGCGCGCCATGTCCTTGGCCCTCACGATCCGCCCAGCGAGTCACCTTTCGGGTTAGGGCAGACAGGTCGGAAACTTCGCACTCCCACACGATCAGAACCTGCCAGCCCAGCGCATCCAGCGCCATCAAAGTCAGGGCATCGCGCAAATTGCCCTCCAGCTTGTTCCGCCAGAACGTCGTATTCGGCTTTGGCGTATAGGCAAATCTGCATCCGGGATGCCAGTGCCAGAAGCAGCCAATAGAGCTTGCAGATTCACCCATTCCAGCGTATGCCAGCGAGATGCGATGCTGAGATAGCCCCCTGCGTTCGTATGCCCGCAGGACGGTGCGACTTCGGCGTCGCGCCCAGAAAATCCCATGCCTGCACGGTCCTGCACCTCGTGTTGCAGCCTTCGGCCTCCGCTCGCGCGAGCTTAGTCGTCAGAGGCCATGACATCGGATACCGCAAGTGCTGCCTCGGCAAGCGCGCAAGCGGTGCCGGCGGGGTGCCCACTCTTGACCTATGGATGAAGAAAGGCTGGTCTACGCAGCCTCGATGGGCACGTGCACGCCATCAAACTATTGAAGTACAACATTACGATTTGCATTTTTTCTGTAAGGATTGTAGAATTGCAACCGAAGTAGAACATTATGCAACTCTCGAAACTCGCCACCATCCGCAGTGCCCCGGTCTTCCGTGACAAGGCCCCGCAGGAATCCCTGCAGGGCAATGTCCGCGCGCTGACCATTCGCCACATGATGCGGGGTCAGTCCATCAACTGGACGGAGTTGCGAAAGGTCGAGGTCGAACCGCGTTTCCTTGACCACTGCCTGGTGCCGGGCGACATCATCATCGTGTCGCGTGGTGACCAGAACCCGGTGTGTCTATTCGAAGGTGCGCCCGAACCCGTGTGCCCGGTCGGTCAGTTCCACATCATCCATCGCGTCGGGAATGTCGACCCTCGCTACCTGACCTGGTACCTCAACCGGCCGGCCACCCAGGCGAAGATCAAAGCGCGCGCCACGGGCACCGCCATCCAGGCCATCAACAAGAATGAGTTGCTCAGTCTGGAGCTGGAGATTCCTCCTGTCATGACGCAACTGCGTATCGCCGAACTGTACGTCACCACGCAGCAAGCTGTGGTCACGCGCCTGCGCCTCAATGCTCTGGACGAAAAAGAAGCAGCACGCCTGTCCGAGCTGTGGCTGCATGCGGAGGGCGACCATGCTTGATGCAGAACGCACCGCCGCTGTCGACGCGGTGACCCAGCACGCGTACAGCATTCTGCGCCAGGGATCGTTGGATCTGGAGGGCTATCGCGATGCCGTCATCGGCATCCTGGCGTTGAAGTTCCTCACTGACATCCAGGCCCCCGGCTGGGTGCAGCTCGGCCACGGTGCGGATGCCGTCGTCTCCAGCCCCTTGCGCCACCTGGAGCTGCCGACAACGGTCGACTTCCACGCACTGCTGGAGAACAGCGAGGTGCCCGGCATCGGCGATCGGCTGGATGCAGTCTTCCATGCGCTGGCGACAGCCAACCGTATGCATTTGGACGGTATCCAGGGACTGCGTTTCAGCTCGACCCGCCTGGGCGAAGCGAAGGAGCGTGACCGCACCCTGGGCCGTCTCATGGCTGTCATTGGCCATGACTCGGCGTTGGATTTCCGGCAGGCGGACGCAAGCGCCTTCGCGGCAGCGGCATATGCTTGCGACGCCCTGCTGACCACCATGGCAGGGACTCTCGGCAAACGCGGCGTCGAGTTCTTCACGCCTCCGGCGATCAGCCGGCTCATGGCGGAACTGGTGGAGCCTCGGGATGGCGAGTCCATCATGGACCCTTGCTGCGGCACCGGCGGCGCACTCATCGCAGGCAGTCAACGCGCACGCCAAAACGGTGACGACGCAGGCTGCGAACTGTATGGCCAGGAGATCAATGGCGAGACGCTCGCCCTCGCGCGGCTGAACATGGTTCTGCACAACGAGAACCGCACCCATCTGGCATGGGGTGATGTCCTGCAGGATCCCAAGTTCATCACGCCGAACAACAAGCTGCGCACATTCGACGTCGTCCTGTCTAGCCCCCCTTACAACGTGGCGGGCTGGCAGCGCGAAGCCGGGAATGTCGACCCGCTCGGACGTTTCTGGCGGGGCATGCCGCCGGCGACCTCGGCCACCTACGCCTTCATCAGCCACATGGTTGAGTCCATGTCTCTGCTGCATGGGCGCATGGCAGTGGTAATGCCCATGGGGGCTCTTTTCCGCGGCGGCGCCGAAGCGCATATACGGCGCAAGCTGCTGGAGGAAAACCTGTTCGATGCGGTGATCGCATTGCCGGCCAAGCTGATGCCCAGCACGGCTATCCCGGTTGCAATTCTGGTGCTGCGCCGCTGCAAGCAGGATGAAAAAGTGCTGTTCATCGATGGCAGCAACTTCTTCGAATATGGCAAAACCCAGAACACACTGGGGCCGGCCGACCTGCAGCGCATCGTGCAGACCTACCACCAGCGCCAACAGGACACGGTCTATTCACGGCTGGTGTCTCTGGGGGACATCGCGGACAACGAATTCAACCTCAATGTGGGTCACTACATTCAGGTCCAGGCGCAGGAGGAGCAGGTGGACCTGGAGGCCTTGCGCGCCGAACGCCTGAAGCTGCAAGCCCAACTCAGCGAACTCGAAATGCACCTGGCGGTGCTCAGACAGGACACCGCTTATGGATAGACCGCACTTAACGGCCTTGGCAAAACGCCCTGGCATGACCGCCGATCCTGGCGGGCGTGCCTCGATCTGGAGCCACAAAAGGAAAAGCCCACCAGAGGTGGGCCTTTCAAACTATCGTCTGTCCACGGGGGGAGGCTCGCGCCGACAAGTCCCATGGCTAGTGCTGTAAGTATAACTCGAAGAACAAATGTCTACAACTCCCCCCGAACTGACCATCCTGACAACGCTGTCGCGCGCGCGCATGGCCACCTACGAAATCGCGACCACGCGCATTCCGCAACAGTCCAATCCGGTCGACGCCTTGGCGCTCTACGGCTGGAACGCCCAGGTGTCCTCGGCACTCCTGCTGCCGCTGCATATGTGCGAGGTGGTCATCCGCAATGCCGTCTCGGATGCACTAGAGCTCGTCTACGGTGCCGGGTGGCCCTGGTCTCCCGGCCTCCTGCGCAGCCTTCCCATGCCGCAGACCGGCTACCGCGCGCGCAGCGACCTGCATGCAACCGGCGCCCGCTTCAACACGACGGGCAAGGTCATACCGGAGTTGAAATTCATCTTTTGGCAGACCATGTTCACGAGCCGGTTCGACAAACGGCTCTGGTCACCACACTTGGCGGCGGTACTGCCTCACCACGACCCGGCCAAGAGCATTGCCGATGTTCGGGACGAGGTTTACAAGGACCTCGAAGTCGTGCGCCAGTTGCGTAACCGCATCGCGCACCATGAGCCGATCTTCAAGCGCAACCTGCTCGACGATCTGGGCAAAGTTGAGCAGCTCATCGGACTGCGATGCCCGGCGACAGCCGCCTGGATGCGGGCCCAGGAAGACACCAGTCGCATCATTGCGCTCAAGCCCTGGACTGCGCCCTAACAGCCTCACCCGCACGGCCTGGGCCGGATGCAAACAGACCCTCAGGCCCCAGACACTGCGCGAGACAGCAGACGCTTTGCAGCAGCCAAAACCCGCAAGGGCGAGTCGCGGCTCTCGAACAGCAGCCCTAAGAAAGATCTGCACGAATCGGTTTGACGTGAGCTTGCAGTGCTGCATCAGACTGGCTTGCTTCATGAGATGCGATCGTCCTGCCTGATGCCGAGCAGGGCAAGCACGAATCGGCAGGATTCGTGCAGACCATCCCTAAGCAGGGTAACAGTTCAATAAGCGCAAAGTGAAGTAGCTGCACCAGGCTCGGCCTCCTGCGAGCTCTCTGCGGTTCCGTACAAGCGCAACCGATATTCGCTTTAAGCACGTGTTGTGTACTCTCCTGCAAATATGCGCTGCGTTGCTAGTATTGCCTCTGCTGCGCCGTAGGAGCGAGAACTCGCCAGCAGATGAGCTTTGAAGAACGCAAAGGAGGTCCCGTGGGTAGAAAGTCCAGAGAGAAGCGCGAGCGTCGACTTGCCAAGAGCCCAGAGGATCCTGCTTTCCTACTTCGCCGGATGATCAGCTTACATAACCAATTTGGCGCACGCAAACAGGTGAAGGACACTTTCCTCACCCAAGTAAGGGAGACCCGCACACTCATCTGCCAGTACGACGCCGCGGACGTAGCGCGTGCGATCGGCGTGTCCGAACTCTGGCCGGCAAATGCCGGTAGTCACGTCAAACATGCGTTCGCATGGTGCGTATTCCTGGAAGTCCCGCTCGAAGAACGTGGCGGTAAAAGAATCGAGAGCTATGCCGACTTCCAACAGTTCGCCGAAGCACTTCACGCAGCCTGGCCCGACTTTCCTACTCTCGAAGACTTCTCCCCTGAGGCGGATTGGGGGCAGACCAAGGTGAGTCTCGGCGGCCGGTTCGTTCCGGTCTTCTACGGCAGCAGCATCGAGCGAGTGCCGGACTTCATAGAAGCCTTTCGAATCACCTACGCCGATGTGCCCGCCGCACTGGCCCAGATGGACTTGGTCGTCTCGCTGCAGGCACTGATCATTGAAGCCATTCCACACCTTACACAGCCCCCTGTTGTCGACGCGGAACGTGGCCACGTAGAGCTCCCCCCGGAAGATTTCTGGCTCTCGTACAGGGATATGCTGCAGAAAATCGGTCAACTGAGCGCCGACTGGCGCCAGCGCACGGGAACTTCTCTCAATGCGGACCTGGGTGGCTACAAGGCGCCACTGACGTGGGAATCGTTCGGCAATGCAGCATTCACTGGCGATGCCGTTCCCTTCTTGGGCGTCAATGTCGCCGGGGCCTGGTATCCGATGGCGGTACGAAGCGCTCCAGGGACGGTCATCGACCACTGGGCAAAGAAGAAAGCGCCGAGTATCAGCCCTCAGGTGCACAGTAGGCTGGGCCAGTTTGTCTTCGAACGCTATGACGGCACTTTGCCAGGACCGGTGGTATTGGTTCTCGGCGGCGAGATATGCAGCGAGCTTCCCATCAGCAGCGTGACCTCTGCGCCGACGGGTGTGTACCTCATTTGCGCTTGCGATCATGAACTGGTCGATAAGCAGGCGGCGGTTGCTGCTGCCATTCTGGCCAAGGCCCGACAGGCAAAAAACATTCGCTTCAAACTCATTGGAGGCCCGGAGGTCTTGCTCTCGAGTGACGGCGTCAACGGTCCGTCAGCCGATGAGCTGTACATCATCCTTGCGCCTGCCTTGGCCACTACCTCTGTGGGGCTCCTCAACCTTCCTGACAAACCCGTGCGACTCCTGCCGCTTGCGGATCTCATCACCATCTTCGACAGCCTGAAGAATCTTGAGGATCTGGAGCGCTATTGGGCTTTTTGCGATGGGCAACGATCGGCCCTAAGTCCCTTTTCCCGCGGTCCTGCCGATCTATTCGCCTCATTCATGGACACAGACGAGGTTCTAGTTGATGGCGCGGTGGAACCCACGATGATCAGCCTCGACCCGAGTTGGGGCACCTCATGGAGGTTCAAGGCGCTGGCTGAGTTCTGGTCAAGGGCTCCTCGCGTCTTTCCTGATCGCACATCTGGCTGGAGGTTAAGCGAAGGGCCCGAGGGCGTCATCGAGATGAGTTCATGAATCGCCCCGGGTTTGAACTGCCCCCCAGAAGTTGGACGGTTGCCTCGCCGTC
>NZ_JAPUDY010000098.1 GCF_027492855.1 Acidovorax sp.
CAGCTCATGCTGCTGGACGAGCCGTTTTCCAACCTCGACGTGGACCTGCGCGAGCGCCTGGCGCACGAGGTGCGCGGCATCCTCAAGGCAGCGGGCGCCACGGCCTTGTTTGTGACGCACGACCAGTTCGAGGCTTTTGCGATTGGCGACGTGATCGGCGTGATGAACGAAGGCCATCTGCACCAGTGGGACGATGCCTACACGCTCTACCACCGCCCCGCCACACGCTTCGTGGCCGACTTCATCGGGCACGGCGTGTTCACCCCCGCCACGCTGGAGCAGCGCGGCAACAACGTGGTGGCACAAACACCGCTGGGCGCGCTGACCGACCTGGACGAATGCCCCCTGCCCAGCAGCTACCCTGGCGGCGAATGTGATGTGCTGCTGCGCGCCGACGACATCGTGCACGACGACGCGGCCACAGTGCAGGCGCAAATCGTGCGCAAGTCGTTCCGGGGCTCGGAGTTTTTGTACACCCTGCGCCTGCCCAGCGGCCACACCGTGATGGCCCATGTGCCCAGCCACCACAACCACGCGCTGGGCGAGTGGATCGGCATCCGTGCGCAGGTGGACCATGTGGTGACCTTCCCACGCGAAGATGGCGCCAGGATTTGAAAAAAACAGACCCTAGCGCTTATTCATCAAGCGCTAGCAGCTATCATTTTTGAAATATTCTCCCTGGCGGCAACACATCCAGAAAACGCTCTGCCGTCTCTGCGGAAGGCAGCATACAAGTGTCTGACCGGCCCCAGATCCGGTAACGGTGGCGCGCCACCCAGCGGTACAAGGCATCACGCAGCGGCGCTGGCACCAGCCAGCCCACCCACGCCAGCCGCCAGGGCCAACCCAGCACATGCAGCACCCGCAAGATGGCCGCGGTGTGTTGCCAGCGATGGCTACCGTCGATGACCAGCAGGGTCTGCAGACCCTCTACCTGGAGCCCCGCCTGCGCCAGCAGTTGCTGCCCGGCAGTGCTCTGGATGGATGCAAACCGGATGCGCCGCGCGTGGTCATGCCGCAGCAGAAACTGCACCCAGCCGTTGCACAGCAGGCACTGGCCGTCAAACACCACGATCATGCGGATGCCCCCGGCGGAACCACCAGGTGCCCCTGGTAGCTGACGACACGCCCCACGCCCGGCACAGTGGCCTGCACATTGAAATGCAGGGCATCGCCCACCCCGGTCTCCTCGGCCACCACCTCTGGGCGCAGCCACGCGGGGCAAGGAATGCCGCAGAAATGCAACCGCTGCAGCCGCATCACCAGCCGCCCCTCGGATTCGTTCAATACAAAGGTCAACCGCGCCGCGCCCAGGTGCTCCACCACCTGACCAGCCACCTCACGCAGGGTGGACTGCATGGTCTGCGCAGGAAAGCGGCGGGTCCACACCTCGGCGTCCGGGCGTGCATCCAGCTCAAAAGTGATCGCCCCCTGCACCGCGCGCTGGGGCGCGCCCAGCGCCAGGGCCAGGCCGCGCGCCAGCCAGGTGGCAGGCGCATGCACCTGCACGTGGCCCTGTAGGCGCTGCGGGCCTGACAGGGCATGAAACCGCGCTAACGCGGGCGCCAGCCGCTGGTAGGCAGGGCCCAGGGCGCGTTGGTACAACGACTGAGGGTGCATGGAGTCAAAGTGGAATGTGCGCGCCCTGAAGGGCGTCTCGGCGCAGTCTAGCGCCAGCCGCACAATCCCCCGGCCCTTCAAAATGAAAAAGGCCCGCGTCTGCCGGCCTTTTCCATCGGAGTGAGTACCAGACCGATCAGGACTTGCCCTTGCGCTGCAGGCCCTCCAAGCCATTGAGGTCCACCTGCGACATCAAGCCCTGCAAGGCCTTGATGTCCACGTTGTCGCCCTCGATGCTGACCACCAGGCCATTCTTCAAAATGGTTTTGAACTCTGCATGGCTGCCGTCTTTTTCGTAGCGCGTATGCAGGGTTCTGCCGCCTTCTTGCCAGGTCTTTTCTGCGCTGGCCTGGTCTTCCTTTTCGCCCTGGACCATGCCCATCATCGCCATTTTCCCCAGGCCCCCAATGTCCACGATCTCCAGGCGCACCATCTTGTCATCGCGGCTGTACTGCGCACTGGCCTGGCTGGTGGGCAGGCCCAGGGCGGCGCCGTCCTGCACGTCAAAACCCGTGCGCGGCATGCCTGCCAGGGTTTCGGGCAACGCGGCCTTGAGCGACTGCGCCGCAACGGCCTGACCGCCGCCGAACATGCCTGCCGCCGCCTTGGCCGCGTTGCTGGTGGCAGCGGCAATGGCAGCGGGGTCCTGGCTTTTTTTTGCCTCTTCCACCTGGCGCGCGGCTTCTTCCACCTGCTTGCCCGCCTCCTCGAGGCGAGCGGTGTCGATGGTCACCTTGCCGTTCGGCGTGTTCATGGTGATGGCAGGTACATCTGCGCCGCCAAGCATCGCACCGCCATGGGGCACCACCAGCGAGCTGAGGGTGGCAATCAACACGCTCATCACAATGGCCGCGACGATGACCACCACCGTGTAAACCACCGACTTCTCAGGGGCGCTCTTCATCAGCACGGGCAGACCGAGGTAGAGCAGGTAAATGGAGTACAGCGCGGCCACCATGCCCAGCAGGGCCAGCGGGGGCAGCATGTTGAAGATGCCGCCCAGCATGGCGGCGGTGCTGGCATACACCGCCACCTTCAGCGCCTGAATGGGGTTCTTCTTGCCACCGAACATGGGGGCCAGCGCGTCGATGATGAGCCCGAGCACAAACAACATCGCCAGGCTCAGCGCATACGACACCACCATACTCACCAACCCGGAGACGAAGGGCAGGCGAACGGTGAAGCCAAAGCCACCAAAGCCGATCAGCGACATGCCAATGAACCCGCAGACGGCCGGAATGGCGGCCAGGATCAGGGCGTAGCGGGTGAACAGGGTCGCCACGTCGGTGGTTTCAGTGTCGATGGCGGCCCAGGCCTCCTTGGGTTGCAAAAGGATGTTCTTAACGCGCTCAATCAGGTCCATGGTGCCCTCCCGGCAGTGTGCGAAGCGCCTGCTCGAAGGGGCAGGCAGAAAGAAGCGGACGATACGGGCGATGGCGTTGGCTTCGCTTCTGAAGCCGCTCCCCGCGCTTCGAAAACGTGGAATATGCACGTTTTTGGATGACAAAACCACCCCAGGCGACGCCCGCAAGCACCCGTGCCGCCGGGCGCTCATCAGCCCTGGCGCAACTGATCGACGGTATCGCGCAGGTGCTGGGTCCAGATACGACGGTCGCGCTCGCCAGCCAATTCAGGCGTGCCGTAGTGCACCACGGCTTCGATGGGCGGCGCGCACAGCGTGCGCCAGATCGAGCCGACCAGGGTTTCGTCGCCGATGTAGCTGGGCGCAAAACTGGTGGCACCCGTGGCCTTGTCGGCAAAGCGCAGGCCCACGGGCTGCACCGGCGCCTGTGCGGCCACGGCGGCCTGCAGCAGGTTGGCGTGAAAGGGCAGCATCTCGCGCCCATCGCCCGTGGTGCCTTCAGGGAACACGGCCAGCACCTCGTTGCGCTCCAGCGCCTCTTGCATGGACCGCACCATGCGCAGCGCATCGCGGCGCGAGCTGCGCTCGATGTAGAGCGTGCCTGCGGCGGTGGCCAGCGTGCCGATCAGCGGCCAGCCCTGCACGTCGGATTTGGAGACAAAACGGCAGTGGCGTGCCGCGTGCATCACCGGAATGTCGAGCCACGAGATGTGGTTGGCCACCAGCATCACCGGCCCGGCCACAGGCGGCTGGCCCAGGACGCGCAGGCTGATGCCCGCGTGCGCCAGCAGCTCCATGGACCATGCCTGCACGCGCGCATGCTGCTGGTCCGGTACCAGCGCCGGAAAACGCAGCGCCACAATCCACAGCCCCTTGGCGATGTGGGCCAGCATGCGCAGCAGGCGCCAGCAGGCACGCAAAGACTTCACCGCAGGGCCTCGCCGCGTCGCACCACCTCAGCCTCGGTCAAAAGCGACCTGGCCGCCAACCAACGTCATGCGCACCTGGCCCGGCAGCTCGTAGCCCGAGAACGGTGTGTGCTTGCCCTGGCTGGCGAGCGCATCGTCCCGCACCGTCCAGGCGGCCTCGGGGTCAAAAATGCACAGGTCGCCCACGCCACCTTCCACGATCTGGCCCACACTGGCCTGCAAGGTGCCCAGGGCGTTGCCCAGCACCCGTGCGGGCTCGTTCGTCACCACGGCCAGCGCACGCACGAGCGGCACGCCGCTGTCCTGCGACCACTTGAGCGCCAGCGAGAGCAGCAGCTCCAGTCCGGTGGCGCCGGGCTCGGCCTCGGCAAAAGGCAAGGTCTTGGCGTCTTCATCGACGGGCGTGTGGTCGGACACCAATGCATCGACGGTGCCATCCAGCAGCGCCGCGCTCAGGGCATCGCGGTCGCGCTGCTGGCGCAGCGGCGGCGTCAGGCGCGCGCGGCTGTCGAAGAAGCCGATGTCGTTTTCGGTCAGGTGCAGCGTGTTGATGCTGATGTCGCAGGTCACCTTGAGGCCGTCAGCCTTGGCCCGGCGCACCAGCTCGATGCCCGCAGCGCTGCTGATGCGGCACAGGTGCACACGCGCGCCGGTGGTCTTGAGCAGCTCGAAGATGGTGTGCAGCGCAATGGTCTCGGCCGCCACGGGCACGCCCGACAGGCCCAGCCGCGTGGCCAGCGCGCCACTGGCCGCCACGCCTTTGCCCAGGTACATCTCCTGCGGGCGCAGCCACACGGTGTAGCCAAAGGTGGCGGCGTACTGCAGCGCGCGCTGCAGCACCTGGGTGCTGGCCAGCGGCACCTCGGCCTGGCCAAAACCCACGCAGCCCGATTCGGTCAGCTCGGCCATCTCGGTCAGCACCTCGCCCGCCAGGCCACGGGTGAGCGCACCCAGCGGAAACAGACGCGACTGGTGCAGTTTTTCGGCACGGAACTTGAGCATCTCCACCAGGCCGGGCTCGTCGAGCACGGGGTCGGTGTCGGGCGGGCAGACCAGGCTGGTCACGCCTCCGGCCACGGCGGCGGCCATTTCGGATTCGAGCATGCCCTCGTGTTCATGGCCGGGCTCGCGCAGGCGCGCGGCCAAGTCCACCAGGCCCGGCAGCACGATGCAGCCAGCGGCGTCCACCACACGCTTGGGCGCGAAGTCGGGCGGCACGCGGTTGACGCCGACAATGCGGCCCGCAGCGATGGCGATGTCGCAGGTCTGGTCAAGGCCCGAAGCGGGGTCGATGACACGGCCGTTCTGGATGAGTATCTTCATGGTTTCAAGCCAAATTGGCCGCTAGCGCTTATTCAACAAGCGCAAACAGCTATTAAAATAATAGCAATCAAGCTTCATTGCCAGCGACGATGGACATGACTGCCATGCGCACGGCGATGCCAAACGTCACCTGCGGCAGGATCACGCTCTGCTTGCCATCGACCACGGCGGAGTCGATCTCCACACCCCGGTTGATGGGGCCGGGGTGCATCACGATGGCGTCGGGCTTGGCCAGTTGCAGCTTTTCCTGCGTGAGGCCGAAGCTCTTGAAATACTCCTGGCTCGACGGCAGCAGCGCGCCGCTCATGCGCTCGTTCTGCAGGCGCAGCGTGATGACCACGTCCGCGTCCTTGATGCCCTCTTCGAGCGTGTGGCACACACGCACGCCCATCTGCGCCATGTCCGCTGGCACCAGCGTGCGTGGTCCCACCACGCGCACCTCGGGGCAGCCCAGGGTGGTCAGGCCGTGGATGTCGGAGCGCGCCACGCGCGAGTGCAGCACGTCGCCCACGATGGCCACGGTGAGGTTGCTGAAATCCTTCTTGTAGTGGCGGATGGTGTACATGTCCAAGAGCCCCTGCGTGGGGTGGGCATGCCGGCCGTCGCCCGCATTGATCACGTGCACATGGGGCGCCACATGCTGGGCGATCAGGTAAGGCGCGCCCGATTCGCTGTGCCGCACCACGAACAAATCGGCCGCCATGGCCGAGAGGTTGGCGATGGTGTCGAGCAGCGACTCGCCCTTGCTCGCAGAGCTGCGTGCGATGTCGAGGTTGATCACGTCGGCCGACAGGCGCTTGGCCGCGATCTCGAAGGTGGTGCGCGTGCGTGTGCTGTTCTCGAAGAACAGGTTGAACACGCTCTTGCCGCGCAAGAGCGGCACCTTCTTGACCTCGCGATCGTTCACCGAGACGAAGTTGGCCGCTGTGTCGAGGATGTGCGTGACGATGTCGCGCGGCAGGCCCTCGATGGACAGCAGGT